>JAENWD010000058.1 GCA_016650245.1 Vicinamibacteria bacterium
CCCACTCGCCCTACCCGCCCTTCTTCGCGCGAGGATGCGCTTGCCGGTACACCTCGATCAGGTGCGCGGCATTGACGTGCGTGTAGCGCTGTGTGGTGCTGAGCTGCGCGTGGCCGAGCAGTTCCTGGATGCCACGCACATCCGCGCCGCCCTGCAGCAGGTGCGTGGCGAACGAATGACGCAGCGCGTGCGGCGAGATGCCGAACCGCGTGCTGCACAGCGCGACGTACTTCCGCACCAGGCGGTGCACGCTGCGCGGTGTCAGGCGCTGGCCGCGGTAGTTCACGAAGAGGGGATGGTCGGGGCGCGGACGGCGGATTGCGGATTGCGGATTGCGGATTGCGGACCCCGGACCCCGCACCATGAGTTCGCGGTCAGGCAGGTAGGCGCGGATCGCGTCGGCTGCCGTCTGTGTCATCGGGACGAGCCGCTCCTTCCGCCCCTTGCCCAGGGCGCGCACCATTCGCGCGCTCAGATTCAGGTCGTCGAGATCGAGTCCGGTCAGCTCACTCAACCGCAGGCCCGAGGCATAGAACAGCTCGAGCATCGCCTGGTCTCGCCTGCCGAGCGGCGAGCGGCGATCGGGCGTTTCGAGCAGCCTGGCCATCTCTTCGATGGACAGATGCACGGGAATCTTCTGCTCGCGCGACGGGGTGCCGGCCAGCGCCGACGGATCGCCTTCGATCACACCTTCGCGCCGCAGCCATCGCGCGAAGGTCCGCACCGCCGCCAGCTTGCGCGCGGCGGTGGCGCGGCCGGCGCCGTCACGGAACAGCGCGCCGAGAAACAGGCGGACGTTGTCGGGCGAGAAGTCGGCCGGCGTCAACGACGGCCGGGTGCGCTGCTGGGCCGCGGCGCTGGCGGTGAGGAACTGCGACAGGTCGCTCTCGTACGCCCGGACGGTATGCTCCGAGACATTGCGGTTGAGCCGCAGGTACTCGACGAAGTCGCGGACGTACTGCTTGAGCGATCCGTCGTGCACCTTCATGCCAGTAAGGGGGCCTGGCCCCCGCGATCAGTACGGGGGCCAGGCCCCATAGCCTCCAGATCCGCCAGCGCCCGCTCGGACATCGCCCGCTTGCGGTCCGCACCCCTGGGCGCGCGGCGTCCCACCACGTCGAGCGGCGCCATGATGCCGAAGGTGATGTTGCTCGGCTGGTAGTACTTCGCCTCGGCGTGCGACACGTAGTACGCCAGCGCGCCGATGGCGGTGGTGCGCGGCAAGGTGATCAGCGGCTCGCCAAGCACCAATGCGGCGGCGTTGCGGCCCGCCAGCAGACCCGAGGCCGCCGACTCGACGTAGCCTTCAACGCCACTCACCTGTCCCGCAAACAACAGGTCAGGGCGTGCTCGCGTCTGCCAGGTCTGCTGCAACACGGTCGGGCCGTTGATGTAGGTGTTGCGATGCACCATCCCGAAGCGCGCGAACTCAGCCTGCTCGAGGCCTGGAATCATTCGGAGCACACGCGCCTGCTCGCCCCACTTCAACTGCGTCTGAAACCCGACCAGGCTCCAGTGGTCGCCGGCCAGATTGTCCTGGCGCAGTTGCACCACGGCCCAGGCCTGCCGCCCCGTCCGCGGATCGACCAGGCCGACAGGTTTCATCGGGCCAAAGCGCAGCGTGTCGCGCCCGCGATGCGCCATCACCTCGATGGGCAGGCAGCCTTCGAAGAACCTCGCGGTGTCGAAGTCGTGGACCGTCGCCGACTCGGCGCCGACCAGCGCTTCGTAGAACCGGTCGTACTCGTCTTTCGTGAACGGGCAGTTCAGGTAGTCGCCCTGCCCGTCGTCCACACCACAGGTCTCGGGCGTTGGGCCTCCGGCCTCGGGTGCATCCTGAAATTCGTGAGGCCTGAGGCTTGAGGCCTGAGGCTGTTCGGCCGTCTTCGGCCCCAGGCTCCTATCCCACCGGCTCTGTCTGAACACCTTGCTCCGGTCGATCGATTCGGCCAGCACGATCGGGCTGATGGCGTCGTAGAAGGAGAGGTGTTCGGCGCCGACGAAACGCACGATGTCGGCCGAGAGCGCGTCCGAGGTGAGCGGCCCTGTGGCGATAATCCAGGGCGCGCCGTCCGGCTCGGGTACACGGACAATCTCACGCCGCTCGACCGTGATGCGCGGATGCGATGCGATGGCGTCGGTGACAGCTTGTGAGAAGCGGTCGCGATCGACGGCCAGCGCCGCGCCGGCCGGAACACGTGCCGCCTCGGCCGCGCGCATCACGAGCGAGCCGAGCCGCCGCATCTCTTCTTTGAGCAGCCCGACGGCGTTGTCCAGTTTGTCGCCGCGGAAGGAATTGCTGCAGACCAGTTCCGCCAACCGGTCGGTCTTGTGCACCTCGGTTGGCCGCACGGGACGCATCTCGTACAGCGTCACCGGCACCCCGCGGCTGGCGACCTGCCACGCCGCTTCGCAACCGGCCAATCCCCCACCGATGATGCGAACCATGACTGACTGGACGAAGTGCAAAATGCAAAATGCAAGGTGCAAACTACAGCGCCGGGGTCATCCCTCGCCGTGCGCGTTGCCCACTCGTACTTTGCACTTAGCACTTCGCATTTTGCACTACGAGGCCGCCCCCACCGTCTTGCGCCGAGTCGTCTTCCTCGCGCCACCGGCGGCGCGCTTGACGGCGCGGCCCTTCTTCGGCGCGCCTTCGCGTGCCGCCAGCAGCTCGACCGCCTGTTCGAGGGTGACCTGCTCGGGCGACTGGCTCTTGGGCAGCGACGCGTTGGTCGTGCCGTCGGTGACGTACGGGCCGTACCGACCCGCCAGCAGGGTGATCATCGCGCCGCTGCGAGGATGCGCGCCCACTTCCTTCAGCACCGTCCTGGCCGTCGTCTTCCGGCCGCGGGACTTCTTCGGCGCCGCCAGCAGTTCCAGCGCACGGCCCAGGTCGATCGTGAAGACGTCGTCGGTGTCTTCGAGCGACCGGAACTCGTCGCCGTGCTTCACATACGGGCCAAACCGCCCCTGTCCGGCAACGATGGTCTTCCCGCCGTCTGGATGCGTGCCCAGATCGCGGGGCAGTGACAGCAGCTGGAGTGCCTGGTCGAGCGTGATTGACTTCTCGCTCATCCCGGCGACCAACGACGCGCGCCTCGGTTTCTCCTTGCTGCCCTTCTCGGTCTCACCCAACTGCACGAACGCCCCGAAGCGACCGACGATGACGTAGACATGCAGGCCGGTGGCCGGATCCGCGCCGAGATCCTGTGGTCCCAGCGCCTTGGCCTCGACCAACTGCACGGCGTGCTCGACGGTGAGGTCGGCCGGCGGGAGATCGTCGGGCAGCGACGCCGTGTTGCCCTCTCCGCCTTCGCCGCGCTGCAGAAACGGCCCGTAACGGCCGATGCGCACGCGGATCGCCTGCCCTGTGCCCGGATCGACGCCGACGTCGATGGCCGGATAGTCGATCTCGCTCTGCTTCTGCTCGATCAGCGCCTCGAGCCCGACGTGCCGGTCGTCGCCGCGGTAGAACGCGCGGACGAAGTCGAGCCACTCGCGCTCGCCGTTGCTGATGGCGTCGAGCACCTCTTCCATCTCCGCGGTGAAGCCGACATCGACGTAGTCAGTGAAGTGCATGCGCAGCAGCTCGGTCACCGCAAACGCCGTGAACGACGGCACCAGCGCCTTGCCGAGGCGGAACACGTAGCCGCGATTCTGAATCGTCTGGATGATCGACGCGTAGGTGGAGGGCCGGCCGATGCCGGCGGCTTCCAGTTCCTTGATGAGCGCCGCCTCGGTGTAGCGCGCCGGCGGCAGCGTCTCGTGCCTCTTCGCGTCCAGACCCAGAAGCGCCAGGCCCTCGCGGCCCGCCGGCATCACGCCCTGCGCGTAGACGCGATCGCCGACCGCGCAGGCCGGCAGAATCGTCTCCTGATCCTCGAGCTCGGCCTGCGGGTCGTCGCTGCCTTCGACGTAGGCGCGCCGGAACCCGGCAAACTCGATCGCCTTGCCCGACGCTGTGAACAGGGCAGCCTCGCCGGGCTCGCCGTCGCGGGGCTGGAACCCCGCCTCTATAACAGTCTGGGAGGCGGTGATCTCCACCGTCGTCTTGAGCACGCGGGCGTCCCGCATCTGCGACGCCATCGTGCGCTTCCAGATCAGGTCGTACAGGCGCAGCTCGTCGGACTCGAGCAGCGAGGCCAGCTTCTGCGGCGTCTGCCGGAAGTCGGTGGGCCGGATGGCCTCGTGCGCCTCCTGAGCATTCTTGACTTTGGTCTGGTACCGCCGCGGGCCGTCGTGATACTCCGCGCCGAACATGTCGCCGATGACGCGCGCCGATTCGGTCAGTGCCCTGTCGCCCAGCGTCGTCGAGTCCGTGCGGTGATAGGTGATGAGGCCCTCGATCTCGCCGTTGCCGATCTCGACGCCCTGGAACAGCCGCTGCGCGATCTGCATCGTGCGGCCCGTGGAATAGCCAAGCTTGCGGCTGGCTTCCTGCGTGAGCGTGGAGGTGGTAAACGGCGGGGCCGGCCGCTCGAGGCCAGGCCTGGCCTCGACCGAGGTGACTGTCCACGGCAAGTTCCGTTCGAGCGCGGTCGCCAGCGCGCGGGCCGCCGGTTCGTCCAGGTGACGCACTCCGCGCGTCTTCAGCGCGCCGGTGGCAGAATCGAAGTCCTTGCCGATCGCCACGCGCGCCTCGCCAAGGCGCACCAGCGTCGCGGGAAACTCCTTGCCCTCACCGGTCAGCGTCGCTTCCAGATCCCAGAAGGTGCTGGTGCGGAAGGCACGCCGGGCTTCTTCCCGTTCGACGATCAGCCGGACGGCGACGCTTTGTACTCGCCCCGCGCTGAGTCCGCTTTGCACCTTCTTCCACAGCACCGGCGACAGCGAGTAGCCGTAGAGGCGATCGACGATGCGCCGGCTCTCCTGCGCGCGGACCAGGCTCTGGTTGATGTCGCGGGCGTGGGCGAGGGCCTCGTTGACCGCCTCTTCTGTGATCTCGTGGAACTCGATCCGGCGGACCGGGACCCTGGGCTTGAGGACCTCGCTCAAGTGCCAGGAGATCGACTCGCCCTCGCGGTCCGGGTCGGTAGCAAGCAGCACTTCCGAGGCGTCCTTGAGCGCGGCCTTCAGGTTCTGGACATTCTTCTTCTTGTCGTCGGGGATGACGTAGTGCGGCGTGAAGTCGCCCTCAAGGTCCACGCCGAAGCGCGCCCAAGGCTTGTCCTTGATGCCGGCCGGGATCTCCTTGGCCGATTGCGGCAGGTCGCGGATGTGTCCGACGCTGGCCATGACGACGTAGTTTTTCCCGAGGAACCGCTCGAGCGTGCGGGCCTTGGCCGGCGACTCGACAATCACAAGTGGTTTAGACATAACAACTTCTGGTCGACCACCCGGGACTCTCCGGGCGCCGGACCTGCGGCTACGTTATCACCTTCCCCGAGCAGCGCACGAACCGTCCCCCAGGATATCGGGCAATCTGGCCCGACAATTCCAGTTCGGCCAATCGCGCCAGCAAGGGCTGCCCGGACAGGCCGGTACGCCGCGCGAGCTGGTCGAAGTCCTGCGGCTCGGCCGGGTCGAGGGTGGCGAGCACGGGGTCGTCGGGGGCGTCGGCTACGCCGACGGGAGGCGCACTCGCTTCGCTCGTGCGGGGGGCGCGGCCTTGGGCCGCGGGGGGCGCGCTCGCTGTGCTCGCGCGGAGGAGTGGGACCGCGTTCACCAACACCGCCAGGACGTCCTCCGCGTTTTCAACAAGCGCGGCGCCGTCGCGAATCAACTGGTGGCCTCCGCGATTGCGGCCGGCGAGCACGGTGCCGGGAACGACCATGACTTCTCTTCCCTGCGCCAGCGCGCAGCCGGCCGTGATGAGCGACCCACTCTTGTCGTTGGCCTCGATCACGATCACGCCGTGAGCCAGCCCACTGATGAGTCGGTTTCTTTGGCGGAAGTGATGCGGCAAGGGCAACGCGCCGGGAGCGAACTCGCTCAGAATCGCGCCTTGAAGCGCGACCTGTTCCGCCAGCGCGTGGTGTTCAGGTGGATAGATCACATCAGGACCCGATCCGAGCACGGCGATGGTGATGCCTCCGGCGTCGAGTGCGCCCCGATGGGCGGCGCCGTCGCAGCCGCGCGCCAGGCCCGAGACGATCGTCACGCCAATCCTGGCCAGGTCCGACGCCATGCGGTGCGCGATGTCGAGGCTGCCCGGCGATGCGCGCCGCGAGCCCACGATGGCCACAGACGTGCGGGACAGTGTGCGCGGATTGCCGCGAACCCACAGCCGCTCGGGCGGGTCAGGAATGTCGCGAAGACGTGAGGGGAAGTCTGGCGCGGAAGGGTCGAGGCACAGCAGGTCCATGGCGGTTGCTCCCGCCCGACCTCCTCGTGCGCTCGATTGTAAGGGCTTACGTCCTCCGAAACAACCGTCCACGGCATTGCCCGGGGACATTCGGGCGATGTCCAACCGTTTTTCCTCCGGCGGGCGTCTAAATACGCGTGGTATGGGGCTTGCTCGCGACTACCTGTGATGAGTGAGCAGAGGCCATCGCATTTACTTGCACCTCCCGTGGCCCGGTGGCATAGTGAGGGGATTCCCGCCATGACTCGATACGTGCTGGTTGCGGCGTTCCTGCTCCTGGTGCCGACTGCCCCGGCCCTGGCTGACGATGCCCGCGACAGCGCGAAGAAGCACGTCGAGTTCGGGATCTCGGTGGCACAGCGAGGGCTATGGCGCGAAGCCATCTATCGCTGGGATCAGGCCGCCAAGATCGACCCGTCCTACTCGGCCGCGTTCAACAACCTGGCCGTCGCCTACGAGCACGAAGGCGAGTTCGACAAGGCGCGCAAGGCGTACGAGCGCGCGCTCGAACTCGAGCCGGAAAACCAGATGGTCCGGCAGAACTACGAGTTGTTCAAGGAAATCAATGACCGCACGAGCCGCCGCGGCAGCCGCTAGTCTGCTTGCGCTCACGGTGAGCGCGTGCACCAATTTCTACGAGGTGCCGATCGAAACGCCGATCCAGCCCAAGATGGACGTGTCGGCGTTTCAGCGCGTGTTGATTGCCGGCTTTCTCGCAGGCGGATCGGAAGACGTCGACGCCAACCTCGAGACCGTGCGTCTGCTCCGCAGCCAGCTGCGATCCAAGTCGGGTCTGCGGGTCATCGACGCCGACGTGCTGCCGTTGATGGAACTGGCGGTCGAGCAGCGCGGCGAGAAGCCCGAAGCGCCGCCGCCGGCCGACGCGGCCGCGCCGGCCGGGACCGAGGGGACCAACGGCAGCACCGGCACCAACGGACCAACCCAGGCGGCGCAGCCGCCCGCTGTGCAACCACCGGCGGGTGACGCGCAGCCGCCGCGCATCAAGGACGAGAAGGACCTTGAGCCGCTCGAGACGATCTTCGCCAACGTGGACTACTGGAAGAAGATCGGCGAGGAGTTCCAGAACCCGCTGATCGTCACCGGCTCGGTGCTGTTCACGCCGCACGCCCGCTCCGGCTTCGTGCAGCGCGAGCAGGAGTACTACGACACGCTCGGCCGCCGCCGCGTCGTCCCGGTGCGCACCTACATGGAACGCAAGGGCTTCATCCTGCGGCCCAAGTTCATCTTCATCGACGGCCGGACGGGGGCGACGTTGTACTCCGAGACGTTCCGCGAGGAGATCCTTTACAGTCCGCAGCAGTCCACGCCGGCGTTGTCGTCGTATTTCGAGCTGATGGACCGGCTGGTGCCCAGTTTCCTGAGCACCTTGAGCAGCCAGAAGATCCGCGGATCGCGGGTATTACTTAAGTAGAGCGGGCCTTGCCACCCAAGACCCCTCCCTGCTACAATTAACCCTTTGTCCGGGGCCGATGTGTCGGTCCAGGGCAGGAGCGCGGGGGTTTCAGGCCCGCCCTCGAGATGTAGCGCGGACCTTCAGGTCCGCCATCAGGAGCGAGATCGTGTACGCAATCATCCAGAGCGGCGGGCGGCAGGTCAAAGTCACGCCCGGAGCCACGGTCGAGGTCGACCACTTCGCGGGCGAGACCGGCGAAGAAGTGTCGGTGAGCACGGTGCTCTTCGTGGCCAAAGACGGCGGCGAAATCATGGCCGGCGCGCCGTTCGTGTCCGGCGCCCGCGTGGTGGCCGTGATCGAGGGCGAGTCGCGGGGCCCCAAGATCCGGGTGTTCAAGAAGAAGCGCCGCAAGGGCTTCCGCAAGACGCGCGGCCACCGCGCCATCTACACGCGGCTGCTCGTGAAGGAGATCGTGACCTAGCCATGGCAACAAAAAAGGGACAGGGCAGCTCACGCAACGGCCGCGACAGCAACTCACAGCGGCTGGGCGTCAAGAAGCACGACGGCAACGTGGTGACCGGCGGGTCGATTCTCATCCGGCAGCGCGGCCGCAAATTCCAGGCCGGCGTCAACGTGGGCCTGGGCAAAGACGACACGCTGTTTGCCAAGGTCGGGGGCCGCGTGAAGTTCGAAGACCACGGCGCGCGCGGACGCTTCATCAGCGTTCACCCCGTCGAGTAACAACCAACCGGTTTGGCCGGGTGGGGCCAGGTTTGGCCACGTTTGGGCCGGGTTGATGCTGGTTGGTCAGGTTGAAGGGCGGCAGTGCTTCGCGCACGCCGCCCTTTTGTTTTCCAACCCGATCAACCAACATCAACCCGACCCAACCTCAGGATCCACAAAAAGTGTTCGTTGACGAAGTCGACATCGACATCGCTGCTGGCCACGGCGGACGTGGCGCCATGAGCTTCCGCCGCGAGAAGTTCATCCCGCGCGGGGGGCCCGACGGCGGCAACGGCGGCCCCGGCGGATCGGTGTATCTGGTCGCCAGCGACCACATCAACACGCTGGTCAACTTCCGCTTTCATCCCGAGCACCATGCTGACGACGGCAAGCCGGGATCGGGCTCGAACCGCACCGGTGGCACGGGCCACGACCTGGTGCTCGACGTGCCCATCGGCACATTGGTGTACGCGGCGGAGCCGGAGGAGGAACGTCACGCTCCCACGCTCCCACGGGCCCACGAACCCGCGTGGACCCTGTTTGCCGACCTTGCCGAGCCCGGCCAGCGCGTGCTGGTGGCCAGGGGTGGCAAAGGCGGGCTGGGCAACGCGTTCTACGCGACCTCCACCAACCGCGCGCCGCGCAAGTCGCAGCCCGGACTGCCTGGCGACGCGCGCAAGCTGCGGCTGCACCTCAAGCTGCTGGCCGATGTCGGGTTGGTCGGCTATCCCAACGCGGGCAAGTCCACGTTGATCTCGCGCATCTCGGCGGCCAAGCCGAAGATTGCCGATTACCCGTTCACCACGCTGACGCCGAATCTGGGCGTTGTGCTGATGCGCGACGACCGCAGTTTCGTCGTCGCGGACGTGCCTGGGCTCATCGAGGGCGCGCACACGGGGCACGGGCTTGGCGATCGCTTCCTCAAGCACCTCGAGCGCACGAAAGTCCTGATCGTCCTGGTCGACGTGTCAGGCCTGTCGGGTCGGGCGCCGGCCGACGACCTTGATGTGCTTCGCCGCGAACTGGCGTTGTTTGACGCGGGATTGGGCAGCAAGCCGCAGCTGGTGGCCGCCAACAAGATCGACGCGGCCACCGACGAACCGCTGGTCGCCTCGCTCGAGGCGCGTGCGCGTCAGCTGGGGCTGCCATTCTTCCGCATCTCGGCCGTCGCCGGCACCGGCCTGCAGCCGCTGCTCGAAGCCGCCTGGACCATCCTGGCCGACGCGCGCGCGGCGCACAAAGCGGTCGTCGATCTGAGCGCGACCGAATCCAGGTAATCCCCCGTCCATCAGCGTAATTTCGCAATCTGCAATCTGCAATCGTCAATCTGCAATCTGCAATCTGCAATTCACGTGGCTTCTGCTATTCTGCCTTCAGGAATGACGCGCACCGGCCGTATCGGCCTTCTCGGCGGCACCTTCGACCCGTTCCATCACGGACATCTGGCGGCGGCCCTGGCCGCTGACGCGGCGCTGGGTCTGGACGCCGTGCACCTGATCCCGGCGCGCATCCCGCCTCACCGGACGTCGCAGCCCTCGGCCTCGCCGGAGCACCGCTTCGCGATGGTCGCGCTTGGCATCGCCGAGACGCCAGGCGTGCTGGCCGACGACAGGGAGCTGCATGGCGACGGCCCGTCCTACACCAGCCACACGCTGGCGACGTATGCCGCCCAGGGCTGGCAGGCATCGCAGATGTTCTTCATCACGGGCGCCGATGCGTTTGCAGAAATTGCGACCTGGCACGAGTACCCGGCCATCCTGACCCGCGCGCACTTCGTCGTGGTCTCCCGGCCAGGACGGGACGCCGCGTCGCTGCGCGACCAGCTACCGGCGCTGGCCTCGCGCATGCGGGTGGCCGAGGCGGCGGCGCCTCCGAGCCCGGCGGAGACGACGCAACCGGCTGTCTGGCTGGTACATGCGAAGACGCCGTCGGTGTCGGCGACGGCCATCCGGCTGGCCGCGGCCGACAACCGCGCCATCACGGGCATGACGCCACCTCTGGTCGAGCAGCACATCGTCAGGCACGGGCTGTACGGCCGGGCCCTGGTTTCCCCCTCCCCTGCCGCCGGGCCTTTGAAGGCGGCCAGCGAGTTGCATGCGCAAGAGCACGGCTAAGCGACCCACCACGAGCCAGGCGGCGCGCAAGCGCTCCGTGAAGAAGTCGTCCGGCAAGAAGCGCCCGGCGGCGAGGCGACCAGACGTGCCGTTTGATCGCATGCCGGTCGTGCCGGAAACGCGCGCGACGAGCCCTGCCGACACGACGATGGTCTCGGCGGCCAGGGCGAAGTTGCCGCTCGACGTGATGGAGGCCGTGAAGGCTGCGGCGTCGAAGAAGGCGGATCACATCAGTCTGCTCGACCTGCGCAAGGCGGCCGCCTTCACCGATTTCTTCGTGCTCGCGACCGGCGGCAACGCGCGGCAGATTCGCGCGATTGCCGACGCGGTCGAGGATGCGCTCGGCGCGCGGCGGTTGAAGCCATCGCACACGGAAGGCTACGACCGGACCGGCTGGGTCCTGCTCGACTACTTCGACTTCGTGGTGCACGTCTTCAGCGCCGAAACGCGCAGATTTTACGGACTCGAACGCCTGTGGGGCAGCGCCATTCCAATCGACATCAGCAGCCTCGTCGACCTGCCCGCGCCCGCGTCGAAGGCCTAGCCCCGCTGGTCGCGCGCAGCGCGGCGATGCGCGCGATGCTGGCCGAGCTGACGCGCTACGCCGCGGCCGACGCCAACGTCCTTGTCACCGGCGGCACCGGTGCCGGCAAGGATCTGGTCGCCCGGACCCTGCACGCGCTGTCGTCCCGCAGGCACCACCCGTTTGTGGTCGTGGACTGTCCCGGCCTGCCTGCAACCTTGATCGAATCGGAGCTCTTCGGCCACGAACGTGGCGCGTTCACCGACGCCACCATGGCCAGGCCTGGTCGATTCGAGCTGGCCGGCCAGGGGGTGGTGTACCTGGATCGCGTCGACGAGCTGCCACTCGATGCGCAGGGCAAGCTGCTGCGCCTGGTCGAGCAGAAGCAGGTCGAGCGGTTGGGGTCGAACATCTCGGTGCCCGTCCGCGCTCGCGTCGTCGCCTCGGCGTCGGAGGACATCGCACTGGCGGTGGCCGAGGGGCGCTTTCGCACGGACCTCTATCACCGCCTCCGTGTGTTGCCGCTGCGTGTGCCGCCGCTCGCCGAGCGAAAGGGTGACCTGTCGATCCTGATCCGGCGATTGATGTCGGAGATCGCCGAGGCGTCCGGCCGCAAGGTGCCCACACTGACGCCCGAAGCCCTTGCGGCGCTGGCCGGCTACAACTGGCCCGGCAATGTCCGCGAACTCGGCCACGTGCTCGAGCGGGCCGTGCTCAACACGGACGGCCCCCTCCTGTCGGCCGCCGACCTGCCGTCGTCGATCGTCTCACCGGAGCGTGTCGCCGATGGCGCGACCAGCGAGCGGCCGACGCTTGACGTCCTGGAACGCCGCTACGTCGCGTTTGTGCTCAAGGAGACGCGCGGCAACCAGAGCCGGGCGGCCGAGATCCTCGGGATCAGCCGGAAGGCGCTGTGGGAGAAGAGAAAGAGATACGGGATGGAGTAGGACGGGTTGGGCCAGGTTGGGTCGGGTTCGGTCGGGTTCGGTCAGGTTGCTCGATGGCGTCGATCGCTGATGCGTTAATCGCGACGGTCTTTGCGCCGGTGTGTCTGTCGTGCGCGCGCGTGCTTGACGCGCCGACGCGGTCGCCGGTGTGCGACACGTGCTGGGCACGCATCGGGCGATTCGCAATACCCGCCTGCGATCTCGGGCCGCGCTCGACGACGCTCTCGCACGTGCACGCTATCGGGCCGTTTGAAGATATCCTGCGCGACGTCGTCCACGGCCTGAAGTTTCAGGGCCGCCGAACGCTGGCCGCACGACTCGGTCCACTGCTGCGCGAGGCCGCCGGCGATCTGCTCGACGACGCCGACGCGGTCGTGCCCGTTCCCCTTCATCCGTGGCGTCAATGGCGCCGCACGTACAATCAAGCCGACCTGCTGGCCGCGACGCTCGGACGTCCCGTGTGGCGCGTGCTTCGCCGTTGGCGCGCCACGCCTCCGCAAACGGCGCTAGACCGTCACGCGCGTCAGGCCAACGTGCGTCACGCGTTTGCGCTGGGAGGATGGATGCCGGGCGCCGCCCACCGCGCTCGCCGCAGAATAGAGGATCGCACGGTCGTGCTCGTCGACGACGTGCTCACGACCGGCGCGACGTTGGACGCCTGCGCAAGGGTGTTGCTCGACGCGGGTGCGCGGGATGTGCGCGCGGTGACGGTTGCGCGCGCCTGAAACCTGATCGGGCGCGCAACCTGAGCAACCCGGTCAACTAGCGTCCACCGAGGCGAGGCGTCCGGAGCCCGCTCGACCAACTCGGCCCAGGCCCGGGCTGCTGGTGACCTCAGATATCCCGCAACGCTCGCAGACATATCCGCGCTATGGAGAACGGTCCATCCCGCCCGCTCCCGGTCGCGGGTTCGAGCGCAAGCGACTGCGGCGACTCGACATCCGCACACATTGAATCCACGCCATCGCCGCGATAGACTGCAGCCGCCGTTGAAGTATACGGATACAGAGTTGAGTCGAACTCTCGTTAGACCGCTTATAGGCTAATCAAGATGTCCGACTGGTTCAGCACGTTGGCTGCAGGAAGCGAGCTCTCGATGGACGCCGCCGCAGAGTTGCAGGAGCGAGGCTTCATCGTGCTTCCAGGCCCGTCGCGGCCACGTGCGCCTGATTCATGCGCGGCGTGCGACACCCGCGGAGACGACACGTCATGAAGAGAACACGTAGGCCTAGCGCCCCGAAGCCAGCCGACCTGCGAGCGGAGTACGCGCTCGACTACTCCCAGGGGCGCAGGAACCGATTTGCGTCGAAGCAGGGACCGGCAACGGTTGCTGTGGTACTCGACCCCGACGTAGCGCAGGTGTTCGGCACGTCCCGCTCGGTGAACCGGCTGCTCCGGTCGGTTATCAAGGCAGTTCCGACTGCAGAGAGCGTGACAAAGCGACGGAAAGCCGGCTAACCACACGAATGGAGCCGACGCGCGAAGAGCGGCGCTCGGCTCATTCGTCGTCGCTAGTCGTCTGGCGCGGCACCTGAAGATCCTTGCAGATCTTTCGAACAGGGTCCTCGTTGATTTCGTTGTGACCGGGAATCGTCGATGCTTTCTTGGCAGGGCGGTTGACGTAGACCGTATGGCTCCTCCTTCTCGCAGAAACTCGCACCCGTGTTGCTCCAGGTGACGAAGGGCGTCGCGGCGTTTCACGCAGTGACCTTGAGCGGCTCCCGGATCACTTCGCCGTCTGCGGCATCCTCGCGTGCGAACATCCGATTCTTTTCGACCACCAGCGCGACGGCCTCGCGCAGGTTCGTCCGGGCCTCCTCGAGCGTGGCGCCCTGGGTATTGGCACCAGGAATTTCCTCGACAAAGCCGATGTAGCCTTCCGGAACCCTCCGAAAGACCGCGGTAAATTGCAGGTGGACAACTCCTGAGCATGTGATACGTCGTCTGGCGCACGACGCCTAACCAACCCGATTGCGGATGTCACGGGCGATTTCGTCCTTTGCGCGATCCGCATCGATCAGATGCCATCCAGGCTGCTGCGCCTGGCGTCTATAGCTCTCGCGCACGCGGGTCAGCAGCGGCATGTCGCGTTCGTAGCGATCGCGGTTGGTCTGCTTGCGGGTGGCGGAAGTCTCAGGCGCGATGTCGAGGACGAACGTCAGGTTTGGCTGGGGCAGATAGCGCTGCGCGTCGGTCAGCCACGCGGCGTCGAGGCCTTGTGATTCGCCGTAGGCGATACTGGACGCGACATACCGATCGCAGACGACGACGGCGCCGGCGGCCTGCCAATCGAGGATGAAGGACTTTTTCTCGAACCGGTTCGCGATGTAGAGCAGCTGCATGACGTCGGGGCCGTACTCGCGATGGCCGGCCAGGGCCTCGCCGATCTCGCGCCCGATCGCCGTCTGGTAGTCGGGAAACGACAGCGTCTCGACGCGCCGCCCCTCGGCCCGCAGCGAGGCCACCAACATCCGCGCCTGCGTTTCCTTGCCGCTCTGGTCAAGACCTTCGAAAGCTATGAGCATCCGACACAACCCGATCAACCCGCCAAACCTGAGCAACCAGCATCAACCTGACCCAACCCGCCCCAACCTGCCCCAACCTCAGAGTTCAGTACTGAGGAGTTCGTCAATGGTCTGGCGGCGCCTGATCACTTTCCACGCGTCGCCGTCGATCAGCACTTCAGGCAGCAAGGGCCGCCGATTGTACGTGCTCGCCATCACCGATCCATAGGCGCCCGCATCGAGGATCGCCATCACGTCCTCGACTTCCAGCGGCGGCAGGCGGCGGTCGTGCCCGAAGATGTCGCTGCTCTCGCACAGGGGACCCACGACCTCATACGGCTGCTCAGCGCCCTCGCGGGGCGAGACCGGGACGACGCGGTGAAAGGCGCCGTAAAGCGCGGGCCGCATCAGCTCGGTCATCCCGGCGTCCAGCACGGCAAAGCGCAGGCCATCGCCGTACTGCTTCAGGTCGATCACCCGTGTCAGCAGCGTGCCCGCGGCGCCCACCAGGGCACGTCCCGGCTCGACGACGATCGAGAACCCCGTGTCGCGCACGGCGGGCAGAATCGCCGCCGCGTACTCGGCCGGCGTCGGCACCGGCGTGCCGTCGTAGGAGATCCCCAGGCCGCCGCCCAGATCCAGATACTCGATCTGTATGCCATCTCCGCGCAGGTCGCGCGCCAGGGCCACCGCTCGGTCGGCCGCCCGGCGCAGCGGGTCCAGCGAGGTGATCTGCGAGCCCACGTGGATGTGCAGCGCAACCGGCTCCAGTCCTGGCTGACGGGCGTGGTCCCGATAGAGCTGGCGCACCTGCTCGAGCGGCATGCCGAACTTGTTCGTCTTGAGCCCCGTGGAGATGTGCGGGTGGCTCTTGGCGTCGATGTCCGGGTTCACGCGCAGCGCAACACGCACGGTCGTCGACTGCGCCACCGCGCGCGCGGCGATCCGATCGAGTTCTCCGGGCGACTCGGCGTTGATGGCCTTCACGCCCAGCGACACGGCGCGGTCCAGCTCGTCGGCCGTCTTGCCTACGCCGGTGAAGACGATCTGATCGGGGATGAACCCCGCGCGCAGCGCCACCTCGATCTCGCCGCCCGAGTTGGCATCGGCCTGGGCACCCAGCGACCGCAGCAGGCGCACCAGGGCCAGCGTCGAGTTGGCTTTCAGCGCATAGTGGATCGCGTGGGGATGCGGCGCCAGCCCCTCGGCAAAGGCGCGATACGCGTGTCGTATGACGGAGGCGTCGTAGACGTAGACGGGCGTGCCCACCTCGGCGGCAATCGCCAGCAGGGTCGCGCGGTTGGGCACCGTGAGCGGCAACGTTTCGGGCATCGACGTGAATCTTGCGGATCTTAGCGTGAAATCAGGAGTTGTCGGTGGTTTGACAGGCGAAAAATTGGGCGGATATGATGGGCCGTCCCAATGTCGCAGTACCAGCCCGCGCAGGCGCCGTCGGTCGATGAGCTCATCGAACGGTGTTTGGCGGGCGACCAGCACGCCTGGGAGCAGATCGTCCGTCTGCACTGGCGCAAGGTGTTCAACGTCGCCTACAAGTTCGTCGGCAGGCACGACGAGGCCGAAGACCTCACGCAGGACATCTTCCTCAAGATCTTCAAGTCGCTGAGCACGTTTGACCGCCGCGCGAACTTCCAGACGTGGCTCATCAGCGTGAGCCGCAACCTGTGCATCGACCACTACCGCAGCGTCCGGAAGGAGCGCGAGACCATCGACCGCGACGTGGACCCCGGCGACCTGATGCCGGTGTCGGTCGAGGTGAGCCCGTATGCGGCACTGGAAGCGCGCGACCGCGTGGCGATGCTGCGCGAGGCCATGACGTCGCTGCCAGACACACTCCGGACGGCCGTGCTGCTGCGCGACATCCAGGAACTGACGTATCAGGAGATCGCGGACCAGCTGCGGTTGCCGGAAGGCACCGTGAAATCACGGATCAATCGCGGGCGTACTGAACTCGCCCGGCAGATCAAGCGTCTCAAGGATCAGCACGACGAGCTGGCCAGAAACGCCGCCCGCGCGGCGGAGTCCAGGCGAGCGGAGTGACTTAGGATGAACCTGACTACCGACACCGCAGGCGGCCTCGTTATCGTCCGCATCGGCGAAACGCGGCTGATGTACCCGCTGCTGGCCGACTTTGCCACGACCGTCTCGGGCCTCATCAGCCGCGGCGACAAGAAGATTCTGATCGACCTGACGTCGGTCACCTACGTGGACAGCGCCACCATCGGCTGCTTCATGGACCTGTATCGCCAGGCCGAGGCCGCCGGCGCCACGCTGAAACTGGGCGGCGTGCAGAAGCGTGTAGAGACCATGCTGACGATGACGGGCGCGCACAACTTCCTCGAGCTGCATCCCGACGAAGCCAGCGCGGTGAAGAGCTTCGGGAGCTAGCCATGCGGACCATCCGGACCTCGACCGGCGCCGACATCACGCTCGATGGCGACCTGCTTGCCATCATGGAGACGCTCTACAAGGAAGTCACCGCGCGCAAGGCATTGGAGCGGTCGTTCGAGGACATGGTGCGGGAGATCCAGCACCTGATCGACCAGATGACCGACGAGGAGTTGCGGAGCTATCTGGCCGAGAGCCTGTTCCTCAACACGGTGAAGTACGAGAACGACAGACTCGAGGCCTACTTCAGGAAACTCGAAAAAGCCGAGTAGACATCACAATCACGAAGGCGCGATGTCGCGAAGGCGCGAAGCCTGAAGCCCGTAGCCTGAAGCCTGAAGCCCGACTTGTCCGTCAATTACCTCTCGACCCGATTCACGTGTTCGTGGCCCTGGACCACGATGGTGCTGCTCTGCGACGGCCGGCTCACCTGCGGCTGCGCGGATCCGTACGGGCGGCGTGTGCTCGGCGACACGCGCACGACCAGCGTCACCGGCGTGTGGACGGGCGAGGTCGCGTCGGCGTTGCGGCGCGACATCGTGTCGGGCGGATCGAAGTTCTGCGGCGACTGCCCGCTCAAGCTGCCACTGAAGAAGGACGAAGCGCCGCCGGCGCGGCCGCTCGACGCGGGCGCGCTGCCCGGCCGCTTGTTCGTGGAGTGCACGGCGGCCTGCAACATCTCGTGCAACCAGGCCTGCTGCGCGCCCGAGACCGGCATCACGCGCACGCGCCAGGCGGGCATGCTCGACTTCGACCTGTTCACCCGCGTCATCGACGAGGCGGGCCCGTCTCTGGGACGCGTGGACTTCTTCAATTACGGCGAGGCGTTCCTGCACAAGCGCGCCGTCGAGATGTGCGAGTACATCAAGTCCAGGTATCCGGACATTTTCCTGTACACGAGCACCAACGGCCTGGCGTTCAACGACGCGAGTGCCCGTCGGCTGGTGCACTCCGGCATCGACGAGGTGACCTTCTCGATCGACGGCGCTTCGCAGGACACCTACGTCAAGTACCGGCAGCGCGGCGACTTCGCCAAGGCGCTTGCCAACCTGCGGGCGATGGCCGACGAGAAGGCAAAGCACGGCCGCGACGTGCCGTACCTGAACTGGCGCTACATCCTGTTCAAGTGGAACGATCACGACGAGGAGATGAACACCGCGCGTCGCCTGGCGGTGGACATCGGGGTCGATCGCCTGTGCTGGGAGATTACCGATCACCCGGAGGACAGCTTCTCGCAGCGCTTTCGTCCCGGGACGGCCGACTACAAGACCATCGAGAACCAGACCTGGGATCATAGCCGCCTGAGCAACGCCATCCCCGGCGCCACGCCGCGAGCGCGGATCGACGTGCGCACCCTGGTGCCGGCCCTGCCGATCATGGCGCGGCGCGGTAAGACGCTGCAGCTGCACACCAGAGTCACGAACCTGTCAAACCGGCGCTTTGCGGCACAGGCCAGCTACGGCCGTCGGCTCGTGCGACTGGGCGCGCAGTTGTGCGCGGCCGACGGCACGCTGATCAACCTTGACTACGCGCGTGCGTGGCTTCCCCACCACCTCGAAGGCGGCCAGCACACCGACATCCAGATCGAGATTCCCACTCCGGCCGAGCCCGGACGGTATCAATTGAAGTTCGACCTGGTGAGCGAAGGCATCGACTGGTTCGAAAAGTCCGGATCGCAGACGACGAGAAAGAACCTGCTCGTCGTTTGACGCGCCAACCGGGTTCAACCCGACCCAACCCGACCCAACCTGACGCAACCTGGCCAACCTCTGCGAGACAGTTCTCGTCTAAGCCGGTCATGGCCTTCGAGTCTCTCTTCCACGACTTCCGCCTGGCCCTGCGCGGCCTCGGCCGCGAACCCGGCTTCTCGCTGGTCGCCATCTTCATCCTGGCCATCGGCATCGGCGCCAACACCGCCGTCTTCAGCGTCGTCAACCCGCTGCTGCTGAAGCCGCTGCCGTTTCTTGACGCGGACCGGCTGGTGTGGATTGCCAATACCGAGCGTGGCGAGGGCCTGAGCGGCAAGACCTACCGCGTCGCCGCGTACGAGGAACTGGCCCGGAACAACCGGTCATTCGAGTCGCTCACCGCGTACTTCGCGTTCTTTGGTTACATCAGCTACACGATGACCGGGTCGGGCGAGCCGGAGCGGCTGGTAGGCGTGCACATCGCGCCGGGGTTCCTGGAGCAGTTGGGGATTCGGCCGCAGCTGGGGCGCGGGTTTGCCGGCGACGAGTGGAAGAGCAACGGGCCCGGGGCGGCGCTCATCACCGCCGGCCTCTGGAAGCGCCGCTTCGGCGGCGACCCCACCATCGTCGGGCGATCGGTGACCATCAACGAGAACCCTTACGTCGTCACCGGCGTGCTGCCGGAGGACTTCGACTTTGCCTCAACGTTCACGCCAGGCACGCGCGTGGACATGCTTGTGCCGGCGCGTCTGGACGACATGCGCAACTGGGGCAACGTCTTAGCGATCATCGGCCGGCTCAAGCCTGGCGTCACCGTGCAGCAGGCGCAGGCGGAGTTTGCGACGCTGGTCCCGCCCATCGAGAAGGCGCTCGACTACCGGTTCGGGACGGCGATGACCAGCCTGAAAGCCCATGTCAGCGGGCCGATGCGTCGGGCGCTGATCGTGCTCTGGTCGGCGGTCGGCCTCGTGCTGCTGATCGTCTGCGCCAATCTGTCGAACCTCCTGCTGGCGCGCACGGCGTCTCGCGCGAAGGAGTTTGCGGTGCGGCTGGCGCTCGGCTCCAGCCGCGCCCGCATCGTCTCTCAGCTGATGGTGGAAGGCGTGGTGCTGGCGGTATGCGGCGCGGTGATTGGCGTGCCGCTGGCCTACGTGCTGACCGCCGCGCTCAAGTCGTCGGCTACGTTGGCGGTGCCGCTGCTGCACCAGGTGCACGTGCATGGGACGGCGCTAGCGATCACGGCGCTGACCGCGATCGTCTCTGGCATCGCGGTCGGCGCCGTGCCGGCGCTGCGCGTGGCGGCGCGGCCGCCGCAGGACGCGCTGAAGGCGCAGGGGCGCGGGATGACCGACGGACGCCAGCACGCGCGCGTGCGATCGACGCTTGTGGTGGTGGAAGTCGCGCTGGCCACCGTCCTGCTCGTCGGTGCCGGCCTGCTGCTGCGCAGCTTCGTCCACATCCTGGACGTGGACCTCGGCTTCCAGCCGTCGCGCGCGATGGCAGTGCGGCTCGAGGTGAGCAGCCAACTGGACGACAACGCGCGGAGAGCGCGACTGTTCCCTGCGGCGCGGCGGGCAGCCGAGGTACCGGGTGTCGAGGCCACCGGCCTCACCGACGCGCTGCCGCTCGATCGCAACCGCACCTGGAGTATTGGCATCCCTGGCCAGACGTATACCGAAGGTGATTACCCGAGCGCGTTCATCTACATCACCGGGCCCGGATATCTCCGCGCGATGGGCATTCCGCTGGTCAAGGGCCGGGACTTCACCGAGCACGACACGGCCGACAGCGCGGCCGTGGGCATCCTGAACGAGTCGCTGGCCCGGCAGCTCTATCCGGGCCGCGATCCGATTGGCCAGCCAGCGCAGACGGGCAGCACCAAGTTCACGATCGTCGGCGTCGTCGCAGACGTGCGGCAGAGCAGCCTGGACGAGACACCGGCAACGCAGATGTATCTGCCCTACGCTCGCGGCGGTGGCGTGTCGTCGGAACTGATCGTGCGCTCGACGCTCCCGCCAGCCTCGCTGGTGGCGTCACTCCGCTCGGCGCTGACGGAGGTGGACCCGACGATGTCCGCGTTGGAAGTGCGGCCGCTGAAGGATCTGGTGGATCGGGCGGTGTCGCCGAGAAGGTTTCTGCTGTCGCTGCTGACGGGGTTTGCCGGCGTCGGGCTGTTGCTGGCAAGCCTGGGGATCTACGGCGTGATCTCCTACGGCGTCACGCAACGCGTCCAGGAGATCGGCGTGCGAATGGCGCTGGGCGCGACGGCCGGCCACGTGCAGCGGCAGGTGCTGAGCGAGACGATGCGACTCGCGACTGTTGGCATCGTCGTCGGGCTCGTCGCCTCCGTCGCGTTGGCGCGTCTCATCGCGACGCTGCTGTACGACACGTCGCCCGGCGACCCGATCACGTTTGCCGCCGCGACCGCGCTTCTCGTGACCGTCGCCGCGCTCGCCGGCTACCTGCCCGCCCTGCGCGCGTCGAGAGTCGACCCGATGACGGCACTGAGGGCGGACTAGTTCCTCAGGTTCTTCGGGTTCGGAACTCGTGCACGGAAGAACGAAAAGGGCGCGATTGCAGCCTAGTTTGTCGCCGTCACTGGCACCGCCGTTGCCGGCGTCGGCACGTCTGACGGCGCTTCAACCAGTTGCCACGCATCCGGCTCGGCCAGCAACTGCGTGGCCATGGCCGTGTGCAGGGCGTGACCGCCACGGGTCACGACGGCGTGCGCGACGACAGGGTGGCCGACCAGCGAGAGGTCGCCGATCAGGTCGAGAATCTTGTGGCGCACGAACTCGTCTTCGAACCGCAGCGAGCTGTTGAGTACGCCCGTGTCGCCGATGACGATCGCGTTGTCGAGCGAGCCGCCCAGGGCCAGGCCGTTCTGGCGCAGCATCTCCACTTCCTTCAGGAACGTGAAGGTGCGCGCCGGCGCGATCTCTTCGGCAAAGCTGTGCTCGGTCACGGTGATGGCACGCGACTGGTGGCGCAGCAGCGGGTGATCGAAGCCGATGGTGTAGGTGACCTTGAACTGATCCGCCGGGTACAGGGCGATCTGCTTGTCGCCCTTGGAGAGCGTGACGGGCCGCATGATCTTCAGGTATTGACGCGGCACGGCCAGCACCTTCACGCCGGCTTCCTGCAGCAGATACACGAACGGCGCACTGCTGCCGTCCATGATCGGCACTTCGCGGGTGTTGAGATCGATGATGGCGTTGTCTATGCGTGCGGAGGCCAGCGCGGCCAGCAGATGCTCGACGGTCTCGACGGTCGCCCCACCCGAGGTGAGCTGCGTGGCGTACGCCACGGCGCCCACGTGCGTGGCACGCGCGGGAATCTCGATGCCGCCCAGGTCGGTCCGGCGGAACCGGATGCCGGTGTTGGCCGCCGCGGGCTTGAGCGAGAGGTTGACCTTCTTGCCGGAATGCAGCCCGATGCCGGCACAAGAAATCGAGCGTTTGAGGGTGCGCTGTGCGTCCATGAGCCTTGGTTGCCCGCGTTCGGGCGCCATTTAGGGGAGCAAACATGGTGCCGAATGTTCGCGGACTGGCACTCGAGGCATAATCACTGTCATGTCAGTCACTTAACAGTGCTGAACTAGACCCGTCACCACACCGGAAGACCCATCTTGTGGCTCGCTGACCACAGCCGTCAGAACCACAAGTGTGGCGGGAGTGACACACTGGTAGCACTTAGCACTTCTTCAGACCGCCCTCAGTCTCTTCGGTCTCAGTCCCATCGCCTCCGCCAGGAACGCGCCGGTGTGCGACCCGGCCACCCCGGCCACCTGCTCCGGTGTTCCCTGGGCAATCACCCTGCCGCCCCGCTCGCCGCCCTCGGGCCCCAGGTCGATGACGTGGTCGGCCGTGCGGATGACGTCGAGGTTGTGTTCGATCACGAGCACCGTGTTCCCCTGATCGACCAACTTGCCCAGCACGTCGAGCAGCTTCTCGACGTCTTCGAAGTGCAGCCCGGTGGTGGGCTCGTCCAGGATGTAGAGCGTGCGTCCAGTGCCGCGCTTGCTCAACTCTCGCGCCAGCTTCACGCGCTGCGCCTCACCGCCCGACAGCGTCGTGGATGCCTGCCCCACCTCGATGTAGCCGAGCCCGACCTCCTGCAGCGTGCGCAGCTTGTGCGCGATGGGCGGGACATTTTCAAGCAGCGGCAGCGCCTGATCGACCGTGAGATCGAGCACGTCGGCGATGGACTTGCCGCGATAGTGGATCTCCAGCGTCTCACGGTTGTAGCGCCGGCCCTTGCACTCCTCGCACGTCACGTAGACATCGGGCAGAAAGTGCATCTCGATGCTGATGACGCCGTCGCCCTGGCACGCTTCGCAGCGCCCGCCCTTGACGTTGAAGGAAAAGCGGCCGGCCTTGAACCCGCGCTGCCTGGCGTCGGGCAGCATCGCAAACAGCTCGCGGATGAACGTGAACAGTCCCGTGTAGGTCGCCGGGTTGCTGCGCGGGGTGCGCCCAATGGGCGACTGGTCGATCTCGATGACCTTGTCGATGAGCTCGATGCCGTCGATGCGATCGTGCAGGCCGGCATCGCTGCTGGCTTTGTAGAGCGTCTTGGCGAGCGACTTGTACAGGATCTCGTTGATCAGGGTCGACTTGCCCGACCCGCTCACGCCGGTGACCGCTGTGAACAACCCCAGCGGGATGGCGACGTCCACGTTCTTCATGTTGTTGGCCCGCGCGCCGCGAACGACGATCTCGCCCTTGAGCGCCTTGCGGCGCGACGCGGGTGTCTTGATCGACCGCTCGCCGCGCAGATACGCGCCGGTTACCGACGTCGGGTCGTTCAGCAGCTGGGTCGGCGTGCCCTGAAAGATGACGCGTCCGCCGTGCTCGCCGGCACCTGGGCCAAGATCAACGACGTAGTCGGCCTTGCGGATGGTCTCTTCGTCGTGTTCGACGACGATCACGGTGTTGCCAAGGTCGCGCAGGCGACCCAGCGTCGCCAGCAGGGCACGGTTGTCGCGCTGGTGCAGGCCAATCGAGGGCTCGTCGAGCACGTACAGCACGCCGGTGAGATTCGATCCGATCTGCGTCGCCAGGCGGATGCGCTGCGCCTCGCCGCCCGACAGCGTGTGGGCGCTGCGGCCCACGCTGAGATAGCCGACGCCGACGTCGTTGAGGAACCGCAGCCGATCGTGGATTTCCTTCAGGATGCGTCCGGCGATGATCGACTCGCGGTCGGTGAGTTCGAGCGCCCCGAACACCTGCACCGCCTCGGCGATGGGCAGGTTCACGTACTCGGCCAGCCGTCGTCCCTTGACGCGCACCGCGCGGCTCTCTGGCTTCAGCCGATCCCCGTGGCACGACGGGCACGGGCGCAACGTCCGGAACTCTTCCAGTTCCTCCTGCGCGCTCCACGTCGCCTCCGCGTGTCGCCGGCGCAGGTTCGGGACCAGGCCCTCGAAGTCCTTGCCGAACGGATCGGCGGGCGGCCCCTTCTTGCGCGGCTTCGGCGCGGCGCCCGAGTCGCCACCGGGACCGAACAACAACAGGTCGCGGTGCTTCTTCGGCAGCTTGCCAAACGGCGCGTCGAGTGCGATGCCGAACGTCTCGGACAGCGTCGCCAGGGCGTCTCGCACCAGCTTGCGGTCGCCGCGCGCCCAGGGCGCGATCGCACCATCGGTGAGTGACTTCGAAGGATCAGGCACGACGCGAGCCGGGTCGAAATCCCACGTCGCGCCCAGGCCCTGGCACGTCGCGCACGCGCCGTGCGGCGAGTTGAACGAGAAGGCGCGCGGCGACATCTCGGGCACGCTGATGCCGCAGTTGACGCACGCCATCTTGCGCGAGAACAGGCGGTCGCCCTCGTCGAGGCTGTTGATGACGACGATGTCGTCGGCCAGCTGCAGCGCGGTCTCGATAGACTCAGTGAGACGGCGCTCGATGCCCGAGCGCACGATGAGTCGATCCACCACGACCTCGATCGTGTGGTTCTTCTTGCGATCGAGCTTGGGGTCGTCCTCGAGGGACTTGAACTGGCCGTCGATGCGCGCCTTCGTGTAGCCGCGCTGGACCAGGGCCGCCAGTTCCTTCTTGAACTCGCCCTTCCGGCCGCGCACCAGCGGCGCCAGGATGTTGATGCGCTCGTCCTGCGGGTAGGTCAGCACCAGGTCGATGATGCGTTCGAGCGACTGGCTGGCGATCTCGCGCCCGCAGTTGGGGCAGTGCGGCACGCCGATGTTGGCGAAGAGCAACCGCAGGTAGTCGTAGATCTCGGTGACCGTGCCCACCGTCGACCGGGGGTTGCTGGCCGTCGTCTTCTGCTCGATCGAGATGGCGGGCGACAGGCCCTCGATGAGATCGACGTCGGGCTTCTCCATCTGCTCGAGAAATTGCCGCGCGTAGGCCGACAGCGACTCGACGTAGCGCCGCTGGCCCTCGGCGTAGATCGTGTCGAAGGCGAGGCTCGACTTGCCCGAGCCGCTCAGACCGGTGAGCACCACCAGGCGCTCGCGCGGGAGGTCGACGTCGATGTTCTTCAGGTTGTGTACGCGCGCGCCGCGTACTGCAATCCAGCCCTTGGCCATATCAAACCTGAGATTGTACCACCTGCCGTTCTGGAGACGGCGCGACAGGTGTTAGTCTTTTCCACAGGAGACAAGGAGATCGGGTGATTTCGTTCTTTGAAGATTTCTCCTGACCTCCTGCGCTCCTGTTGATGCGCTCCGACACTGGGCCCCTTTTTATGCGCGAATTGCGTGAGGCTGTCCGTTCGCTGGCCGCCGACTGGCGGTTCACGGCCGTCGCCGTGGCCCTGCTGAGCTTGACCATCGGTGCGTCCACGGCCATCTATTCGATCGTTCACGCCGTCGTCCTGCGGCCGCTGCCGTTCGACCAGCCGGACCGCGTGGCCATGATCTGGCAGCGCGATCTCCGTCGCGCCATGCCCGTGATGGAGGTCGCCTACGACGAGGCGGTCGACTGGCGGGGCCGCTCGCGCTCGTTTGACGACGTGGCGGTGATCGGATCGGTCAACTGGAGCCTCACGCTGGCCGGGACATCGCCGTCAGAGACGCTGTCGATGGCGCCCGTCTCGGCGTCCTTCTTCCAGGTCGTCGGGCGCCAGCCCGCCATCGGGCGCGCGTTCGAGCCAGCCGACGACCAGGGGATGCGGCCACGTGTGGCCGTGATCAGCCACGGCCTGTGGACCCGGCGGTTCGGACAAGACACGCGCGTGATCGGCCGAGCACTGCCGGTTCACCTGAAAACCGGCGGTGCGGTCGAGTCGGTCACGATCGTCGGTGTGATGCCCGCGGGTTTCGACTTTCCGAGAGGCACGGAGATCTGGCTGCCCGCCGTGCCCCAGGTGCGGATGCACGCCGACGAATGGACGGGCGGCGATATCGACGCGGCGGTCGCGTGGCTGCGCGTGTTCTACGGCATCGGCAGGCTTCGACCTGGCGTGACGCCGGACATGGCTGCGCGCGAGTTGTCTGGTGTCATTCGTGCCACCGACACCCGCGGCGGCCCCGAGCCGCCCACCGACGCCGTCGTCACTGGCATGCGGTCGTATCTGCTCGGGCCGGCGGAGCCCGTGTTGTGGACGCTGCTCGGCGGCGCGACGCTGATACTTCTGGTCGCGTGCGCCAACGTGGCCGGCTTGCAGGTCTCGCGCGCCGCACGGCGGGAGCGTGCGCTGGCCGTCCGAATCGCGCTCGGCGCCCGGCATGGGCAGCTGGTGCGTCAATCGTTGCTCGAAAGCGTGCTCCTCACTGGTGCGGCCCTCGCTGGCGCTGTCGCGATCTGCCTGGCCGCTGTTCGGGGACTGCTGCTGCTCGCACCGGCCAATGTCCCGCGCCTGGACACCGTCAGTCTGATCGACGTGCGCGTCCTGTCATTTGCCGGCGCCGCCGCCTTCGTCACGGTGTTGCTGAGTGGCCTCTGGCCGGCCATCGTCGTGAGCCGTCTCGACGCCCTTTCTGCGCTGGCGCACGGACCCGCCACGACCGCGCAGCCACGAGGGCGCGTCGTGCAACGGCTGGTCGTGACGGCGCAGGTGGCGCTGGCGCTGACACTGCTGATCGGCACCGCACTGTTCGTGCGCACCGTCCGTGGCCTCGACCGCACGGTCCTCGGCTTCGAGCCCGAGCGCCTGCTCGCGGTGGCATTGAGCCCGGAGGCGAGCGACCTCGACCGCTGGAACAGCACGTATGCGGAGATCGAAGCGCGCGTCGCTACGCTGCCCAGCGTCACCTCCGTCGGGGCTGTCTATCTTCGCCCGCTCCGCGGCCCGATCGGGCTGGACAACCAGCCGCTGTTTCCCGGGCAGACGCCCGCCGATCCGGCGACGTGGGGACTGAACCCGCGCCACAACCTCCAGACGGTGACGCCGGGGTACTTCGAGGCGATGGGCACCCGCGTCGTACGCGGCCGCGGCCTTCTCGTGACCGACACCACGAGCGCGCCCGGCGTCGTCGTCGTGAGCGAGAGCTCGGCACGACGGCTGTGGCCCGGCCTCGACCCGATCGGCCAGCGCCTGTACGACATGTCGTACCGGCGGCCCGATGGCGCGCCGGAACTGGTCTGGCAGACCGTCGTGGGCGTCGTGGAGAACGTGCGGTATCGCGGCCTCAACGACGTGCGCCTCGATCTGTACGTGCCCGCTGCGCAGTCGAACCAGCGCGTGGCTTACCTGATGGTGCGCGCGCGCGACAATGCCTCTGCCATCGTCGCGTCGGTTCGCGCCGAGGCTGTCGCGGTGGACCCGAGCGCGTCGGTGGCCGACGCCGTCGTCATGTCCGACGTCGTCGCCTCCGAGAGCGCGCCATGGCGCTTCATCGTCCGCGTCTTTCTTGTCTTTGCCGCGATGGCGGCCTTGCTGGCGGCGATCGGCCTGGGCACCGTCATCGCGCTTGCCGTGAGCACGAGACGCCGGGAACTGGCGATTCGTGCGGCGCTTGGCGCCGACCGGCGTCGCCTGCGGGCGGTGGTGATGAAGGAGGGCACGCGGCTGGTCGGACTTGGCGTGCTGCTTGGACTGGCGTGCGCGCTCGCGCTTGGCCGTGCGGTTGGCGCGGTGCTCGTCGGCGTGCCGCCGCACGATCCACTGGCACTGCTCACCGCCGCCGCGGTCGCGCTTGCGATCGGGCTGGCGGCGTGCTGGTGGCCGTCGCGGAGGGCCGCGGCGGCCGATCCGGTCGAAGCACTACGGGCGGAGTAGTCGACCCGCCTTCACGCCAGGCGTCCCAAACCCCTTCGCCTCGTCGTCGATCACCAGCACCCAGTCGACCATCTCACCGGGGTCTGGTGGCGTGAATGCCCGCTCGCCTGTGTTGGGAAACGTGCCGATGGCGGTGGCAGCGCCCGTGCGGGGGTTGAACCACCATGCCTTCACCGAAGGGCCGGTGATGACGTTCATCTTCACGCTGAACGTCCTCCCGACCGGCGCGTAGACCATCGCGTAGCTGCCTGCCGAATCGCGCGTGGCGGCGAAGTGATAGCGGCCTGTCCCCGGCACGCTGGTCGGTATCGTGCTGGCGACGATCACGTCAGGGTCTGGGATGCGCGTCAGCATGGGCCGCGATTCCAGGAGTGCACGCGCGTACTGCATCTGCGCCGCGCCGGGCTGGTCGATCGCCTCGTGCCACGGCATCAGCGGGTTGTTGATCGGAGTCCTGGCCGGTGACCACATCTGCCACACCGAGTGATGGCCGTAGGTGTGACCGAACGCGCCGTCGAACAGGTCCCAGTAGAGCGGCCGGCGCACGTCACTGGCGATGGAGTGGCCCAGCTTCTTCTGATCGAACGACACCGGATGGTCCTCGTAGATCGGCTCGGCATCCACCACGGGCTTGACTGGCGTGCGGTCGTAGTCGGCGCGCGTCATGTCGTAGCGGCCGGTGAACTCCGGCACGTGACCGTTCTGCCGCATGTTGAAGTCCAGCCAGTCGTCGTGGTGGAACCACGTGGACGAGCCCTGGCCACCCGTAGGATGAAACGTGCGGAGGTGAGTGCCGCCGTCGCCCTTGCGCAGCCCACGCGCCATGGCGCGAGTGATGTCGACGTGCACGGCCGATTCAACCGGGCGATCGCCGCCGAGAATCCAGATGATGCCGGCATCCTTGTACCGGCGGCCAAGCCATTCGCCGTACGCCTCGGCGGTGGCGACCGTGAAGATCTCCGGGCCGACGCCCCACTTCTTGTTCCACTTGTCGCCCCACGTGGGGAGCATGCCGACGTAGATCCCGAGCGCGTTGGCACGCCGTACGATCCAGTCCACGTGCGCGAAATACGCATCGTTGGGCTTCAAGGGGTCGTTGTCCACGAGCGGCCGCTCGCCGTAGGCGTTGGGGTCGTTGAGGCCGTCGAGCTCTGCCAACACCACGGCTTGCACGACCGTGAAGCGACGCTCGGCACGGTTCTTCAGATACCTCTCGGCGTCCTCTCGATTCAGACGATGGAAGAGTTCCCAGGCCGTGTCGCCCAGCCAGAAGAACGGGGTACCGTCGGCGGTAACGAGGAAGCGCTTGTTGTCCGACACCTTCAGGCGCGGCAACGGGATCTGGACAAACGCAGGCTGGGCGAGCGCCAGCACGAGCACAGTCGCGGCGATAGTGATCTGAAGCACTTGAAGCACTTTCCCCGCTCACCGCGGCTGGCCAATGGCGTAGACCGCCGAGTCGCTGCGGATGAACAGCACGCCGCCGGACACCGCCATCGATGCCTGGCAATGCCCCTCGAGCGGGTTGCGCGACAGCAGCGCATACGCGGTGCCGGGCGCCACCACCCAGGTCTCGCACGCCTCGTTGAGGAGATAGAGCTTGCCGTCTGCCGCGACAGGCGAGGCCGAGAAGGCGCCTTCGAGCCGCTGCTGCCAGACCTGGGCGCCGGTGGTCTGATCGAGCGCACTCAGGATGCCGGCATCGCTGACGAGGAAGACCAGGCCCTCGGACGCCACAGGCGAGGCCTGCATCGGCACGCCCTTGGTCTGCTCCCAGGCGACCTCGGGCGGCGCGCCGGGTCGCACCGCGCGCACGGTCGGCGCGCCAAAGCCCGACACGGTGACCACCAGCCCTCCGGCGATCACCGGCGATGGCACGACGCCCTCACCCGTACTCGAGACGGACCACAGTCGCGCGCCCGTGCCCAGGTCAAACGCCTGCACCACATCCCCCGCCGGGCTGACCAGCACATCGCGAACGCCGATGCGCGCGACAATGGGGGTGACGTGCGCGATCCGCGACAGCCCGCGACTGGCCTTCCAGCGCTGTCGGCCCGTGCGCGCGTCGAGCGCGATGATGAAGGACTGATCCCACGGCGTCTGCCATCCGAGCGCCTTGTCCTCGCCCTCGTTGCTGCCGTCGCGCGCCATGATCACCAGGTCGCGGTAGAGCACGGGCGAGGTCCCCAGGCCATGGTGCCCATAGAAGGGGTAGTCGCGGTTTGTCCAGACAACCTTGCCGTTGACCAGGTCCACCGCCGCGAAGCTGCCGTCGCCGAACG
>JAENWD010000059.1 GCA_016650245.1 Vicinamibacteria bacterium
GGTCGTGGCTCGAGGCCATCCGGGTGTGAGCGCACGACAGGATCTCGCCCTTCAATGGGCCGTCGCGGTCCTCGTGGTCGCGCAGGCCGCGGTCGTGGGCCTGCAGGTCGTGGGCCGCCACATCCTGCACCAGCCAATTCCCTGGACCGAGGAGATCGCCCGCCTGCTACTGGCGTGGCTGATGTGCGTCGGCGGGATTGCCGCGTTGCGACACGCGCAGCACCCGCGTGTGACCGCGCTGGTGCGCCTGCTCCCTGAACCGCGGCGCCAGGCCGTCGATCGGGGACTGCGGCTCGTGCTGCTTGCGTTCTTTGTCTGTCTCGTTGTTCCGGCCTGGCAGCTGACCCTGGCGAGCGCAGGTGAGCGCCTTCCCGCCAGCGGCGTGTCGGGCGCGTGGATCTCCGCGGTGTTGCCTGCAGCACTTGTCCTGATGGCCGGAGTGGTCGTGCAACAGCTCCGCCATGACGGCATCGGCCCCTGGCGCGACCGGTCCTCGCTGGCGTGGTCGCTCGGCACAGCGAGCCTGGTCATCAGTTCCGTCTTGATCCCGCTGGTCGCCGGTGTGGCGCCGCTCGTCGTCCTCGTGATCGGTTTTCTCGTGACCGGAGCGCTGGGCCTGCCTCTCGCGTTCACGCTCGCCTTGACGTCGCTCACGTACCTGCTGGGGATCGGCGGTGTGGGACTGATCATCCTCCCGATCAAGATTCTCGGCGGTGTCGACTCGTTCGTGCTGCTGGCGATTCCGCTCTTCATCCTGGCCGGCGCGCTGATGGAGTCCGGCGGAATCTCGGAACGCATCGTGGATCTGGCGATGGCGATCGTCGGGAAGGTTCGCGGCGGGCTGGCGATGGTGGTGGTCGTGGCGGAGATCCTGTTCTCCGGGATCTCGGGCTCGACGGCGGCTGACGTCTCGGCGATCAGCTCGCTGCTGGTTCCCTCGATGAAACGGGCCGGCTATTCAGGACCGGAGTCGGTGAGCGTCGTCGCGGCCGCGTCGGCCATGGGCATCCTCGTGCCGCCGTGCCTGACGATGGTGGTGCTGGGGTCGCTGGTGAACCTCTCGATCGTGACGCTCTTCCTGGCGGGGTTCGTGCCGGCGTTCATTCTCGCCGGAGCCTTGCTCGCCCTGATCGCCGTGCGCGCACGGCGCCAAGGCTGGCCGGTGACCGCCGGCGCCTCCAGAGCCGACCTCGCGCGGGCGATCCGTCGAGCGATCGTTCCGACAGGGCTCCCGGTCGTCCTCTTTGGAGGCATCTTCTCGGGCGCGACCACCGTCACGGAAGCGGCGCTCATCGCGGTCGTGTACGCCCTGGTCGCGGGGTTCTTCATGGGCGGCGTCGGTCGAACCGAGATCGTGGGCCAGCTCGCGCAAAGCGGGGTTGTGACCGCGACGACGCTGTGGGTGCTGGCCGCCGCGTCAGCCTTTGCCTGGATCCTGGTGCGCGAGTGGGTCCCACAGACACTGGGCGAATGGATCGGCGGGGTCGGTGCGGGACGCTTGGGCTTCATGGTCTCCACCGTCGTCTTGTTCGTCGTGATCGGCGCGCTGCTCGAGGGGTTGCCGGCGCTCCTGATCTTCGGCCCGATCCTGTTTCCGATCAGCAAGGTGCTGGGCATCGACCCGGTCCACTACGGCATCGTCATCATCGCCGCGATGGGGATTGCCTTCTTCCTGCCGCCGGTGGGCGTCGGCCTCACGATCGCCGCCGGCATCGCACGCGTCGACATCGACGAGGTGAGCCGTGCGTACGTCCCCTATCTACTGGCGCTGCTCGGCGGACTCGCGTTGATCGCGGCGTTCCCGTACTTCACGCTGGTCCTGCCGCGGTTGTTCATGGGCTACACAGGGTGAAGCCCGACGCACGCCACCCAGCGCGAACCCATCGTGATTCGTCGGCAGGACCGGGATACTGCAGTAGTGCTGTCGATGGCCGACTACGAACGGCTACGGTCTGTGAATATCCGAGCGTTTCTTGACCTTCGGAATGAGGTCGCGGTCCAAAGCGCTGCCAATGGCCTCACCGACGAACGGCTCGCCGACCTGCTGACCCGCGATGAAGAGTGACCGCGCGGGCGCGACGCGCTCCTCCTCCGCCTGGCTCCGCTCCTGGAGCTCAACCCGTTCCGAGGTATCGAAATCCTGACGCCGGCCACGTACCTCGGCCGCCACACCTCACCTACCGCATAGCCCCCTGAGGCGCACATCCTTCCCTAACAGCTATGGCCTCTGCCTCGTGGCGCTGCTGGTCGGACTCGAACGATGCCTTGGCGGATGCTGGCCGGACGCTTATCCGGTAGCCCATCCAGGTGAGCACGAGCCCCACGAGTTCGGTGACATACAGGACCTCGGTGTGCCCCATGCGGGTCGCGGTGCCGCCAATGCCCGGCAGAATCGCCCCCACGGCGATGAGGATGTTGGCGTACATCCGATGACGCGTCGTCGGGTCCGCGCTGTAGCGGAGGGCCGACAGCACCGCGCCGCCGATCAGGAACACCACAGCGTAGAGGTTCACAACGGGGCTGAAGAGCCGCACCCACGGCCATCCGAACACGCGTCCGGTAAGGCGATGCGGTTCAACCGCAGCCAAGTCGATCGGCGCGAGCACCACGGCAACCGACGCGATGAGCACGTAGAGAATGAGCGTCGCCGTCAGCAGGTGCGCGGTCGTCCGCTTCATCATCAGGTAGACCGTGCCCTGCGCGAGCGGCGCGCCGCCCAGCAGGGCGCCCGAGATGTACCACGAGCGGAAGACGAACGCGTTCCACCCGAACAACGTGGTCCAGGCTTCGGTGAACGTGCCCACGCCGTAGACGGCCACCCCGATGGCCCACCACAGCAGGTGAAGCCGATCGGGGTGCGCGCGCCACCGCCGGAAGATCTCCAGCGAGAACGGCACGGCGAGCAGTGTCGTGACGATCGGGATGTAGTGAACCAGTGTTGGCATCTTCAGCCTTCAGCCTTCAGCCTTCAGTCTTCAGAAGGCGCCCACATTGAGCCCGATGGTGAAGCTACGCCCGCGTGCGGGCGCGAACTGGAACTGCTCGCGGTAGTACTCGTTGGTCAGGTTCTCGATGGCGAACGAGACACCCACACGATCGCGGCCCCTTGCCAGGTTCACGCCCCACCCGATGCGCTGCACGGTAAACCCATCGAGCGACAGCAGGTCCTGGGCGATCAGGAACGGTGAGTCCAGCAGCGTTTGCGCCACGCGCGACACGTCGCCCTGGCCGCGCACGCCGTACTCCGCCCACCAACGGCCGCCCGGCTCGGTGTAGCGTACCGCGGCCAGGATCCTCGAGGGCGTGATGTTGTCGGCGGGCGTGCCATCCAGCGATTCGCCAGCCAGCGGGTTCACGCCATCGGTAATCGAGCCGCGCGTAAACGCGCCCGAGGCCGAGATCGTCAGCACCCCGCGGCCGATCAGGATCGGCGCATCGGCAGAGAACTCGATGCCGCTGATCCGCACGTCTGCGTAGTTGGTCGCCTGCGCCACCGGCCCCGAGGGGCCGACGGCCACGACGAGATCCTGGGCAATGAAATCCTGGTACTGGTTCAAGAAGAAGTAGGCGCCGCCCGACACCCGACCGATGGCGAATTTGGCGCCGGTGTCGAAGTTGTTCCCCGTCTCCGGCCTCACCGTGACGTTCGGGACGAGGTTGCCGACGGTGGCGGGTCCCGCAAAGAGCATCTCTTCCAGATTCGGGTGGCGGTAGCTGCGCCCGAAGCGGATGAACGGGCTGACCGTGCCCCCCTGGTTGGCGACCAGGCCGACATCGCCGGTGAGCGACTGGCGCGTGTAGGTGGCGCCTTCAGGGTCGGGCAGCGTGGAGGGATCGATCGGCGGTCGCGCTCCGGCGACGATGGCGTCCACGTTGTAGCCCGGCGTGGCGTCGGTGGTGACGTCGTAGAAGTCGCCGCGCAGGCCTGCGACCAGCGAGAGCCTCGGCCGCAGGCGCCACTCGTCCTGTGCGAACACGGCTATGTCTCGCAGGCTCGCGTCCGGCACGCGGACGGGATGGGCCGTTGACGGCGGCCCCAGTTGAATAGGACTAGGGAACACCACCGGCGCCGGCCCGCGCGAGCCCAGGACCACCCGCCCCACCATCGACGTGGTGGTGGTCGTCGTGCGGCGGTCGCTGCTGCGATCCCGGTAGAACGTGAGGCCGGTGGTCAGCAGGTGCTTCGACCCCGGGACGAACACGGCCTGAAGATCGACGCCTGGTGTCCACACGCGCTGCTCGGTCTCGGACAGCATGTCGAGGCGCATCACGCTGATGGGGAAGAAGGCGCCGGGGCTCGGCGCCGGGAACTGCACCGGCAGCGTGTTCTGCAGCAGCCTCTCGGTGCGCTGGTAGTGGGCCGTGAGGGACAGGTTGGCCAGCCAGGGCGTCACCGCCTGCGCCTCGTAGCGGGCCGACATGCGATCGAGGTTGCTGTATGCCAGCGCCGTGGCGTTGAAGAAATACGGCGTGGCAAAGTCCGGGAAGCCGATGTCGTCCATCCGGCGCCGCTGGTAGCGGAAGCGGACCGACCGGCGCTCGCCGACCTTGATGAGGCTCGAGACGTTGACGAAGTTCCCGCGCGCCTGCGAGTTGAGCACTTCGTTGTCACTGCGCACGTAGGGCGCGTTGAACGGCTCGGGGAACGCGCCAAACTTGAAGCCGAAGTTGTCGTCGATCGTGTCTCTCCGGTCCAGTGCGCCCGACGAGAACAACGGACGGGTGTCCTCTGACGTCAGCTTGCCCGCCTTGTAGTCGTCGTAGTCCTCCGCGCCCGCCTGGATGCGCACGGTAAAGCGCGGCATGGTAACGCCCACGGTGCCCGTGCCGCGCATGCCATTCTCGTTGGTGCTGTACAAC
>JAENWD010000060.1 GCA_016650245.1 Vicinamibacteria bacterium
ATCATCACCGCGCGGCGGATCGCCGAGACGTTCAACATGGTGGTGGTCGTCCTGTCCGACGCCACGCTGGCGACGTCGCAACAGCCGTTCCCCCGCCCGGTGTTCAGCGAGAGCTGGCTGGCGCCGCCCGTCGACCAGAGCGCCGTGCCTGAGGGCGCCAGGCCGTACGACTGGGACAACACCACCGGCCTCGCCCGCCGGTTCATCCCCGGGCAACCCGGCGGCATGCATACGCTGACCGGGCTCGCGCACGACCGCGACAGCCATGTCGCCTACGACGCCGACAGCAACGAGCGGGCGCTGCGCGCCCGCAGTCTGAAGCTGGCGGCGCTCCAGAAAACGCTCGCCGCGCCGCCGCTGTACGGCGACGCCACGGGCGATCTCCTGGTGATCGGCTGGGGCAGTACAAAGGGCGCCATCGAGGAGGCGGTCGACGCGATGCGCGCGGAGGGGCAGCGAGTTTCGTCGCTGCACCTGCGGTTTTTGCAGCCGCTGCCTCCGGGGATCAAGCCGATCATGCAGGGCTTCGATCGGGTGATGACGATCGAAAGCAACTGGAGCGACCGCCCCGGGGACGCGATCATCGACGACACCAACCGCCGCTACTCGGCGCTGGCGACGCTGCTGCGCGCGCGCTACCTGGTCGATGTCGATTGCTTCAGTGAAGTCAGGGGCCAGCCGATCCGGCCCAGCACGATTCGCCGGGCCGTCGGCGAGAAGCTCGCCCGCGTGCCGGGAAAGGTGACCACGCCATGAGCCCGCTGTCGGCGACCGAATGCCTGCTGCAGATGTGCGACGAGCGACATGAGCTCGAGGACTACCAGAGCGGCGTGCCGCGCTGGTGCACCGGCTGCGGCGACAACGCGATTCTCGCCGCGGTGCAGCGCTTGTGCCGCGACGAGGGGCTGCGGCCGGAGAAGACGGTGTTCGTGTCCGGCATCGGCTGCTCGAGCCGCCTGCCGCATTACATGAAGACCTACGGCTTCCACGGCATTCACGGCCGCGCGCTGCCGATCGCCGAAGGCGTGAAGATGGCGCGGCCCGACCTGACCGTGTTCGTCAACACCGGCGATGGCGACTGTTGCAGCATCGGCGCCGCGCACTGGATTCATGCCATCCGCTACAACATGAACCTGACGGTGTTCCTGCACGACAACCAGATCTACGGCCTCACCAAGAAACAGGCCTCGCCCACCTCGCCGATCGGCACGCGGACCAACACCACGCCGCGCGGCAGTTATCTCGAGGCCCTCAATCCCCTGACCGTCACGCTGGGCGTCGCGAATGTGTCGTTCGTGGCGCAGGCGGTGGACTGGGTGCCGGAAGCGCTCTTCGACATCGTCACCGCGGCCTATCACCACAAAGGCCTGTCGTTCGTGCGCATCATCCAGCGCTGCCCGGAGTGGATGCCGAAGACCCTCGAGCCGTGGCTGCACGATCCCAACCGGGTGCAGCTGCTCCACCACGCCAACGGCCTGCCGCTGCGCGCCGGCCTCGCCAGGGTCTACAAGAACCAGGTCGAGCACGATCCGTCCGACATCAACCGGGCGCGCGAGATCGCCTCGAGCCACGACATCATCCCGGTCGGAATCCTCTACCGCAATCCGGACGTGCCTTGCTACGAGGACCTGCTGCGACCGGACCAGCTCCGGACGATTGACATGAAGAGGGCGGCGCTGGACGCGGAACTGGACAAGCACACGGTGTGGCCACGCGAAGCCAACCTGCTGGTGTAGCCATGGAAGCGGCGACTCACGCGCACATCACGTTTTTTCTGACCGGCAGCCGCTCGCGAGAGCATCTGGAATCGGTCGAGGGGCTCGACCTGCGACCGGCGCTCCTTGCCGGATACCGCGCGCTCGACGAGCTGCGCTACGACTTCCCGTTGGTGCTCGTCGCCAATCGTCCGGATGGTCCGCTGGTGCAGTCGCTCTCCGGCGTCATCGACGAGGCGCTCACCGCCACGGCAAAGGGCGTTGACGGCGAACGCATCCGGCAGCACGGCCTGCGGATCGAACGGGACCTGCGGGCGCTCGTGGCAAGCGGCGCGACGGGGCTGCTGTCGTCGCTGTGGGACGGAGCGACCAGCTGGCTGGAACGGGATGCCGAGCCATCTCTTGATGACAGCCTCCGGCGCATCCGCGCGGCGATCGTGGTTGATGGCGAGGTGGCCGATTGCGACGCGGCCCTGCCGGCGCGCCTGTTGCGCCATCTGTGGGTCGCGGTGCAGGCGCGCAAGGTCGCGGCGTTGCACCAGCACCTCGACCGGCTGGTGATGAAGCTGACCGACATCCTCCGCGCCGACTTCGAGCGCTCCACCGAGCGCCGCGACGCGTCGCACCTGAAGGCCTCGGTCGGCAAGGGGTTCGGCGACGCGTTCGACTTCGACGCGATGTCGCGCGTGCTGGCCAGCGCGGGGACGGGCGACGGGTTCCCCGAGGGGCGCCGCAAGCGCATCTATCAGCTGCTGGCGGTGCTGACGTCGCGGGCGTTCCTGCCCGGGCCCGATGCCGGCGTGGATCCGGATGGCCAGCCCTACAAATTTATCTTCGGCAGCTGCAGCGAGGCGCTTGACGCCTTCCGCACGCGGATGCCCGCCGTCATCGCCATGGCCAGGGCCATGGCGATTGCCGAGCTCGAGATCGACGGCCAGTACCGGGAGTCCAGGCACGACGCGCTGTTCGACGAGTTCGGCGCGAACGGACTCGACCCGCAGGACCTCGCCGCGTTCCCCGACTATCTCGTCTGCGTCCACGCCGGCCAGCTGCCGGCGGCCGAACACGCGCGCCTCATGGAGATTCTCACTTCCGGCTTGCCGATCAAGGTCCTGCTGCAGATCGACGACATCCTCGAAGAGTCGCCCGACGAACAAGGCGCCCTGACCGCCGGCATGCGCATGCGGCAAATCGCCGGCATGGCAATGGGTTTGAACGATGTTTACGTGATGCAGTCGAGCAGCTCGAACCTGTTCCGGTTCCGCGAGCACCTGCTTCGCGGGCTGCAGTGCCGCGGGTCCGCCCTGTTCAGTGTGTTTTCCGGCGCGAGCGGAGCGGCGTCCGGCCTGCCGCCGTACCTCGTGGCCGCGGCGGCGATGGACTCGCGCGCGTTCCCGGCGTTTGTTTACGACCCATCGGCAGGCACGAATTGGGCGGCGCGTTTCTGTCTCGACGCGAACCCCCAGCGGGATCTCGACTGGCCGATCCAGCGCTTCGCCTACGAGGACGAACGGCACCAGAAGGTGTCGGACGATCTGGCCTTCACCGTGGTCGATTTCGTCGCCAGCGACCGCCGCTATGCCCGGCACCTGGCGGACGTGCCTCGGGAAAAGTGGAGCGGCCATCTGTCCGCGGTGACCGAATCGCTCTCGCGCGAGCGCAACGGGCTGCCCACCACCGTCCCCTGCGTCCTGATGGTCGATGAGCGCAACATCCTGCACAAGGTCATCGTTGACGAGCGGTTGATCAGGGAAGCGCGCCGTTGTCGAGAGATGTGGCACAGCCTGCAGGAGCTCGGCGGCATCCATAACTCGCATGCCGAAGCGCTGCTCGCGCGCGAGCGCGTTGCCTGGGAAGAACGCGTGCAGCAGGCGGAGCCGCCGATGCCGGCGGCGATCGTGACGGCGCCCGTCGCGGCAGCGGCGCTCGTGGCGAGCCCGGCGGCGGTGCGTGAACCGGAACGATCTTCGGACGAGGCCTACATCGAGACGGTGCGCTGCTCGACCTGCAACGAGTGCACGACGATTAACAGCAAGATGTTCGCGTACGACCAGAACAAGCAGGCGTACATCGCCGACGTGACGGCCGGCACCTATGCGCAGCTCGTCGAAGCCGCAGAGAGCTGCCAGGTCGCCGTGATCCACCCGGGCCGGCCGCGCAATCCGCAGGAACCGGACCTGGAGGATCTGCTGAAGCGCGCCGCGCCGTTTCGGTGAACCTTCCAAGCCGGGGGTCGCAGGTTCAAATCCTGCCGGACGCGCAATTCACAACAGGTGTTAGGATGAGCCCGAAACTCGAGGGAGGTGCGTATGGAAGCCGAACCACCACTGGAGGAACACCCGCGCGGCACTCTTGCCCTTGTCACCCTGCTCGGCCTGTTCTTCGTGATTGGCTGGCTGGCCGTCTACGTCTTCATCTTCCTCGAGCGCGGCGCCCCGCACACATAGGTAGATTCCGGAGGCACCGTGTACATCGACCTTTACGAACGCATCTGGATGTGGGCCGGCGTGGCCATCATCGCGATGTTCCTCGGTGTGATGATCGTGCCCGCCGTCGTGATGGCCATCAACCCGCCGAGCCACGTCGAGACCGTAGATCCCGCGGCGCTGTCGAGTCACCCGGAGTTCGCGTCGGGAGCCATCACGCCGCGCGACGACGGCAGCGTCGTCGTGTCGGTGGTCGCGTCCACCTTCGCGTATGGCCCCGACCCCATCGAGGTGCCGGCCAACAAACCCATCACCTTTCGCATCACCAGCTCCGACGTCATGCACGGCTTCCAGGTGGTGGGCACCAACGTCAACGCCATGGCCATTCCCGGGTACGTGAGCCAGCTCACCTACACCTTCCCTCGCGCGGGCGAGTACCTCGTGACCTGCAACGAGTATTGCGGCCTCTACCATCACGCCATGGTGGGGAAGCTCATCGTCCGGTAGGAATGCCATGACCAACCGACACACGCTCGCTGCAAGTCACATCGGCGTCGCGGTGGCCGCGTTCGGCGTCGCCTCGCTCATGGGCGTCACGCAGGCGCTCTCGATGGCTGACATCTCGTTCCCGATGCGGAGCGAGACGCTCTACTACGTGTCGCTCACGGCGCACGGCGTGCTGATGGGGTTGGTGTTCACCACGTTCTTCATCATGGGGCTCGGGTACGTGTTGGCCGACGCCTGCCTCGGGCGCCTCGTCGGACGGACGGCCGCCTGGGTGGGGTTCTGGCTGGCGCTGGTGGGCACCCTAGGCGCGGCGGTCACCATCCTCATGAACAAGAGCACCGTGCTCTTCACCTTCTATCCGCCCCTGCAGGCGCACCCGGTGTTCTACATCGGCGCGACGCTGCTGGTGGTGGGCTCGTGGATCTGGGGCGGCGTGGTGATCGCCAGCGTGCGGACATGGCGGCGCACGCACCAGGGCGAGCCGCTGCCGCTGCCCATCCACGGCATGTTGGTCACGATTGCGCTCTGGTACCTGGCCACCACGGGCATCGCCATTGAAATGCTGTTCATGCTGATCCCGTGGTCGCTGGGTTGGGTGGCGACGATCGATCCGCTGGTGGCCCGCACCTACTTCTGGTGGTTCGGGCATCCGCTGGTCTACTTCTGGCTGCTGCCCGCCTACGTGCTCTGGTACAACGTGATCCCACAGGTGGCCGGCGGCCGGTTATTCAGCGACCGGCTGTCGCGCATGGTCTTCGTGATGTTCCTGGTGCTGTCCACCCCGGTGGGCTTCCATCACCAGTTCAGCGACCCGGGCATCACCGCGGGATGGAAACTGGCGCACACGGTGGCCACCTACGCGGTGGTGTATCCGAGCCTGATCACCGCGTTCACCGTGGTGGCGTCACTCGAGATCGCGGGC
>JAENWD010000061.1 GCA_016650245.1 Vicinamibacteria bacterium
AGGAGGGGGCGGCCGACAAAGTGGATGCGAATCAGCTCGAGACTGTCGAACATCATTCACGCTGAGGGTGGCGGGCCTGTGAACCCCGCGGTATTATCTCATTCTTCGTCTGGTCACCAGCACGCCGTGAACTCCCGAGCCGGTGAACGTCGGCACGGTGCCAACACACGTCGACGGAGAACCGCATTCATGCGAATCCCATTCGTCACGCTCGGCCTGGCCGAAGATCGCGCCGCCGTCAACGCCGCGATTCGCCCGGTCGTCGACGAGTGGTGGTACGTCCTGGACCCCGACCTCACGGCTCACCGATGATCGCCCTGCTCGCGTCGGCCGTCGCGACTGGCTACCTGCCAGGCGCCCTGCTCTTCCGCCTGCCGATCCTCGACCGCCCTCGGCGCGCCGCCCTGGATCCAGCCGAGCGCGCGTTCTGGGCGATCGTCATCAGCGCGATGCTGACGCTGTCGGTGTCGTTCTGTCTGGCGGCCTTTGGCCACTACCGGTGGCGCTATGTCCTGTCCGCCGATCTCATTCTGGCGGCAGTCGTAGCAGCGTCAGGCCGGCGGCGGCTGCTCTACGACGGCACCGCGCGCGCCAATGCATGGGTGCTCGCGCCGGCCGGGCTCATCGCCCTGGCACTCTGGGTGTTCCCCCAGCCGTCCGAGTACATAATCGGCGGCAAGGATCCCGGCGTGTACATGAACGCCGGCGTGCAGATTGCCCAGCGCGGCAGCCTCGTCATCCACGATGCAGCGGTGTCGAGCCTGCCGACCCAGGCGCGCGACCTGTTCTTCCCGCAACACGACGGACGGCCTTACTACAGCAACCGGTTCATGGGGTTCTTCCTGTTCGATCCTGACAGCGGCCTGGTGATCGATCAGTTCCCACATCTATACCCGACGGCGATCGCGATCGGTTACGGGATGGCCGGGCTCACCGGTGCCCGCTACGCGGCGACGGCCTGCGCCGTCGTCGGCGTGCTGGCGCTCTACTTTCTTGGTGCACGGCTGGTCGGCAACGCGGCCGGGGCGGCCGCGGCGGGTCTGCTGGCCATCCACGTGGTGCAGGTATGGCATGCGCGGATTCCCAACTCCGAAGTTCTCGCGCAGGGACTCCTGCTGGCCGGACTGCTGGCGCTGGCGCGTGCCCACCAAGATGACGACGTGTTCTTCGCGCCGGTGGCTGGCCTGCTGCTGGGCCTGCTGATGTTCACTCGCCTCGACGGCGTGTTCGCCGTCGGCCTGGCGTCGGTGGGACTGGCGCTTCATTGGAGTGTCGGGGGTCGTGTTCGCATCGCATTTGTTGCGACCTTGACGGTCGCCCTCGTGCTGTTTGCGGCCTACCTGCTCATCTGGCTCGCGCCCTACGCCCAAAAGCCGCAGGTGTGGGTGGCGGTCAACTGGATGCCGCTGACGCTGGTGGCTGTGTTTGCCCTGGCCTTGCTCGTCGTCGCCGGCCGTCTTCGTCACAACGAGAGAGTAACGGCCGGTATCCGGCGATGGCTGCCGCACGCGGTCACCGCCATCGTGGTAGGTCTCGCGGCCTACGCCTGGTTCGTGCGGACTGCCGGTGGGAGGCTGGCGCTGCACGACGCCGAGTCGCTGCGGATGTTCGGCTGGTACGTGCACCCGGCCGCCATCGCTGCCGCGCTGGCAGGTCTCGCGCTGGTGGCACCGCGGGTCTTCTGGCGAGATCCCGGGTTCTTCCTGGTGGCATGCGGCACTGCAATTTTCGTCTTTCATCGAATCCGCATCGTGCCCGAGCACTTCTGGGCGACACGGCGGTTCGTCCCGGTCATTCTGCCAGCAGTGCTGCTGGGAATCGCGATGACGCTGTCGTCGCCACTGGCCCCAGCGCGGCTGAACGCAGACGCGCGGGCAATCCGCGCGGCCCGTTACATACTGCGTCTTGCTGTGCTCGCACTGGTCGCGTGGGGATTCTGGAACGTAACCGCGCGTGTACGTCCGCATGTGGAGTACGCCGGCGTCATCCCGCGGCTCGAGGCACTGGCCGCGCGATTCACGGTGCAGGATCTGATCGTTGTCGAATCACGCAGCGCGTCGGACATGCATGTCCTGGCGCTGCCGCTGGCATACATTTACAACCGGACCGTGCTGGTGCTGAGCTCACGGAAACCCGACAAGGCTGCGTGGCTGGCCTTCCTGAAATGGGCCTGGGCGCACTATCGGGCCGTCTACTTTGTCGGTGGAGTAGGGACGGACGTGTTGTCGCGCGACGTCGCCGGGACGTCCGCGGTGAGCGAGCGGTTTCTGGTGCCGCAGTACGACTCGCCCATGAACGCCTATCCCGAGAGGGTTCGCCTCAAGGAGTTCGATTTCGGCGTCTACAGGCTCGTACCGCGATCGCCTGCGCTTCCTGTGATCGACATCGGGGAGGGGGACGGCCTGAACGTGGTGCGGTTCCACGCGGCGGAACGGGATGCACGCGGGACGTATCGCTGGACGCGGGCGCTGTCGTATCTGATTCTGATCGGTGTGCCCGCTGATGCGCGCCAGCTGGTGCTGTGGATGGACAACGGCGGCCGACCCGCATCTCTGCAGCCCGCGCAGGTCGAGGCGTTTTTCGGCGACATCTCGCTCGGGCGTGTGGTTGTCGGTCCCGGCATGCGGCCCTACACACTGCCGATCCCGGCGGAAGTGGCCAGCGCCGCGGCCTCGAGTCCGGATGCGGCGACGGTGCGGCTGCACACCGTCACCTGGCGCCCGCGGGCCGTCCTGGGGGCAACCGACCAACGTGAGCTCGGTGTAATGGTGAGCCGTGTGGAGATTCGCCGCCCGCCCTGAGCCGCCGGCGCCATTGGATGTTCGACCACCTCGATATCTACACGCCGTCCGAGCGCTGGGCCGTGGGTCTGGCCGATGCCGGGCTGACCGTGCTGGGCTGGCCGTTCAGGCGGCGGCCGCCAAGAACCGCGCCGCGGCGGATCCTGCTGCTCCGTCTCGAGCGCATCGGCGACTTGCTGATGTCGCTTGGCGCGATTCGGGCCGTGCGGGCACGGGCGCCCGACGCCACGATCGATCTGGTCGTTGGCAGCTGGAACCAGGCCATTGCCCGCCTGATCGCTGAAGTCAATCAGGTCGAGATCGTCGACGCCGCGTGGCTCGCGCGCAGCGGCAGCGGGGAGCCCGCGCGGGCGCTGGCGCGCCGCGCGATGACGTGGCGAGGGCGGGGCTACGACCTGGCGATCAACTTCGAGGGCGACGTCCGCTCGCACGGGTTGCTGGCGCTCTCCGGCGCACGGCGACGAGTCGGCTTCGCACACGCTGGCGGCGGGCCTCTCCTCACCGACGTCGTGGAGTTCGACGGCGGCCGGCACGTCGCCGACAACGGCCTCGCACTGGTGGAGCGCGCCTTCGATCTGCCGGCGCGGTCTCTGGCGCGGGCCAGCACCGCGGCCGGCGCTCCGCTCTGGCGGCTGTCAGTGCCGGAGGCGGCGCACGCCGCGGCACGGGCCGCGGTCCTGCAGCTTGGAGGCACGCCGCACACCCCCGGGGCGCCGCTGCTCGCGGTCCACGCGCCGGGTGGTCGTGCCATCAAACAGTGGCCTGTCGAGCGGTTCGCCGACGCCGCGTCGGCGCTCGCCACCGACCTGGGCGCGTCGGTGGTCCTTACCGGCGCGCCGGGCGATGACGCCATCGTGAGCGAGATGGAGTCGCGTCTGAACGCGCGGGGCGTGCGGTCGCTGCGCGTGCAAGGCACGACGGACCTGGTGGTGCTCGCGGCCATGCTGCAGCAATGCCGCGCGCTGCTCACGGGCGACACCGGGCCGATGCACCTGGCGGCCGCCGTTGGCACTCCGGTGCTGGCGGTGTTCGGGCCGTCGATGCCGTGGCGCTACGGGCCGCTGATTGAACCCAGCCGTGTCGTCCGCGTCGATTTGGCGTGCAGCCCCTGCAACCGTATCCGCCTGCCACCGGCGCGCTGCCAGGGGCACACCCCCGACTGTCTCACCGAGGTGCGCGTCGAGAGTGTGGTCGCCGCCGGCCGATCCCTTCTTGCATCCCTTGGTATCGGCGCCACCATGGAGGCGCGGTGAGCGCACTCGAGATCGAAACAGCGGCGGGTCGCCGGGCCATCGACCTGCCCGCCCTCCTCGACGCCGAGGCCATCGAGCGCGCGGACGTCGCGGCCAATCGGTGGATCAAGCAGCTGCGGCACGCGCGCGTGGGCGGCGCCGCCTTGCGCGATCGGTTCACGCATCGCGGCGACTCGCTGTGGTGGTTCGCCGAACTCTACCTGCACAAGATGGGCGTCGTCACGCGCGCGCTGCGTACGGTCGCTGCGCTCGAGCGCCTGCGGGCAACCGAGACGGGCGGGCGCTGGTTCGTCGACGGCTCCGACGGAGTCGTGGGGCACGTCGCTCACGCATTTGCCGCACGGCACGCCATCGCCTGCGAGGGTCCTGCTGACCGGAGCGGGCGATTCCGCAGCGCCGGCACTCGGGCAAAGGCGGTGTTTCACACGGCCACGGCGATGGCCGACCGCCTGCGCCCTGCGCCCGCGCTGCATGC
>JAENWD010000062.1 GCA_016650245.1 Vicinamibacteria bacterium
AGCAGCGGCGTCAGCGCGTCCAGCGGCCGCGTGTTGAGGACGTCCTCCCTCGAGAGCCACGCGCGGCGCGCGACGCCGATCCCCAGGTCGAGGACGCCAAACGCACCGGCGGCATGGGCGTCGCTCGAGATGACGAGCGGAATACTCCGATCGCGTGCGGCGCGGGCCACCGTGTCACCGACATCCAGGCGATCGACCTGGCAGTTGATCTCGAGCGCGAGGCCGGAGGCCGCGGCCTGGCCAAGGACAGCGTCGAGATCGAAACGCAGCGGCTCGCGTCGCAGCAGCAGGCGACCAGTCGGATGCCCGAGGACGTCGACCCACGGGCATGCGATGGCCGCCAGGAGACGGTCGGTCATCGCGGCCGGTTCGAGCCCGAAGCCGGAATGCACCGAGGCGACGACGAGGTCGAGCTCGGCGAGGCAGTCGTTGGCCAGGTCAAGGGTGCCATCGAGACGGATGTCGCATTCGATGCCCGCCAGCAGGCGGATGCCGTCGAGCCGGGCGTTGAGGCCGCGGACGCGGGCGGCGTGTTCGAGCGCCCGGCGCTCGTCGAGCCCGTTGGCCATGGCCAGCGCCTGGCTGTGGTCCGTGATGGCCAGGTACTGCAGGCCAGCGGCCCTGGCCGCGCGTGCCATGGTCTCGAGGTCGTCTTTGCCGTCGGTCGCCGTGGTGTGGCAATGCAGGTCGCCGAGCAGGTCACCTCGCGTGATGAGCGAGGGCAGCGTCCGCTGCGCGGCGGCCTCGACTTCGCCGCGGTTCTCGCGCAGTTCTGGCGGGACCCACGCCAGGCCGAGCGCACCATAGATGTCTTCTTCATTGGCCCCGGCCACAAGGGCCCCATCGGCGAGTCGGGTCAGACCGTATTCGTTGAGGCGAAGACCGAGCGCCATCGCGCGGTCGCGCAGCGCGATGTTGTGCGCCTTCGACCCGGTGAAGTACTGCAGCGCCGCGCCCTTCTGCGCTGGCGTCACGAGCCTGAGGTCGGCCTGCAGCCCAGAGTCGAGCAGGACGCTCGACTTGGTCTCGCCGTGACCCAGCACGCGCGTCACCTGGGGCAGCGTGGTGAAGGTGTCCATGACGTTCGGGCCGGCGCCCACGGCGAGGATGTCGAGGTCGCCACAGGTCTCTGCGCGACGGCGAAGGCTGCCGACGGGCACGAACTCGGCCGCGGGCTCCGCGGCCGACAGCGCGGCCACCACACGGTCGGCAAGGACGGCCACCTCGGCCGACAGGTAGCGCCCGGCATAGCGGCGGCGCTCCTCGATGGCCCGCAGAATGAGCGCCTCCTTCTTCGCGCCCATCCCCTTGAGCGCGCGGACCCGCCCGTCGCGGGCGGCCTGTTCGAGGGTGTCGAGCGAGGTGACGCTCAGCTCGTCGTACAGGCGCTTGACGGTCTTGGGTCCGACACCCTGCAAGCGAAGCAGGTCGAGAATCGTCGCCGGAAAGTCGGCGAGCAGCTCGCGGCGGAACGGCGTGTCGCCGCTGTCGGCGATCTCACGGATGCGGGCGGCCAGGTCGCGGCCGATACCCGGCAGGGCGCGAAGTCCCGTCTCGTCCAGGACGGCCACCGCTGTCGGCTCGGCCGTCACGGTCTCGGCGGCATTGCGGTACGCGCGGATCTTGAACGGGTTGTCGCCTCGAATTTCGAGCAGGTCTCCGATCTCGAACAGCAGGCGGGCGATGGCGGCGTTGTCCACGGCGTCTCCGGCATTATAATGGCGACACTGAGGGGTCCCTCCACGTTCGCGCTGCATGTCGCCCGTCCACCTTCGCCACCAGATCGGACAGTTGCTCATGGCCGGGTTTCCGGGCACGAGCCTCACGGTGGAGCTCCGCGCGCTGGCGCGCGAGTTCTCGCTGGGCGGCGTCGTCTACTTCGCGCGCAACGTCGAAGAGCCTGCGCAGGTAGCCGAAGTGTCGCGCGAGATCGCGACGCTGACCGACGAGTTGCCGCCGTGGGTGAGCGTGGACCAGGAGGGCGGCCGCGTCGCCCGGTTCAAACGTGGGTTCACGCTGTGGCCGCCGATGTCGACGCTGGGTCGCAGCGGCGATGTCGAGTTGGCGCGGCAGTTCGCGCGCGCGCTAACCGTCGAGCTGCGCGCGGTCGGCATCACGCTGGATTTCGCGCCGGTGCTCGATGTCTTCACGAACCCGAAGAACACGGTGATCGGTGATCGGGCGCTGGCCCAGCGGGCCGAGGATGTGGCCACGCTCGGCGTGGCCATCATCGAGGAACTGCAACGCGGCGGCATCGCGGCGTGTGGAAAGCACTTCCCGGGGCATGGCGACACGCTGGCCGATTCGCACCACGACCTGCCGCTGGTCGAACACGAACCCGACCGGCTCCGCGCCGTCGAGTTCGTGCCGTTTCGCGCGGCGATCGCGGCCGGCGTCGCCTCGCTGATGAGTTGCCACGTCCTGCTCCCGGCCTTCGACGAAACGAGGCCGGGCACACTGTCGCCGGACATCGTGCAGGGGTTGCTGCGCGACGAACTCGGTTTCGACGGCCTGATCTTCACCGACGACATGGAGATGAAAGCCATCGCGGCCCGCATGCCCGTGCCCGATGCCTGTGTCGCGGCCATCGCGGCAGGGTGCGACGCCGTGCTGGTCTGCAGCGGCAATCACGACCTGCAGGCCGCGACCATCGAGGCCTTGATTCGGGCGGTTGAACGCGGTGAGCTGCCATATGCACGCGTCGAGCAGGCCTTGGCCCATCAGCGCCGAGCCAAGCAACGGTTCCTCGTGTCGGCGCCGTCCCCGACGGTGTCGCTCACCGACCTGCTCGCCACCGAGGCCCACCAGGCAGTAGCCGACCAGATGGCGCGCTTCGCATGGGTGCGCCGTTGCGGCGTCCGCCGGCGTTGCGCCAGGGCGACGTAGTGGCGCTGGTGGCGCCGGCCAGTCCGTTCGATACCGAAGAGTTCGACGCCGGCGTCGCAGAGTTGGCGACGTTGGGCTTCCACCCGGAGTGGCACCACGACCTGTTTGCCCGGCGACGATACGTCGCAGGCGCGGCCGCGACGCGCGCCGCCGACTTTCTTCGGGCATGGCAGGATCCGCACGTGGCCGGTCTATTCGGTGTGCGAGGGGGCTATGGCAGCGCACAGATTGTCGCGTCACTCGACCCTGGGACGATTCGCGCGACGCCGAAGACCTTCGTCGGCTACAGTGACCTCACGACGCTGCTGACGTGGTTGGTGGGGCACTGCGGCGTGGTCGCGTTCCATGGACCGACCGTGGCGGGACGTCTGGGCCGCGGGTCCGCCGCCTACGACCGCGCGTCACTGATCTCGGCGCTGACCGTCGCGGCGCCGATGGGCGAACTGGTGCTCGACGGCGCGGAGACGCTGATCCAGGGCGACGCCACGGGGCGCTTGCTGGGCGGGACGCTGACACAGCTGGCGGCGGCCGCGGGAACGCCTTACGGTCTTGCGCCGTGGGACGACACGATTCTGCTGCTCGAGGACGTCGGCGAGCGGCCGTATCGCCTCGACCGCCTGGTGCAGCAGGTCCGCGACGCCGGCATGCTGCGAAGGGTTCGCGGCGTGCTGCTGGGAACGTTTCCGAGGTGCGATGAGCCCGGCGGCACGCTGACCGCGCGCGAGGTCCTGGCCGATCTGTTCGCGGAGTTTCCCGGTCCCGTGGTGTTCGGCGCGCGGACTGGACACGTCGACGGCCCGGCGTTGACGCTGCCCCTGGGCGTGCAGGCGCGGCTGGTGGCCGGTGCGACGCCCTGGCTCGTGGTGCAAGAAGCCGCCGTGGCATGAGCTCCAGCAGCCTGTAGTCCGTAGTCTATGAAGGTTCACCTGATCGGCATTTGTGGCACGGCGATGGCCACGCTGGCCGCGTTGCTCAAGCAGCGGGGACTCGACGTGCAGGGGTCGGATCACGGCGTCTATCCGCCCATGAGCGAGTTCCTGGCGTCGGAGGACATCCGCGCGTTTGACGGATACGACGCGGCCCACATCACGAGCGACCTCTCCCTGGTCGTCATCGGCAACGCCATCTCGAGAGGCAATCCGGAGCTGGAGGCCGTCCTCTCACGCAAGATCCGGTACTGCTCGCTTCCCGAAGCGATTCGTGAGCACTTCCTCTGGGGCGCCCGCTCGATCGTCGTTGCCGGCACCCACGGCAAGACCACGACGACCTCACTCGCCGGCTGGGTGCTTACCTCGGCCGGCACGGACCCGACGGTGCTCGTCGGCGGCATCGCCCGCAATTTCGGCGACGATGGCTCGAGCTATCGCATCGGCGCGGGTCGCGAGTTCGTCATCGAGGGCGACGAATACGACAGCGCGTTCTTCGACAAGACCGCGAAATTCCTGAAGTACCTCCCGGACATCGCCGTCGTCGGTAACGTCGAGTTCGACCACGCCGACATCTATCCGAATCTCGATGCGGTGCTTCAGGCGTTTGAGCGACTCGCCCTGCTGGTGCCGCGCAACGGCCTGCTGCTGCTCGGCCACGACAGCGAGCACGCGCTCGGTCTCAAAGCGCGTGCCGTGTCGCCGGTCGAGACATTCGGCTTCAGCGAAGAGGCCGACTGGGTCGCCTACGACCTGACGGCCGCCGACGGCGTGCAGCACTTCTCGGTGCGGCACGGCCGCGACTACTTCGGCGCCTTCGATCTGCCGCTGATGGGCGAGCACAACGTGCGCAACGCGCTGGCGGCCATTGCCGTGGGCGCTGCCGTGGGCCTCGACCAGACGACGATTGCGCGTGGCCTGCGCACCTTCCGTGGTGTCAAGCGCCGACTCGAAGTGGTGGGCGAGGTGGGAGGCGTCACGGTGTACGACGACTTCGCCCATCATCCGACCGCCGTCGTCGAGACCCTGCGTGCGGTGAGGCAGGCCTATCCCGGCCGGCGTGTGTGGGCCGTCTTCGAACCGCGCTCGGCGTCGTCGTGCCGAAGGATCTTCCAGCGAGACTTCGCGCGTGCCTTCAGCGGCGCGTCGGCCGACGAGACCCTCATCGCGACGGTCTTCCGATCGACGCTGCCTGATGGCGAGCGCCTGTCGGTTGAGGATCTCGTGGACGAGATCTGCAAGGCCGGGCGCAAGGCCCGCCACGTGGGCGGGGCCGACCACATCATCGACACCATCATCACGGAACGTCACCCAGGCGACGTCGTCGTGATCATGTCCAACGGCGGATTCGACAACATTCATCGGCGGCTCCTCGCACGCTTGCGCGAAAGCGGTCAGCCGCAGACGGAGGGAGCAGCATGACCCGTACGGCCATCCGGCACATCGTCGTGGGAATGGTGACGCTGGCGGCGATTGCCACGCCGCTGTGGGCACAGTCGCAGAGCACCTACGCGGGCCACGGGGCAGACAGCGTGCCGCGCGAGAAGATCGTCAAGTACGCGCCGCCGCCCCTGCCGGGCGACGTGACGCGGCGCATTCAGACCATGCTCGATGTGCGCGGTGCGGCGCTCGGCACCATCGCGCCGGACGGCAGGCGCTTGTTCTTCACCTGGGGCATCACGGGCACTCCGAACGTGTGGCGACTGGATGGGCCCAAGAGTTTTCCCGTCCAGATGACCGGCGGTGAGGATCCGACGCGCGTTGCCGGAGTGACGCCGGACGGCCGGACGTTGATCCTGTCGCGCGACGTCGGTGGCCAGGAGGACCCAGGTCTGTACGTCCAGTCGGCCGATGGCGGCCCTCTCGCGCTGATCCACCATACGAAGGGCACGCGAGCGTTTTACGCGTTCACGACAGACGATTCCAGGACGATCTACTTCGGCGCCAACGACATCAAGCCCGACAGCTACGCGATCTATCGCTACGACCTGGGAACCAGGCGGCGTGAGGTGGTGTTCGACCAGCCGGGTCTGTGGAGCGTGAGCGACCATCGCGGTGACGCCGGAGGCCTGAAGCTGTTGCTCAGCAAGGCCACGGGCGCGTTGTCGCGGGAGTACGCCGAGTACGACATCGGGGCCAGGACGCTGACACCGCTGCTGGGACAGAGCGAGACGGTTGAGTATCAGGCGGCCTACGCGGCCGATCCGGGCGAGTTGCTCGTGCTCACCAACAAGCTCGGCGAGTTCCGCCGTCTCTATCGCTGGAAGCCAGGTGGCGCGCTCATCGCCGTCACGCCCGAGATGGCGATGGATGTCGCGGACTTCGATCTCGACGAGGCCAAATCGCGGCTCTACCTGAGTCTGAATGACCGGGGCTATCAGCGCGTCCGCGTGCACGATGCGCGCACGCTGGCCGAACTCAAGGTCTCGGTCCCTGCCGACGCTGCGGCCATCTCGATCGGCTCGCTGAGCCGGGACGGGCGATTCGCGGTATTGGGCGTCGACTCGGGCAAGGCCCCCCGCACCAGTTTTGTCATCGACTGGCAGTCGGGCAGCCTCACCGAGTGGGCGCTCGGGACGGCGCCAGAGGTCGACGTGACGAAGTTTGCCTCGGCCAGGCTGGAGAGCTACACGGCGCGCGACGGCACGAAGATCCCGATGTTCGTGCGCTACCCGGCCCAATGCGCGCCAGAGGCCGCAGCCTCCGCTGACCCGTGCGCGATCGTGGTCGAGTTCCACGGCGGGCCCGAAGGGCAGGCGACGCCGGGGTTCAGCGGTTTCTCGCAGCTGTTCGTCGACGCCGGGTTCATCTTCGCCGAGCCCAATGTCCGTGGCAGCGACGGATACGGCAAGGCGTGGCTTGATGCCGACAACGGCGCAAGACGTCTCGACGTGATCTCTGACATCGACGACGCGGGCAAGGCGCTTCGCGCGCGATTCACACGAAACGGCAAGGCGCCGAAGATCGCGATTACCGGCGGCAGCTACGGCGGCTACTCTGTGCTCATGGGCATGACCATGTTTGGGGGCACCTACGACGTCGGCGTGTCCATCGTCGGGATCTCGAACCTCGCGACGTTTCTGCAGAACACAGCGCCGTATCGGCGAGCGCTGCGGGCCAGCGAGTACGGCGATCCCGGGAAAGACGCCGAGGCCCTGAAGAAACTGTCCCCGACGACGTATCTCGATCGGGTGAAAGCGCCCCTGCTCATCATCCAGGGGGTCGACGACCCGCGGGTGCCAGCGGGAGAAGCGATTCAGATCCAGGAGGCGCTCGAAGCGCGCGGCGTGCCCTCCAAATTGATCCTGCTTGAAGGGGAAGGCCATGGCGCCGCACGGCGGGGCGGCCAGGTCCTGATGATCGGGCACATGTTGCGATTCCTCGAGGGGCATCTGTCACCCAAGGCGGGAGCGCCCACCAACTGACCGCTGGGCCGACGGTGTCGAGTCCGAGGCTGAGCAGGCTCGGCGACTACGCGTGGCTCGTGACGTTTGAGCCACGCGTGGACGCCGAGACATCGGCGCGCGTGCTTGATTTGGCTGCGTGGGTCGTGGCCCAGCGATGGGCAGGCGTCCGTGATGTCGTGCCAGCGCTGACGTCGGTGGCGGTCCACCTGTCGCCGGAATGCGCCGAGGCGGGCGAGGTCCAACGCCGGCTTGCCGAGCATCTGGCGCAACACACCGCAGCCCGGGACGCGGAGGGCCCGGTCATCGAGATCGCGGTGTCGTACGGCGGGCCCGATGGGCCCGATCTGGCGGCTGTTGCCGACGCGGTGCAACTCGAGCCCGACGAGGTTGTGCGCCGCCACTGTGCCGTGACCTACCGCGTGTTCATGCTCGGGTTTCTCCCGGGGTTTCCGTATCTGGGCCCCGTGGACCCATCGATTCAGGTGCCGCGCCTGGCCGTTCCGCGTGCTCGCGTGCCGGCGGGATCGGTCGGCGTGGCCGGCCAACAGACCGGCATCTATCCGCGAGAGAGTCCCGGCGGATGGCAGATCATCGGCCGGACCTCAGAGGTCCTCTTCGACGCGGCCCGCACGCCGCCGGCCCGGCTCATGCCTGGCGATCGCGTGCGCTTGGTTCCGCTTGCGGCGCCGAGCCCACACGAGGCCGCATGAGGACGCTGGTAGTCGAGCGTCCCGGACTGCTGACGACGGTTCAGGACGAGGGGCGATGGGGCCTGCAGCACCTCGGCGTGCCCGTGTCGGGTTGGATGGACGACTGGTCGGCGCGCCTGGCCAATCGTCTGGCCGGTAACGCCGACGGCGAGGCGTTGCTCGAAGTGACGTGGCTGGGGCCGGCGCTGCGTGCCGAGGGCGCGATGTCGATCGCGATCGCGGGCGCCGTCTTCGACGTGAGTGTGGGGGGCTACCGCACGCGCACGCCGCTGGCGTGCCCGGTGGGCGACGGGGCCACCATCGAGTTTGGCGAACGTCATCGCGGCACGCGGGCCTACCTCGCCGTCACCGGTGGCATCGCGGTCGTGCCGGTGCTCGGCAGCCGTGCCACCGACATTCGCTCGGGGCTTGGTGGGCTCGACGGGCGCCGCCTGCAGAGAGGCGATCGTCTCCCGGTGGGCGGCTCCGCATATGGCGGCGTGGACAGCCTCAGGAACCTGCCGTCACCGTCGTGGCTGAGTGAGGAGCCTCGCCTGCGCGTCCTGCGTGCCTCCGACGATTCGTCATGCAACGAGCAGCACTTCCTTCGCCTGTGCCACGCGCAGTATCGCCTTGCGGCGGCCTCGGACCGTACAGGCTACCGATTAATGGCGGACCGTCCGCTGCCCCAGGCAGAAGGCTCGCTGATCTCGCAGCCGGTAGTGACCGGCGCGATCCAGTTGCCGCCGGGCGGCTCGCCGTTACTGCTGATGGCCGACCGACAGACAACGGGCGGGTACGCGGTCGTCGCCGTGGTGGCCGCTGCCGACCTTCCCTTGGCCGGCCAGCTGGGGCCTGGCGATTCGTGCCGGTTCGTGCCGTGTACGTGGGACCAGGCCCGCGAGGCGGCGGCGGATCGAGCGCGCGCGCTCGATGCGATCGCAGCGAGGATCGGATGACGCCAGACGAGCGCCTGAAAGGCGTGCACGGCGCGCTCGAGCATTGCCTCGGTCCAGGGCGCGTGGCGACCAATCGTCCGCTTGCGTCGCTCACGACGTTCAACGTGGGCGGCCCGGCGGACCTGTTCTTCGAGCCGCGGTCGTCTGACGAGCTCGTCACCGCTCTTGGTCTGGCGCACGCGCATGGTGTCGGAGTGACGATGCTTGGCGGCGGCTCCAACGTCCTGGTGGCGGATGCCGGAATCCGGGGACTGGTCCTGCGTCCGCGCGGGGGACACGTCGAGCGCGAAGGCGAGACGCGGGTGCGGGCCGACGCTGCGGTGACGATCAACGGGCTGGTGCGCTGGCTGATCAGCCACGGGCTGGCCGGACTCGAGGCGTGGGCTGGGACTCCAGGTACGGTCGGCGGCGGCGTCTACGGCAACGCGCACTGGGCCGGGCGCCTGCTCTCGGACGTGGTTGCCGGTGCGCGATTGGCTAGTGTCGACGGAAGCGTGAGCGACGTGGCCCCGCAGGCGATGGGGTTTGGGTACGATCGGAGCCGGCTGCAGCGGACCCGGGAGGTCTTGTTGTCGGCGCTGTTTGTGGTCGCGCCTGGCGACCCGGCGCGATTGCGCGAAACGGCGCGTGCGTCGCTGGCCTATCGTAAGCGTACGCAGCCGTTGGCCTCGCCCAGCGCAGGCTGTATCTTTCAGAACCCTGCCGCCGATGTCGCCCTGCCACCGGGAGTGCCCGCGTCGGCCGGCGCGTTAATCGACAGAGCAGGACTCAAAGGCGCCGCCATCGGCGGGGCGATCGTCTCACCCACGCACGCCAACTTCATCGTGAACGCGGGGACGGCGACGGCCGCGGACATCCGCGCGCTGGTGGAACATTGCCGGCGGGCCGTGGTCCAGACCAGTGCCGTCAGGCTGACCGAAGAGATCGTGTATCTCGGGGACTTCGGTCCCGAGGCTGGAGGAGAGGGTGTCGACGCTACTGATTGAGGGCGGCCAGCGGCTCAGCGGGCGGGTTCACGTCGAGGGCAACAAGAACTCCGCGTTGCCGCTCCTTGCGGCGTGCCTGCTGACCCAGGACGAGTGCGTGCTTCACAACGTGCCTCGCATCGGCGACGTCGAGGTGATGGCGCGCCTGCTGCTGGATCTGGGCGCCGAGGTCGACGGGATCGGCACGACGACCCTTCGGGTTCGCTGCCCTGAGATCCTGAAGGACGAGCCCGACCCGACGCTGGTTGGGCGTCTACGCGGCTCGGTGCTGCTGCTGGGTCCGCTGCTGGCGCGGCGCGGGCGCGTGCGGCTGGCCGCACCCGGCGGCGACTTTCCGGTGCGACGCACGATCGACACGCACCTGGCCGCACTCAAGGGAATGGGCGCACGCCTCGCCGATGGGCCCGGGCATGCCCTCGATGCCCCAGATGGGCTCACGGGTGTCTCGATCTTCCTGGATGAAGCGTCGGTGACCGGCACCGAGACGGCTCTGCTCGCTGCGGCCTGCGCCACGGGACGCTCCGAGATCCGCCATGCGGCCACCGAGCCGCACGTCGCCGAGCTCTGCCGGTTCCTGGAATCGATGGGCGCCGGGATCACCGGGGCCGGCACGTCGACGATTCAAGTCGAGGGCGTCGCCCGTCGGCACGGCACCACGCATACGCTCTGGGGCGACTACATCGACGCGGGAAGCTGGGCGGTCATCGGCGCGATCACCGGAGGCACCGTCGAGGTGACCGGCGCGCGTGCCCAGGACGTCGAGGTGTGCGCGGCGGTGCTTCGCCGGCTTGGCGTGCAGATCACATTCGAGGACGGCCTTCTTCAGGTCGAGCCGTCACAGTTGGTCGGCGCCGGCCGGATCACGACAGGGCTGTGGCCCAGCTTTCCCAGCGATCTGGTGAGTCTGGTCACGGTGCTAGCGACACAGGCGCAGGGCAGCACGCTCGTGCACGATTGGATGTACGAGTTGCGTTTATTTGCGCTCGACCAGATGAGTGGCATGCACGCCGATCTGTTTCTCTGCGATCCTCACCGCATCATTGTCAGCGGCCCGTGCCGCCTGCGCGGGCGCTCGCTCGACAGCCGGGACCTGCGATCGGGGATGTCGCTGATCGCGGCCGCGCTCACGGCCGACGGCGAAAGCCGCGTGAGCCCGCTCGAGACGGTCGAGCGGGGCTACAGCCGGCTCGTGGAGCGACTGCAGTCGCTGGGTGCGAGGGTGACGAAGCTGACGTAGCCGTCCTGTCCCTACTGCGGCGGAGGCTGAGGCCGCGGCGGCGGGGTCGGATCTGGCGGCGTGATCGGCACCGCCGGACGCTGCCCCGGGAGCAGGGGCGTCGGCGCGGTCTCGTCCGGGCCCACGGGCGCCAGGGCCGGAGCGGTGGGGATCTCGGTCGTCGGGCTGCCGCCGCTTTCGCGCCCAAGGCGGAAGGGCCGCAGATCGGATTCGGTGAGGTCAAGCACCCGCACGATGTGTGGTGTCAGCGTGAGGATGATGTCGGTCTCTTGCGTCTCGCGCTTGGTGCGGCCGAACAGCCGCCCAATCACCGGCAGGTCGCTCAGACCCGCCACTCCATCGAGCACACGGCGCTCGTCGTCGCGGATCAAGCCCGCCAGCATGTTGGTCTCGCCGTCCTTGAGCCGGATCACGGTGTTGATGTACCGGTTGCCGAAGGTCGGCAAGCCGCCGAATCCCTCACCCGACACGTTACTGACCTCGACCTTCAACGCCAGCGAGACGTCGTCGTTGTGGTGGACGCGCGGCGTGATGTCGATGTTGACACCGATGTTCTCGTAGTTGAACGAGGTGACCGGCTGCTGGGGCACGCCGCCGGTCGCAATCGGCGAAAACACGGTCACCGGCACGGGCACGCGCTCGCCGAACTTTGCCTGCGCGGGAATGCCCTCGGCCGTGCGCAACTGAGGACTGGCCAGTGCACGCGTGTTCGTGTCGGACCTCAACAGACGGTAGTACAGCGCCGGCACACCCGTCAGGAACACGTCGGCCGACGTGAGCCGCCGCAGGCTATCGAGTGTCAGGCCGTCCCGGTTCACATCGGCGGCGCCGCTGATGCCTGGGGACCCTGGCGAGGCCAGTTGCAACCCGAACTCCCGTAACCGCCTCCGATCGACCTCGAGCAGCTCGACGTCGATCACGACTTCCGGACGGGCTTTGTCGATGGCCGCGATGATTCGTCCGGCTGCAGCGAGCCGCTCGGGCGTGTCCTTGATGGTGATGGCGTTGGTGCTCGGCACGCCTGCGAGCCTGCGCAGGTCCACGACGATGCGCAGCAGGTCGATGGTGTCCTTGAGTTCGGCGTTGCTCAGGTAGAACGTGCGGACGACCTCGTCTTCGTACTCGCGCCGTTTGGCTGGCGTGTCGGGCACGATGGTGATCGTGCGCGGTGCGGTGACCTTGTAGAAGTTTCGCGTGCTCGAGGTCACCGACATCAGCGCGGCTTCAAACTCCGCGTCGCGCAGCTCGACGGTGATCGGCGCATCGCGGAACGCCGGGTCGAAGACCACGTTGACGTTGGCCAGCCGCGTGATGGTCGTCAACACGTCGCGCACCCCGGCATCGCGAAAGACCATCGCCGAGGCGGGCAGCTTGACGTCGCGCGGCAGTTCGAGCCCGGCCGGCTGCATGTCGCGCGAGCGCTCGACCAGCGCTTCCAGCCGCGTCTTGCCGTCAATTGGCACGGCCAGCCTGTTGCGAAGCCCCACTCGCGTTCGACGCAACTCGGTGTCGATCTCGCCGCTGGTCGGATTGAGTTCCGAGGCCAGCTGCATCTCGACCAGCGCCTCTTCGAACTTGCCCGTGGCGTACAAACGGCGGCCCCGGCCGAAATGCAGTTCGGCGGCGCGCAGCTTCGCCCGCTCCAACGCCAGTCGGGCGTCGAGGTTGTCGGGGTCTTCCTTGAGGGCCCTGGTGTACTCCACGACGGCGCGGTCGTAGTCGTCGACGCGCTCGGCGGCGCGTCCGTTGCGCAGGGCGCTGCTGGTGGCGCATCCGGCCGCAAGCGCCGCGGCGACGATCAGCCACGCCATCGAGCGCGCGACGCGCCTGGCGACAGCGTCAGCGGCCCGCATCGGTAATCACATCGACGCCGCGGGGAATCGTAAAGACAAACTCGCGATCCGGCACCCCGGTATTCTCGCGAAGATTGGTGAAGGCGAAGGTCGACGTGCCGCCCTGGCGGTCGGTCGTCACGAGCATCCGCCACTGGAGGCTTTCTCGATCGACGACCAACACGAGCGTCTCGTACTCCCGCTCGGGTTTGATCGGGGTGAGCGTGATGGCCGCCGAACCAACGGGCGCACCGGCCGGCGCTGCGGGCGCGGCCGTGAAGTCACGCGTCAGGTGGCCCTTCCCGGCCAAAAACATCGCAGGCGTCGACGCGTCGTCGCCCGTAGGGACGGTGGCGACGTAGACCTGCTTGTCGGCTGGCACGTAGGAGTAGAGTTTCACGCCGTCCGAGACGAACACCTTGTGCTCTGGACTGGTGTACGTCCAACGCATGCGCCCAGGTTTCCGGATTGCCATCTGTCCGCGTTCGACCGTCTTCTTGCGCAAGACGCCGCCTTCGTAGGTGTGCGTGAAGTCTGCCCGGAAGTCGCGGATGCGCTCGTAGTGCTGCTGAATGGCTGCCGCCAGGGCCTGCGCCTCGTCGGCGTCGGCCTCGGAGGTGGGGCTGGCGCCGACGCCGACCGCCAGCGCGACCAGCAGCACGCCGACCAGACTGGACCATCCCCTCCACACTGCGGTCATATCGAATCGAAACCTCGTAAGCCTAGCATAGCCCCCTCAGGGCCCTCGGCGGGCTGGCGCCAGCCGGGTCAAGACGCGTGGGAGGGGCGCAAGCAGGCCCGAGGCGTAGGCCACACTGCGTGTCTCTCCATCCGGGCCCAACAGCACCAGTGACACCCCGCGCTCGAGTGTGAGCGCGTGCCGGCGGTTGGCGACGACGTGGCCGAAGCCGGCGCGGCGCATCGTGTCGGCCGGCAGCCACGACTCCATCCGCACGTCCAGGTGCACGCCGGCCACGCGGAGGGCAGCCCGGAAGGGCTGGTTCTCCCGGCGATCCAGCACGGGCGCTTCGCCGAGTCGACCGGCTAGTACTTGATAGGACGGTCCCACCGCCAGCATGGCCGCTCCGGAAGTGAGTTGCTGCGAGGCCTCGGCCAGTTCCTGCGCGTCAAAGGGCAGGTCGCCGTAGGGCGCCAGCAACGCGAGCACGTAGATGGTGTCGGCGGGCAGGGCGCCAAGGCGTGCTGCCAGCGGCCGGGCGTCGACGCGGGGGTCCGGTCCGAAGGTAAAGAGCCCGCCGTAGGAGGCCTCGGCGATTCGGCGGCTCTGGGGCGTCATCACCACGTCGCGTCCGGCGGCCAGGTTGTCGCGGACCAGGAACGGCAACGTCAGCACGCGATCGGTGACGCGTGCGACGTTGAGGTCAGGCCGCACGTGCCTGGCGTAGTAGTCGAGCCCGTTTTCGAGTTGCCAGTTGATGTCGGCCAGCAGCAGTGCGTTGGCGCCAACGCCGCGCGTGAGATCGTCGAGCCAGCTGATGGGTCGTGTGTCGTCGTGGCGATCGACGGCAGGCCATGTGTCCCAGACCCGCCCGGCGGGCACGGCAAACAGCGCCACCGTCAAGACGACAGACGCCGCGCCGCGGGCTGACGCGGGCAGAGACGCCGGAAGTCGCCAAACCGCCGACGCGCCGAGGGCCGCCGCCAGGATCACGATCTGATGCGACGGCAGGAAGAACACGTGCACGTCGCCGACGTTGTACGTGTAGGCGAACACGAAGGCGGTGCCGTACGCCAGCAGCAGCACGGCCAGCATCTGCCACCGGCGCCACAGGGAGGCCAGGCCGACCAGAGCCAGGGCGACGCCCGGCAGGCCGATTTGCTGCTGCAGATCGAAGGCGTACAGCCCGGCGCGGCGCTTCAGTGCCGTCTCGTGCACGCCCAGCACCATCGTCGAGCGCCAATCGGACTTGGTGACGTCGAACCAGAACGTGCGCACTCCGTCGGCCAGCGACGGCGTGGGGTCAGCGACCTGCCAGAGATACGCGGCATTCCACAAGTACTGCGACGCCCCGAGTGCCGCGCACGCGACGGCCAGGCTCACGCCTCTGCCTGAGGTCGCCTGCGAAAGCCCCCCGGGCGTGAGGACGATGAGCGCCGTCAGGGCCGGCGCCAGCAACACCATCATCAAGTGGTTGCCGAACCCCAGCGCGTAGAGGCCCAAGAGCAGCGCCAGGCGGGGGAGTGACGGGCGCCGGTGCCACCACATCCCAGCGGCCAGGACGAGCGCGGTCAGCAGCAGGTGCAACGTGTACACCTCGCCGATGATGGCCTGCGACCAGAACGTGTAGGAGGCGCCGAGCAGCAGGCCTGCCCAGGCGCCAGCCAGCACCGATCCGGTGAGCGCAGACGCCACCCAGACGAGCGCGCCGCAGGCGGCTCCGCCGGCCAGGGCCGAGGTGAGGTTCAGGCTGTGGGCAGGGTCGCCGCCAGCGACGGCAAAGACCGTGTTGGCGAAGGCGTAGTAGAGCGGATAGGCCTGTCGAGGTGTGAGACGCCAGTCGCCGACAGCCGCCTGAAAGGCCGCGGTATCGCCGAAGTCGAGTCCCGGCAGCAACGTGCCGTGATAGCAGGCGAACGTGAGCGCGGTGACAACCGCGCAGGCGGCCAGGCGCTGGCCACGGGCCGGCGCGGCGGGCAGTAAGGATGGGTCTGGCACGCGGATGGCGCGTGCCATCTGGCACGCTCGGCATTGTCGGCATGCCGAGCGAGGGGTGTCAAGACCGACAGCGGGCTATCGGCTATGCGCGTGCGTCGCCAGATGCCGTGGGTTGCTGGTCACGGGCACCGGCAGGCGAAGGTCGACCTGCGCGTCTGCGCGCAGTTCCCAACCCATGGACCGCTTACCGCAGTGGTTGCAGGACAGGAAGATCGCCCCCGGCTCGCAGCGAACCTGGAAGTCGTGGCGCCCAGAGAGATAGCAGCTGATCAAGTTCCACATGGTCGAACCCGCTTCGTCGTTGGCGTGTCGTTAATAGAACCCTCCACGCGATGGCCGCGGCCTGAGGAATGCCGGGCACTCGCATGAACTCTTGCTGTCGCCCTGTGCATGTGGCGTGCCAGCGTGAGCGGCCGCACGTGAGGGTGAGAGAGGTGGAGCAGTGGCGTGAAGAATGACGCCAACGCCCCGCCCCGCGAGGGCATGTACCTGCCGCGCATGACCGCCTGGACCGTCGGAGTCTTGGCGCGGGATCACAGATTCGTCAGCAGAGGTCTGCCGTGGTAGGCCCGCGAGTGAAGGATGGTGGACGGCGGGGGGATCGAACCCCCGACCTCTGCATTGCGAACGCAGCGCTCTCCCAGCTGAGCTAGCCGCCCGGACCCTCAAGGATACCACGCGTTTAGCGACACCGGCAACGGCCCAGGTGGCGCCAAATGGCGAGGTATACTCGTGTCCCCTCAGTGGTCTTGCATGCCAAAACTCAAGCGTATCGGAGTGCTCACAGGCGGCGGCGACGCCCCCGGCCTCAACGCGGTCATCCGTGCGGTCGTCAAGTCGGGTGTCAATCACGGCATCGAGGTGATCGGGCTCGAAGACAGTTTCGACGGGCTCATCGAGCCCAATCGCTCGCGGGTGCTCACCGCCAAGGACGTCACCGGTATCCTCCGGCGCGGCGGCACCATTCTGGGCACCGTCAACCGCGGCGACCCGTTTGCCTATCCCATTGACACGTCCGACGGCAAGCAGGACTACAGCGAGCGCGTGGTGGACATGTTCCACCGCATGGGCCTGGACGCGCTGGTGGTCATCGGCGGCGACGGGACGCTGGCCATCGCGAACAAGTTCGCCAAGATGGGGATCCCGCTGGTGGGCGTGCCCAAGACCATCGACAACGACATCGTCGGCACGACCAACACGTTCGGATTCGACACCGCCGTCAGCTTCGCCACCGACGCCATCGATCGCCTGCACACGACGGCGGAAGCGCACCGGCGCGTCATGGTGGTCGAAGTGATGGGCCGCTACGCCGGGTGGATTGCGCTCTATGCCGGGGTGGGCGGTGGCGCCGACTCCATCCTGATCCCCGAGATCCCGTACGACATCACGAAGGTCGCCCAGCAGATCAGGGACCGCGACGCATGGGGCGCCTATTTCTCGATCATCGTCGTCGCTGAAGGCGCCAAGCCGCGGGGCGGCAGGACCTCGCTCATCCAGCACGCCGGCGTGGGGCGCGCGGAGCGGCTGGGCGGAGCCGGTCACAGCATCGCAGCGGCGCTCGAGGAACTGACCGGCAAGGAGTCGCGCACCGTCGTGCTCGGCCACCTGCAGCGCGGCGGTTCGCCCACCAGCTTTGACCGCGTCCTGGCGACGCGGTTCGGCGGCAAGGCCGTCGAGTTGCTGCTCAATGGCGAGTTCAACCGGATGGTCGCGTTTGCGCCGCCCGACATCTCATCGGTCCCCATCGACGATGTCGTCGGCAAACAGCGCCTCGTGCCAACCGACTTCGACCTCGTGCAGACCGCACGGTCGATTGGCGTCTCATTCGGAGACTGACGAAGTACTTAGCACTTCGAGGTACTTCAACGCTCCGCCGGTATTGAACAAGACGACGAGTTCGTCGCGGTCGACCTGGCCGCTGGCGACGAGTGCGTCCAGCGCGGCCAGCGTCGCGCCGCCTTCCGGGGCGGCGCTGATGCCTTCCAGCCGCCCCATCCGTCGCATTCCGTCGATCATCGCCTCATCGGACACCGACAGGGCCGTGCCGCCGCTGTCGCGGATCGCGCGCAGCATCAGGAAATCGCCCACCGCGCTGGGCACGCGCAGGCCGTCGGCGATCGTGTGGGCGTCGGTGACCGGTGCGGCGGTGTCGCGGCCGTCGGCAAACGCGGCGACGATCGGCGCGCAGCCGTCGGCTTGCACCGAGATCATCCGGGGCCGTTGCCCCGGGGCCACCCAGCCGATGTCCTCCAGTTCCTGGAATCCCTTCCACATGCCGATCAGCCCCGTTCCGCCGCCGGTTGGGTAGATGACGACATCGGGCCAGCGCCAGCCGAGCTGCTCGGCCAGCTCGAAGGCCATCGTCTTCTTGCCCTCGAGACGATACGGCTCCTTGAGCGTCGAGACGTCGTACCACCCCAGCGGCGCGCCGCGCTGGGCGGCGATGCGGCCAGCATCGGTGATGAGGCCATCGACCAGTTCGACGGAGGCACCGAGCAGCGTGCACTCCTCGACGAAGGCGCGTTTGACGTCGCGCGGCATGAAGACCCGCGCGTCCAGGCCGGCGGCAGCCGCATAGGCCGCCATGGCGCAACCGGCGTTGCCGGCCGTGGGCACCGACACGGTCGTGGCGCCCAGGGCCCTGGCGCGGGTGATCGCGGTGGACTGCCCGCGCGCCTTGAACGAGTTGGTGGGGTTGAGGGACTCGTCCTTCACAAACAGTGCCGACAGGCCAAGCTCGGCGCCGAGGCGAGGCGCGTGCAGCAGTGGCGTGTAGCCTTCGCCCAGTGAGATTGGCGTGTCGCCGGGGAAGACGGGCAGCAGTTCGCGGTAGCGCCAGAGCGTGGGCTCACGGTCGCGCAGGCTCTCCCGCGTCCACGACCGAAGCGCCGCCAGATCGTAGCGCGCAAACAGGGGAGCGCCGCATCGACACAGGTGATGTCGCGTCCGCGGGTCCAGCGCCGGCGCTCCACAGGGGCGTGAGCATTCAAGGTGCGTGAAGGACATCGGCGCGTGGGAGCGTACACGAAAAAGGCCGGCGCGGCGCCGGCCCCTAATCGTCAATCTGCAATCGTCAATGTACCAGCAGTTCCCCATCCTTCTTCTTCTGCAGGTCATCGACCAGCTTGATGTGTCCGTCGGTGATCTTCTGCACCTCGTCGAGTCCCCGGCGCTCGTCGTCTTCGGAAATCGTGTGGTCTTTGAGCAACTTCTTCAGCCGCTCGTTGGCCTCACGACGCACCTGGCGCAGCACGTTACGGCCCTCCTCGGCGAGCTTGTGCACGTGGCGCGACAGCTCCTTACGGCGTTCGTCGGTCAGCGCCGGGATCGGAATACGGACCACTTTGCCGTCCGATGAGGGGTTGAGGCCGAGGTCCGACGAGCGGATCGCCTTCTCGATGACGGCCAGCAGCTGTGGGTCGTACGGCTGCGCGAGAATCAACGCCGGCTCCGGAATCGACAGGCCCGCGACCTGGTTGAGGGGCATCTTCGATCCGTACGCCTCTACCTGCACGTTCTCGAGCAGGCCGACCGACGCACGCCCCGTACGCACATTGGAGAGCTCGCGGCGGACGTGCTCGACGCCGGCGTCCATGCGTGTTTTCACCGCCGCGCTGAGTTCCTTGAGATCGTTGACGTCCATGGCACGTGGCTCCGCAGGTCCGTCGCATCGACGACGGCGCTGCTGCAGGAATGGCGAATCTTCAGCCCTTGACGACCGAGCCCACTGGTTCACCCAGAACGGCCCGCCGCAGGTTGCCCGGCGTGCGCAGGTTGAAGACGAGGATCGGCAGCTGGTTGTCCATGCACAGCGAGATCGCCGTGGCGTCCATCACCTTCAGGCGCTGCTCGAGGACCTGAAGGTACGAGATCGTGTCGTAGCGCGTCGCATTCGGATCCTTCAATGGGTCGGCGGTGTAGATCCCGTCCACTTTGGTCGCCTTCATGATGACGCTCGCGCGGATCTCCATCGCGCGCAGCGCCGCGGCCGTGTCGGTGGTGAAGTAGGGGTTGCCGGTGCCGGCGGCGAAGATCACGGCTCGGCCCTTCTCCAAGTGCCGGATGGCGCGCCGTCGGATGAACGGCTCGGCCACCGCACGCATTTCGATGGCCGACATCACCCGCGTGGTCACGCCGTGCTGTTCGAGCGCGTCCTGCAGGGCCAGCGCGTTGATGACGGTCGCCAGCATGCCCATGTAGTCGCCGGTGGCGCGGTCCATGCCGCGCGTGCTGGCTGCCACACCCCGAAAGATGTTGCCGCCGCCGATGACGATGGCCGTCTCGACGCCAAGGCCCTGGACGTCCTGGACGTCGCGCGCGATCTGCGAGGTGACGGCCGGGTCGATGCCATACTGCGCGGTGCCCATCAGGGCTTCACCGGACAGCTTCAACAGGATGCGTTTGTAGGTGGGTTCGGACACGGCTGGTGATTATAGCGGGTTCAGTCGGCGATCTCGCCAATCTTGAAGCGAGCGAAGCGTCCCACCGTGATGTTCTCGCCCGTCTTGGCAGAAGCCTGGGCGATCATCTGCGCAATGCTGACGCTGGGGTCGCGCACGCTGGGCTGATCCACCAGCACAATCTGCGAATAGAACGAGCCGATCTTCCCCTCGACGATCTTTTCGACGACGTTGGCCGGCTTGCCCGAGTCGACAAACTGCGCGCGGTAGATCTCTCTCTCCTTCTCGAGCAGCTCGGCCGGCACGTCCTCGCGCCGCACGAACCGCGGGTCGGCCGCTGCGATGTGCAGGGCCAGCTCCTTTACGAGCGTCTGGAAGCCGTCGGTGCGCGCCACAAAGTCGGTCTCGCAGTTCACCTCCACCAGCACGCCCACCTTGCCGCCCATGTGGATGTAGCTGCCGACGACGCCATTGGCCGTGGCGCGGCCGGCACGCTTGGCCGCCGAGGCCAGGCCCTTCTTGCGCAGCAACTCGATCGCCTTTTCCTGGTTGCCCTCGGCCTCCTGCAGTGCGGCCTTGCACTCCATCATGCCGGCGCCGGTCTTCTCGCGCAGGCCCTTCACTTGATCTGCCGTGATGATGATTGCTGCTGCCATGATCGGTGTCTCACTTGAACTGGTCATTTGTCATGGTGCCAGGTACTGTACCTGGCACCGATAAGGCCGCCCGTACGCAACGCGCGCCGGCTGGGGGAGGCCCCGGCCGGCGCGCCACGAATGTGCCGCACGTTACCGAAACGCGCTCAGGCGGAGGCGGGGGAGGCCGCCGGCTCCGGACGCCGCAGCTGCCGCCGGGTCTCGTCGCCCTCGCCCTCGGCAACCTCCTCGGCGCTGACGGCCTCGCGCAGGCCGCGACCGCCGAGGATCGCGTCGGCAACCTTTGACGCGAACAGGCGAATCGCCCGCAACGCGTCGTCGTTGCCGGGGATCACGAAGTCCACCTCATCTGGATCGCAGTTGGTATCGACGACGCCGATGACCGGAATCTTCAGCTTGCGCGCTTCGTCGACCGCGATCTTTTCCTTCTTCGTGTCGACGATGAAGATCGCGTCCGGCAGACGGCCCATGTTGCGGATCCCGTCGAGGTTCTTCTGCAGCTTCCGCTTCTCTTTCTCGTTACGGGCGATCTCTTTCTTCGACAGCGTTTCGTAGCGGCCGTCGGTGACCATCGCCTCGAGATCGCGCAGCCGGCCGAGGCTGCGCTGGATGGTCGAGAAGTTGGTGAGCAGGCCGCCGAGCCAGCGCTGGTTCACATAGTACATGCCGCAACGCTGCGACTCCTCGGCGATGACGTCCTGCGCCTGGCGCTTGGTGCCGACAAACAGCACTGTCTTGCCGTCGGCGGCAAGATTGCCCAGGAACTCTTCCGCCTGGCGAAACAGCTTGACCGTCTTGCCAAGGTCGATGATGTAGATGCCGTTGCGCTCCCCGAAGATGAACTCCTTCATCTTGGGATTCCAGCGCTTCGTCTGGTGGCCGAAGTGCACACCGGCCTCCAATAGTTCCTGCATCGTAATTCCGGTCAAGCGTCCTCCAATGGTGTCCGGCCTCGCGGGCTCCAGACCGCGGCGAACTAGCGTTTGCTGAACTGGAAGCGCTTGCGCGCCCCCGCCAATCCGTACTTCTTGCGTTCCTTGGCGCGGGCATCGCGCGTCAGGAACCCACTCGACTTGAGCGCCCGGCGCAGCTCGGCGTCAAACACGCACAGCGCGCGCGCGATCCCCAGGCGCACCGCGCCGGCCTGCCCGGATACACCGCCGCCGCTCACAAGGGCGAGCACGTCGAACTTCTCGGTGGTCTCGGTCACCACCAGCGGCTGCTTGATCTGGGTCCGCAGCGCCTCGGTGGGGAAGAAAGCCGCAAACGCCCGCCGGTTGATCGTGATCTCGCCCGAGCCGGGCCGCAGATAGACACGGGCGGTGGACGTCTTGCGGCGGCCAGTGCTGTAGAACTGATTCAATGCCACGTTACGCGACCTCGAGCGACGACGGTTTCTGAGCGGCGTGCGGATGATCCCCGCCCGCGTAGACCTTGAGCTTGCGATACATCGCATCGCCCAGTTTGGTCTTGGGGAGCATCCCCCGGACGGCTTCTTCCATCAGCCGCACAGGATTCTGCTGGCGGACGTCTTTGGCGCGCTCTTCGCGGAGACCGCCCTCGTAGCCGCTGTGCCGGCGGTAGAGCTTCTGCTCTTCCTTCCGGCCCGTCAGCTTGACCTTGGCCGCATTGACGACCACCACGTGGTCGCCGGTGTCCATCGACGGCGTGTAGATGGCCTTGTGCTTACCCTGCAGCAGTTTGGCGGCCGTGGAGGCCACCCGGCCGAGCACCCGCTCGCCCGCATCAATCACATGCCACGCGCTCGAGATGTCCTTCGGCGTGGCCGTAAACGTACCCATGAGTGCGCGATCCCTTCCGCAATCGACCGACAAACGGCAAACCCAAATGGTACGTGGAGTTGGCCGGGGTGTCAAGTCGCTGGCGGGTGCCCGGCCAGGGGGGCTGCGACGCCTGTGCACAGTGTTACACGGAGCGGCTCATGCCACGCCGAGCAACGTCCGATAACACCCCTCGAACAGGTCTCGCGCCGCTCCCCGCGGTGACCAAAAGTGTAATCGACTGACACTTTTGTGATCGAGCCAGGGGGTGCGACGCACGGCCTGTTGACGGCGATGCCAATTCTGGCGCGGCGGCGCTCAACCGAACGAGCGCCCAGGTGGCTGGCATTGGCTTTGCCCCTGCAGCGCGACGACAACGGCCGGTGAACATGGAATTCAGTCTCTTTCGGAAACCCAAGACACTCGTCGGCCTCGACATCGGATCGAGCGCGGTGAAGGCCGTCGAGCTGAAATCGGCTGGAAAGACCGGCTACAAGGTGGTCGCCTTTGCCAGCGAGCCGGTGCCGCCCGACACGATCGTCGATGGCGCCATCGTCGACGGGGGGGCGGTGGCCGACGCCATCCGACGGATATTCGACACCAAGCGCTTCAAGGCGAAAGACGTCGTCGCCTCGCTGTCGGGCAACGCGGTCATCGTCAAGAAGATCGCGCTGCCGGTGATGACCGAGGCCGAGCTCGACGAGTCGATCCACTGGGAAGCCGAGCAGTACATCCCGTTTGACATTCAGGACGTCAACCTCGACTACCAGATCCTCGGGGCCGCGCCGGGCGAGGGCGGCAAGCAGACGATGGACGTGCTGCTGGTAGCGGCCAAGCGGGACAAGATCGCCGAGTACACCGGAGTCATCAGCCAGGCGGGGCGGACGGCGGTCGTCGTCGACATCGACGCATTTGCCGTGCAGAACTGTTACGAGGCCAACTACGGCCTCGATCCCGGCGTGACGGTGTTGCTCAACGCCGGCGCCTCCGCCATCAACGTCAACTTCATCGCGGGCGAGCAATCGCTGTTCACGCGCGACATCTCGGTGGGAGGCAACGCCTACACCGACGCGGTGCAGCGCGAGTTCAACCTGGCGTTTGACGCCGCCGAGCGAGCCAAGAAAGGCCAGCCGGTCGACGGCGTGCCGTTTGAGGATGTCCGGCCCGTCCTTCGCACGGTGAGCGAAGCCGTCGTCCTCGAGATCCAGAAGACGTTTGACTTCTTCAAGGCCACCACCTCTCAGGACAAGATCGACCGCATCGTGCTCTGCGGCGGCGCGAGCCGGGTCGACAGCCTGGCCGAACTGCTCGAGGAGCGCTTCGGCGCACCGGTGGAGTTCCTCGATCCGTTCAAGGCCGTGACCTTCGACGCCCAGCGGCTCGGCATCGACAACCCGGCCGACATCGCCCCGACGGCGGCGGTGGCTGTGGGTCTGGCGCTCAGAACGGTGCACGGCCGATGATTCACATCAACCTGCTCGCCAGCGAGCGAGAGAAGCAGCCGCGCAAGGCGTCGGCCGGGTTCGACCTCGGACAGAAGGTCACGCTGGTCTGCAGCCTCATCCTGCTGGCCACTGCCCTGGGCATCGGCTGGTGGTGGTGGATGCTCGGTCGCGAGTCGGTGCGCCTGACCAGCGAGACCGCGACGGCCGAACGCGAGACGGCGCGCCTCAAGACCATCCTCACGCAAGTCGCGCAGTTCGAACGGCAGAAGCAGCAGCTGCAGGAACGCGTGAAGCTGATCGAGCAGCTGCGCAAGGGGCAGGGCGCGCCGGTCCACATGATCGACGAGCTGAGCAAGGCGATGCCAGAGATGCTGTGGCTCACCGAGCTCAAGCAGGATGGCGGCGATCTGACGGTCGACGGCCGCTGCACGACGCTGACGGCGCTGTCGGACTTTGTCGGCAATCTCGAGCGCAGCGGCTATTTCCGCCGGCCCGTCGAAATCCTCGACAGCAAGGTCGAGCAGGCCACGGCGCCGGCCACCGAGCTGATCAGGTTCACGTTGAAGGCCACCTTCGCGATGCCCGGTTCAGAACCGGAACCGCCCGCCTCGGCGCGTCCGGGAGGACGGCGCTAGGCGCCTAGGCGGCGACGCGAGTTTGTAGAGCGGTTCGCGAAGGTTCTCGATAGGAACGGATGAACATGGGTCTTGGCCTGAACAAACTGCCCTGGAAGGCGCAAGTCGGCGTTTTCCTCGCCATCGCTGTGGCAGCGCTGGGCGGCTTCTATTGGTACTACGTCCAGGACGTGCGGGCGAGGCACGCCACCGAGCAGGCCAAGCTCGATCGCCTTCGCGCCGACATCACCAAGGGCTCGGCGACGGCGCGGCAGTTGCCTCAGTTCCGGCAGGAGGTCGGCGAGCTCGAGGCGCGCCTCGCCAACCTGCGCGCGGTGCTGCCAGAAGAGAAGGACGTGGGCGACCTGCTGCGGCGCATTCAGACGCTGGCGACGCAGTCGAACCTGCAGATCAAGGGGTTCAAGCCTGCGCCGATCGTCACGCGGCAGATGCACGCCGAGTGGCCGATCAACCTGGAACTCGACGGCACGTATCACAACCTCGGCGTGTTCTTCGATCGCGTGGGCAAGTTCTCGCGAATCATCAACGTCGGCGCCGTGAAGATCAAGGCGAAGGAAAAGCCGGCGCCCGGGTCCACCATCGGCGTGTTGTGCACCGCGACCACCTTCGTGCTGATCGAGCCGAAGGCCGCACCGGTGCCAAGTAAATCCGCGGCTCCGGCCGTACCGGCGAGGGCCAGCTGACCATGACGACCTTCGTGCTTCTGGCCGTGCTGACGGCGTTGGTGCCGGCACAGACGCCCTCCGCGCCGCCCCCGGCGCCGGCGGCAACGCCCGCCGCGGCTGACTCTTTCACCTACAACCCCGAAGGGCGACGCGATCCGTTCGTCAGCCTGGTGCGCGGCGGATCGGACCAGCGCGGCGCGCGGACAGGAGCGTCCGGCGTGGACGGTCTCGCGGGCCTGTCGGTGGACGAAATCTCGGTGAGGGGCGTGGTGGCCGGACGAGCTGGCTACGTCGCCATGGTGATGGGACCGGACAACAAGACGTACATCGTGCGGCCCAACGACAAGCTGCTCGACGGCACGGTGAAGGCGGTCACCGCCCAGGGCCTGGTCATCTTGCAGGAAGTCAACGACCCGCTGTCGCTCGTCAAGCAGAAGGAAGTACGGAAGATGTTGCGCGGACTCGAGGAAGGGAAGTAGTCCCATGCGTCGATATGGCATTGCCCTCACGCTGACGGCACTGGCGGCCTTCGTGGCGGCCGGACACGGCCGCGTGGCGGCCGCAACCGGTGCGCGCCTGACGGCGATCACCGCCACCGATGGCGCCGCGCCCGTGGTCCTCATAGAGGCCTCCGAGCCGGTGGCGTACCGCACAGCTCGGCCCGACCCGTTCACGGTGCTCGTCGATCTGCGTAACGTCGCCACCAGCGGTTACGCCAACGGCTTCACCGCCAGGCCCGGCAGCCCCGTGCGCAGCGTCGGCGTCGAAAGCGCGCGCGACGCCGAAGGCCACCAGGTGGCCCGGGTGCGCGTGTCGCTGTCCGAGCCGATCAGCCATCGCGTGCGCAGTCAGCGCAATCTGATCTTTGTCGAACTGTCCGGGGACGCCGGCGTGGCGGGTGCGTCGACCCCGCCGCCGGTCAGCGCACGGATTGCACCGCCCGCGCCTGCATCAACGGCATCGCCGATGGCGGTGACCCCCGCACGCGCGCTGGTGGACGTGAAGACCAGCGTCGACGGCACCGCGACCAGCATCATCCTGGTCGGCAACGGACGCCTCGCGCCGTCGCACGTCGAGCGAGCCGGCACCAAGCGTCTCTACCTCGACTTTCCCGGCGTCGCCGCGGAGGCGCCTGCGGTCACCCTCGTCAACCAGGGGCCGATCGATCGCGTGCGCGTCGCCCTCAACAGCCAGAAGCCGATGGTCACGCGCGTCGTCGTGGATCTGGACCGCCCGGCCGCGCACCTGGTGGAGTCGGTGGGCGATGGCCGCGAAGTGAAGGTGACCTTCCGCGAAAGCGGCGCGACCGGGCCGCCCGTGGCTGTGCCGGTGGCGGTGCCAGTGGCACAGCCTGCGCCAGGCGCGGCTGCGGCCGAGCCGCCGGCCTCCGACATCGTCGATTTGACCGCGCCGGCTCCTGCCCCTCCGGTGGAGGTTGTGGAGACCCCGGTGCCGCCGCAGCCCTCGCGCGTGCTGACGCAAACGCCGGCGCCGTCGCAGGGCGTGGCGCAGGCGCCCGGCGGCAGGCAGTACACGGGGCACCCGATCAGCCTCGACTTCCAGGGCGCCGACCTTCGCGCCGTGCTCCGCACCTTCGCCGAGATCAGCGGCCTCAACATCGTGATCGACCCGGCCGTGCAGGGATCGGTCGACGTCGCCTTGCGCGACGTGCCGTGGGACCAGGCACTCGACATCATCCTGCGGGCCAACAAGCTCGGCTACTCGGTGGACGGCACGATCGTCCGCGTGGCGCCGCTGACCGTGCTGGCCGACGAAGAAAAGCAGCGCCGGCAACTGGCCGAGCAGCAGGCCCTGGCTGGCGAGCTGGTGGTGATGACGGCGACGCTGAGCTACGCGACGGCCGACCAGATACGTCCGCTGTTGCTCAAGAGCGCGCTCACCCAGCGCGGGACGGTCGAAGTCGACACGCGCTCGAACACGCTCATCATCTCGGACCTGCAGTCGGCGCTCGACAAGGCATCTTCACTCATCGCGACGCTGGACCGCGCGCAACCGCAAGTGGAGATCGAAGCGCGTATCGTCATCACCAACAAGTCGTACCGCCGCGAGATCGGCGCGCAGCTCGGGTTGGGCGGTGAGATGTCACCGCGCCTGGGCAACACGACGCCCCTGGCCTTCCCCAACTCCATCATCGGCGGTGGCCGCACCGGCGCGCCCAGCACGCCCGGCGCGCCCAACGCCGTCGATCTGGGCGTCACCGGCGCGACCTCGGCCCTCGGCCTGGCGCTGGGCGCCGTCAACGGCGCGTTCAACCTCGACCTGGCGCTGACGGCACTGGAGAACGAGGGAAAGCTGAGCGTCATCTCGACACCCCGCGTGTCGACGCAGAACAACGTCGAGGCCGAGATTGCGCAGGGCACGCAGATTCCAATTCAGACGGTCGCCAACAACACCGTCACCGTGACGTTCAAGGACGCCGCGCTGGTGCTGCGCGTCACGCCCCAGATCACCGCGGCCAACACCGTGATCATGAAGATCGCGCTCGAAAACGCGCAGGCCGACTTCGGCCGCAGCGTCAACGGCATCCCGCCCATCGACACGCAGCGCGCCAACACGACCGTGCTGGTCGGCGACGGGCAGACCACGGTCATCGGCGGCATCTACTTCAGCTCGCAGGAAGCCCAGCAGGGTCGCACGCCGGTGCTCCACAAGATCCCGCTGCTCGGCTGGTTGTTCAGGCACGACCTGACGAACAACCAGAACAACGAGCTGTTGATCTTCATCACGCCGCGGATTCTCAAGAGTTAGGCAAGACGGAGCACAGGCACATGACTACCGTATTGATTCGTCGAACCGTTTGCCTCGGCCTGCTGGCCACCGTCGTGGCTGGGGCCTCCGGCTGCAGCAGCACGGTGCGCGAGGGTCGTTCGCCGGCCTACCTGATCGTGCAGCGCATCGAGGCCGCGTCGGGCGCCGAAGACGACATCTTCTCCGATGAGCTGTCGTCCGACGTGCTGACCAACAACTCGGTCTTCGAGGACCTGGCGCGAGTCACGTTCCGACTGGGCCTGAAAGACATCGGACCGGCCGGCGTGCCGACCTCGCCAACCGCGAACAACTTCATCACGGTCAACCGATACACGGTGACATTCCGTCGCACCGATGGCCGCAACGCGCCTGGTGTGGATGTGCCCTATCCCTTCGAGGGCGCTGGCACCGTCACCGTGTTGGCGACCGACTCGACGATGTCGTTCGTCATCGTCCGGACGCAAGCCAAAGTCGAGTCGCCCTTGAGGGAACTGACCAACGGCGGGACCGTGCGCACCATCTCGACCATCGCCGACATCACGTTCTACGGCCGCGACCAGGCGGGCAACGACGTGTCGGTGTCCGGCGCGATCAGCGTGAACTTCTCGGATTGGGGCGATCCGGACGCGTAAAGACGCGGTGACGTAGACATCAGGCGGACATATCCATGGCTTCCATCATTCGCTTCACCGCTGTCGCCGCACTCGCGCTGTTTGCAGGCGCGTGCACGACGAAGAAAACCGAACCGCCGGCCCCCTCGGGTCCCTCCGAGCTCGGCACGACGCTGGCCATCGCGGCTACGCCCGACCTGCTGCCGCAGGACGGGTCGAGTACGTCGCAGGTCGTGATTCGCGCCTTCGACCCCAATGGGCAGCCCGTGCGGAACCTGTCGCTGCGGGTCGAAATGGCCGTCGGCGGCATCATCACGGACTTTGGACGGTTGTCGGCCAAGGACATCTCGACGGGCAGCGATGGCCGCGCCGTCGTCGTCTATACCGCGCCGCAACCGGTGGACAACGTCGACCGCAACACGCGCGTGCAAATCATGGTCACGCCGGTCACCGGCAACTTCAACGGCGCCCAGGCGCGCTACGCCGAGATTCGCCTGGTGCCGACCGGTGTGGTCGGCGGCGAGACCAAGGTGCCCGATTTCACCTTCAGGCCTACGGCGCCCAAGCAGCTCGAGACGGTGACGTTTGACGCCTCCGACCCGACGCTCGACCAGACGCTGACGAAGTACGAGTGGGACTTCGGCGACGGCAGCAAAGGCCAGGGCCGGGTGACGTCACACCAGTTCCGCGAGGTCGACAGCTACACGGTCACGCTGACCGTCACCGACATCGCGGGTCTCAAGGGCTCTCGCTCGAAGAGCGTGCCGGTGGGAACCTCGGGAGTCCCGGTGGCCAACTTCGTCTTCTCTCCGGCGGAGCCGGGCATCGGAGAAGAGATCGTGTTCAACGCGTCAGGCTCAACCACCGTGGCGCCGCGGGTCATCGTCAGCTATGACTGGCAGTTCGGCACCGACCGCACCGGGTCCGGCATGATCGTCCTCAAGAAGTATGACACCCCGGGGACCTATGTCGTCTCGCTCACCGTCACAGACGACGCTGGCAACAAGTCGACGACGACCCAGTCAGTCACCGTTGCCGCCAGCAGCCCGGGCGGGTTGACGGCTGCGTTCACCTTCTCGCCGACAGGACCCACGCCAGGGGTCGTCGTCAACTTCAACGCGACGACGTCCACCAGTGCTGATCCGATCGTCAACTACAAGTGGGACTTCGGAGACGGCGGCACCGCCAGCTCGGCGCTGCCGACTCGCACGCACGCTTACGCAGCCCCTGGGGCCTACATCGTCACCTTGACGATCAAGGACTCGAAGGCCCGGACCGCGACGACGACCAAGACCGTCACGGTCGCGGCGCCCTAGGCAGTCGGCTAGACTGTCCAGCGTGCCGGACAGCACTCGCATTCAGGAGTTACGGCGCCGGATCCAGCAGGATCCGGCGTCGCTTGCATTTGCCCCGCTCGCCGAGGAGCTCCGGCGCGCCGGCCGGCTTGGCGAGGCGGTCCAGACATGCCGGACCGGCCTCTCGCGACACCCGGAATACGCCACCGCCCGTGCGACGCTGGGTCGAGCACTGCTCGACCAGGGCGAGCTCGACGCGGCGCTCGCCGAGCTGAGGGCCGTGCTGGCCGCCGCGCCCGAGCATCTTGCCGCGATCAAAGGCATTGCCGAGGTCCATGCGCGACGCGGCGAGGACGCCGATGCGCTCGCCACGTATCGCCGCGCGCAGCTGCTGGCGCGCGAGGACCGCGAGCTGGCGCGCGCGATTGCGGCGCTCGAACACACGCTCGCGCCGACCGGGCTCGCCGCTGCGACCGCCAGCGAGAACGATGGCCAGACAGCCTTCGTGGTTCGGCGGCTGGAGCAGTTCCTCGACCGCATTCTCGCCGACCGTGCCCGCCGCCACTGACCGGCCGCCGCTGGCGGTACGGCACACTCGGGCCCGCGAGCTGATGGCCCGGGCCGGCGTCACGCGCCTGGCGGTCACCTCGCCCCCCAACGTCACGTGGCTGACCGGCTTTGACGGCTCGACGGCCTGTGCCGTGGTCGAGCCCGACCGGGTCGTGCTGGTCACCGACCGGCGCTACGCCGAGGCCGCGACGGCGTTGGCGGCAGACGGAGCGATGAGCCTGGTGCTGGTGGAGCAGACCTACGACGAGACGCTGGCCTCGCTCATTGCCGCCGGCGCGGCACCGGCGGGAATCGAGGCGGGCCATCTGACCGTGCAGCGGCAACGGTGGCTGGCCGCGGTCCTGGCCGCTGGCGGGCGTGGGCACGGGGCCCTGGTCCCGACGATGGATGTGATCGAGGCCGGGCGCCTGGTGAAGGACGCGTGGGAGATCGAGCGGTTGCGCGAGGCGGGGCGTCGCATTTCGGCGGTGGCCATCGGCGCATTGGCCGACCTGGCCCCGGGTCAACGGGAGCAGGACGTGGCCCAGGCCCTGGAGGCCGGACTGCGCCGCGCCGGCTTCACCCGGCCGGCATTTGATACGATTGTGGCCTCCGGCCCGCGTGCGGCGTTGCCACATGGGCGTGCCTCGGACCGGACCATGGCCGCCGGCGACCTGGTGGTGCTGGACTTTGGCGGGGTCTACGGCGGATACTGCGTCGACTTGACGCGCACGGTCGTGCTTGGGGCGCCCACGGCGGAAGCCGCCCGCGTTCATGGCGCAGTTGCCGAGGCGCAGCAGGCAGCCATCGCCGCATTGGCGCCCGGCGTGGCGGTGTCCGAGGTCGATCAGGCCGCACGCGCGGTGCTGGCCAGGCATGGTCTGGCCGACCGATTCGTGCACGGCACCGGCCATGGTCTGGGTCTGGAAGTTCATGAAGCCCCGAGAGTGGGGCCGGCGCGGCCGGCGCCCCACGCGCCGCTGCCCGGTACGGTCGTCCTACCCGACGTGCTGGCGGCCGGGATGGTGGTGACAATCGAACCTGGCGCCTACATCCCCGGTTGGGGGGGCGTCCGCATCGAAGACGACCTGCTCGTGACGGCCACCGGCGCCGAATGGCTGACCCGGGTGCCCGTCATGCTGTCGGTCCACTGACGCCCCAGGGCCCGAGCCCGAGCCAACGAGGACGATGGACTTCGAGGAGATCAAGCAGATTCTCGCCCTGGTCAAGGAGCACGAGCTCGCGGAGTTCGAGCTGGCGCATCAGGACTTCAAGATCCGCATCCGGAAGGACACCGGCGTGCATGCGCTGGCGGCCGCGCCGGTGCCGGTCGCACCGCTGGTGGCCGCGCCCGCTCCGCAGGCTGCCGTGGCGCCAGGGCCTGTGGCTCCGGCCGTCGAGGATGGCGACGAGCTGGCGGTCGTGAAATCGCCGATTGTCGGGACCTTCTATCACGCCGCCGAGCCCGGCGCGCCGCCGTTTGTGTCGGTGGGCGAGGCGGTGCGAAAGGGCCAGGTGCTGTGCCTGATCGAAGCCATGAAGCTGATGAACGAGATCGAGTCGGAGTACGACGGCGAGATCGTCAAGGCTTACGTGGAGAACGGCAAGCCGGTGCAGTTCGGCGAACGCCTCTTCGCGATCAAGGCGACGTAGCGGATGTTCAAGAAGATCCTCATCGCAAATCGCGGCGAGATCGCCCTGCGCGTCATCCATGCCTGCCGTGAGCTGGGCATCAAGACCGTGGCGGTGTATTCAGAAGCCGACGAGCACGCGTTGCACGTCCGGTTTGCCGACGAAGACATCTGCATTGGACCGGCACGTAGCGCCGACAGCTACCTGAGCGTCCCCGCCATCATCAGCGCCGCCGAGATCACCGGCGCCGATGCCATCCACCCCGGCTACGGGTTCCTCTCGGAAAGCGCGTATCTGGCCGAGGTGTGCGAGGCGTGCCACATCCGCTTCATCGGGCCCGACCCACACGTCATCCGGCTGATGGGAGACAAGGCACGGGCGCGGCGGGCGATGAAGAAGGCCGGCGTGCCCATCCTGCCCGGATCGGACGGCCCAGTCGAGGGCGACGAGCAGGCGCAGAAAATCGCCAGAGAGATCGGCTACCCGGTCATCATCAAGGCAACCGCCGGCGGCGGCGGTCGAGGCATGCGGGTTGTCGAGAATCCGGGCGAGTTGGCGCAGGCGCTGAAGCTGGCGCAGCGGGAAGCCGAGGCGGCCTTCGGCATCGGCGACGTCTACATCGAGAAATATGTCATCTCGCCTCGCCACATCGAGTTCCAGGTGCTGGGCGATCACTATGGCAGCGTCGTCTCGCTGGGCGAGCGCGAGTGCTCGATCCAGCGCCGGCACCAGAAATTGCTCGAAGAGTCGCCCTCGGTCGCGCTCACCGAGAAGATTCGCCGCAAGATGGGCGGGGTGGTCGTGGACGCCGCCAAAGCGGTTCAGTACGCCAACGCCGGCACCTTCGAGTTCCTGTTGGACAAGGACGGCCGGTTCTATTTCATGGAGGTCAACACGCGCCTCCAGGTCGAGCACCCGGTCACCGAGATGGTCACCGGCATCGACATCGTGAAGGAGCAGATCCGGGTGGCGGCGGGCGAGCGGCTGTCGTTCAAGCAATCCGAGGTCACCTTCACAGGGCACGCGATCGAGTGCCGCATCAACGCGGAGGACCCCGAGCGGTTCACGCCGTCGCCGGGCACCATCGACGTCTTCTCGCTGCCGGGTGGTCCGGGCGTGCGCATCGACACGGCCGCGCACACCGACTGTGTGATTCCCCCGTACTACGACTCGATGATCGCCAAGGTGATCGCGCACGGGCGCGACCGCAGCGAGGCCATCGCGCGCATGCGGCGCGCGCTCGAGATGACCGTCATCGGGGGGATCAAGACCACGATTCCCCTGCACCTCAAGATCCTCAACGACCCGGACTTCCAGGCCGGGCGCCTCAGCACCTCGTTCATGGACCGCTATCAGGCCGCCAGGCCGGACGGAAACACGCAACTTCGAGAGGCCGTTTGAGTCTTCCCGGGCTGTACGCCGTGGTGGACGCGGAGGTCGCCTTCGCGCACGGCTGGGCGCTGGTGGACCTGGCCCAGGCCGTGCTCGCCGGCGGCGCGACGCTGGTGCAGGTCCGTGGCAAGGCGCTGTCGTCGGTCGAGTTGCTCGAGGCGTCACGGCAGGTCGTGGCCATGGCCGTGCCGTACCGGGCAGCGGTCGTCGTCAACGACCGGGCCGATCTGGCCGTGTTGTCCGGTGCCGCCGGCGTGCACGTCGGGCAAGACGACCTGTCGCCCGCCGATGCGCGCGCGATCGTGGGACCTGACCGGCTGGTGGGCGTCTCCACGCATTCGGCCGATCAGATCGCCGTGGCCGCCGGGGAGCCGGTGGACTACATCGCCGTCGGGCCCGTCTTCGGCACCACGACCAAGCACACCGGATATGACGCTGTGAGTCTCGACTTGGTGCGCCAGGCGGCGGCCACCGGCAAAGACGTGGTCGCCATCGGCGGGGTGACGCTGGACCGGGTACCGCAGGTGTTCGCTGCCGGTGCGACCAGCGTGGCGGTCATCGCGGATTTGTTGGCGGGAGGTGATCCGACCGCACGCACACGCGCCTTCATGGCCGTCGCGGCGGCCGCCAGACCCGCGAAGGCCGCGCTATAATGCCGCGGTTTTTGCGTTAGCACGGCTGCCGCACGGCGGCTGGAGGGCGAATGGACTCAAATCTGCTGAAGACCAAGTCGATCGAGCAGCTGGTCAGCGACGTCGAGCACGGCGGCAAAGCGCTCAAGCGGACGCTCACGGCCTTCGACCTCACCCTGCTGGGCATTGGCGCGATCATCGGCACGGGCATTTTCGTGCTCACCGGGACCGCGGCGGCCAACCAGGCCGGTCCGGGCATCGTGCTCTCGTACCTGGCCGCGGGCCTGGCCTGTGCGTTTGCGGCGTTGTGCTATGCCGAGTTCGCCTCGATGATCCCCATCGCGGGCAGCGCGTACACCTACGCCTACGCCACGCTCGGAGAGATCGTCGCGTGGATGATCGGATGGGACCTCATCCTCGAGTACGCGGTCGGGTCGATGACCGTGGCTGTCGGCTGGAGCGGGTACTTCCAGCGCATTCTCCTGGGCTTCGGCCTGCACTTGCCGTTGTGGATGACGGCCTCGCCCTGGGCGACCGACGGCGCGGTGATCAACCTGCCGGCTGCCATCATCGTGCTGTGCATCACCGGGTTGCTCGTGGTGGGCGTGCGGGAGAGCGCTCGCTTCAACGCCGCGATGGTCGCCATCAAGCTGGTGGCGGTGGTGTTCTTCATCGCCGCCGGCGCCACGTTCGTCAAGCCGGAAAACTGGTCGCCGTTCATGCCGTATGGCTTTTCGGGCGTGATGGCCGCGGCGGCCGTCGTCTTTTTCGCCTACATCGGGTTTGACGCCGTCTCCACAACCGCCGAAGAGGCCAAGAACCCGCAGAGGGATCTGCCCATCGGCATCATCGCCTCGCTCGTGGTGTGCACGGTGCTGTATCTGGCCGTGGCGGCCGTGCTCACGGGCATCCTGCCGGTGGTCGAGTACAAGGCCAACGCGCAGTTCCTGAACGCGCCTGTGGGCTTTGCGCTGGCGGTGATCGACCAGGATTGGGCGGCCGGGCTGGTCTCGGCCGGCGCGGTGGCCGGCATCACCAGCGTGCTGCTGGTCATGCTGATGAGCCAGCCGCGCATCTTCTTTGCGATGAGCCGCGACCGCCTGCTGCCGCCAGGCGCCAGCAAGGTGCACCCGCGCTTCAAGACGCCGTACGTCACCACCATCATCACGGGCGTGGTGGTCGCGGTCTGCGCCGCGTTGGTGCCGATCCAGATTCTGGGCGAGATGACGAGCATCGGGACGCTGTTCGCCTTCATGATCGTGTGCGCCGCCGTGATGATGCTGCGCGTGCAGCGTCCCGAGGCCAAGCGTCCCTTCAAGGTGCCGGGCGGCTTCGTGATTCCCGCGCTGGGTATCGTGTCGTGCCTCTACCTGATGCTGAACCTGCCGGTGGCCACCTGGGTGCGTTTCCTGGGATGGCTGAACATCGGCATGTTGATCTACTGGGTGTACGGGCGCGTCCACAGCCCGCTGAGGGATGCCGCCGAAGCCTCCGCCAGGACGCCACTCGAGAACGTCGGCAACTTCGTGACCGTGGCCGGGGCGCTGCTGCTGTTCAACGGCGGCTTCATGACCATTCTGGGCTTCATGACGGTGCTGGGAGTGACGACGGAAGAACTGGCCAAGTGGCACGAGATCGGGGTCACCGCGGAGCAGTCCGATCAATTGGGCTTGCTCGTGCTGGGCGCCGGCCTGGTAGTCTTCGTGATCGGGCGCCTGCTGGCCAAGTCGGGCAAGGCCGCCGCGGCCTGATCCTGTAGAGGGGACTTCATGCAGGAGCGGCCGCCCCGGCACTCGCGCGCCGGCCGCGCGTTCACCGGGATCGGCCTGGCGGTCACGCTGCTGGCGCTGGTGTTTACTGGCGGCACGGCCGGCTACATGCTGGTCGAGGGCTGGTCGGTGTGGGACGCGTTCTACATGACGGTGATCACCGTGACCACCGTCGGCTATCGGGAGATCCACCCGATGTCCCGGGCCGGTGAGGTGTTCACGGCGGCGCTCGTGATCGTGGGGGTCGGCACGGCGCTCTACACCTTCACCCAGGCGCTGACCATTGTCGTTGAGGGCGGCTGGCGGGCGCGCATGGCCGCGCGTCGGATACTCCGGATGATCGACGAGCTCGACCACCACTTCATCGTCTGCGGCTTCGGCCGCATCGGCCGCGTGATCGCCGAGGAGTTCCGGCAACAGGGCATTTCGTTTGTCGTGCTGGACCGCGACCCGGACCTGGTACGGCGCGTCACCGACGCGGGGATGCTTGGCGTCGAGGGCGACGCGAGCCGGCAGGACGTCCTCGAGCGCGTCCACATCACCCGGGCGCGCGGTCTGGTCGCAGCCGTTGGCACCGATGCCGAAAACGTCTACGCTATTTTGACCGCGCGCGAACTGGCGCCGCATCTGTTCATCGTCGGCCGGGCAGAGAGTGAAGATTCCCAGCGCAAGCTGCTGCGCGCGGGCGCGGACCGCGTCATCTCGCCCTACCAGATAGGCGGTAAGCAGATGGCGCAGACGGCGCTGCGGCCGGCCGTGGTGGACTTCGTGAAGCTGGCGACGGCAGCCGGCAGCCTGGAACTGGCGATGGAACAGGTCAAGGTCAGCGGCGGGTCGTCCCTGGCGGGGCGTTCGATCATCGAAGCCAACCTGCGCCAGCGCTTCAGCGTGATCGTCGTGGGCATCCAGCGCAGCGGCGGCCGGATCGAGTTCAACCCACCGCCGGATGCTGTGATGCAGGCCGGCGACGACATCGTGGTGCTGGGACGGCCGTCGAGCCTCAAGGGCTTGGAACAGGCCGCAGGCGCGGAGGCGCCCCCCTCGTGAGCGCGCGACTGTTGGATGGCGCGAGGGTCGCCGCCTCGATTCGTGAGCAACTGCGGCCCCGCGCGGAAGTGTTTGCGGCCCGCGCCGGCCGGCCCCCCGGGCTCGGCATCGTGCTGGTTGGCACGCATGCGGCCTCCGAGATCTACGTCAGGAACAAGCTGAAGGCCGCGTCCGACGTCGGGTGTCGCGCCGAGTTGTTCCGCCTTCCTGAGCGCGCGACACTGGCCGACGTGCTCGACACCGTGCGGAGGCTCAACATCGATGAGGCGTTCGACGGCATTCTCGTGCAGGACCCGCTGCCGTCGGCGATGGGAAGCGGGGCGTCTCAGGCCGTCTTCGATGTGATCGACCCCGCCAAGGACGTCGACGGCTTCACGCCGATCAATGCGGGTCTTCTGTCTCAGGGGCGGTCAGTGCTGGCGCCCTGCACGCCCTCGGGCGTGATCGCGCTGCTGCAGCGCGAGGGCATCGCGATGAGCGGGAGCCACGCCGTGGTCATCGGCCGCAGTGACATCGTCGGCAAGCCCATGGCGATGCTTCTGTTACACCAGCACGCCACCGTCACCATCTGCCACTCGCGAACTCGAGACCTGCCGGCGCTGACGCGGCAGGCCGATATCCTTGTCGCCGCCGTCGGGCGGACCGCATTTGTTCGGCCCGAGCACGTCAAGCCAGGCGCGACGGTCGTCGATGTCGGGATCAACCGCGTCACCGACAGCGGGGAAGTGGCGGCGCTGTTTCCTGAGGGGTCGCCGCGCCTGGCAGACTTTGCCCGCCGCGGGTCGGTGGTCGTCGGCGACGTGCATCCGGCCGTCGCCGAGGTCGCCGGGGCGCTCACGCCCGTCCCCGGCGGCGTCGGTCCGCTCACCATCGCGCTCCTGCTGCAGAACACCGTGACGGCCGCCGAGGCGAGGGCCGGATGGTCCGCGTCGCGCTGACCGGCGGCATCGCCACCGGCAAGAGCACCGTCGTCGGCCTGCTGCAGGCGCGTGACATTCCCACCATCGATGCCGACGTGCTGGCCCGCGATCTGGTCGCGCCCGGCAGCCCCGGGCTCGGTGCCGTCGTCGAGCGTTTCGGCGAGGGCGTGCTCGATTCCCAGGGGGCGTTGGACCGCAAAGCGCTGGCGGCCCTGGTCTTCAACGACCCGGAAGCGCGGCGGGATCTCGAGCGGATCGTCCACCCGGGAGTCTACGCCGCCATCGGCCACTGGTTCGGGGGACTGCCAAGCCAGACCCGGTATGCTGTCGCCGACATCCCGCTGCTGTTTGAATCCGGTCACCGGCTCGACTTCGATCGGATCGTCGTCGTCGCCTGCCCGCCCGACGAGCAACTGCGCCGCGTGATGACGCGCAACGGGGTGTCGGAATCCGACGCGCGCGCTCGCCTGGACGCGCAGTGGCCGATCGCCCAGAAGGTCGCGCTCGCCGATGACGTGATCTGGACCACCGGGACGCGCGCGGAAACCGAGCGCCAGGTCGACGAACTGGTCCGAAGGCTGAAGGCTGAAGGCTGAAGGCTGAAGCCAGTCCTACGCGCTCAACTGTTGGTCGTCTTTGGCGGGCGCCATTCGCTCTTCGATGAACGTGTTCCACTCATGGCATTGCGGGCACTGCCAGAGCAGTTCGGTGCTCCGGTAGCGGCAACGTACGCAGACGTGCGGGTCGAGATAGAAGATAGCGTCGCGGGTCAGCCCGAGATAGCGTTCGATCAACTGCGGGTTGCGTCCAAGGGCCGACAGAGCCTGCCAGATTTCCTGGTGGATCATCAGCGCATGTGGGTTGTACGCCAGAGCCTCGAAGAGCAGCTCGAGGGCGGTGCTGACGTCGCCGGCCGCGGTGCGGTGACGCGCCAGCGCCAGCCGCGCCCGCCAGTCCTGCGGGTTGGCGGCGATCAGGCGCCGGCACAGGTCGGGAAACCGATGCGGCGCGCCCTGCGCGGCATACGCCGCCTGCAGCCGTTGGAAGGCGAGATAGGCCCGATCCGGTGAGGCTTCGATGAGGTCCTCCCAGGCGGTGATCGCTCCGGCGACGTCGCCCTCGTTTAGCTTGACGTCGCCGAGGCTCAAGTATGCCGGCGCGGCCGACCGGTCGCGATCGATGGCTGCGGCAAACCGGCGTGCCGCCTCGGTGCTGTCGCCGGCCTTGGACGCCTCGTCGCCAAGCTCGTTTTCGAGAAAGGCCAGGATAGCGTTGTCGCGTGCCCTCAGCGGCCCGGTGGCGTCGATCTCCGAGATCTGCTGGCGAATCTCGTACGCCTCGGCCCACTGGTGCTGCTCTTCGTGCAGCTTCTCGAGCTGGATCAGCGCGTGCCTGTTCTTGGGATCGAGCCGCAGCACCTCCTTGAACGCCTCGTGGGCGCGGTCGACGAAGCCGCCGCGCCGAAAATCCAGGCCGAGGCACAACAGGATGTAGGCGTGCTCGAGCGTCTTGAGATTCTGACGCTGCAACAGTCCCTGGTGGATGTTGATGGCGCGGCCCACCTGGCCCTTCTCGCGATAGAGGTTGCCCAGAACGAGGTGGATCTCGAGCGCGTCCTCACCGAGCCACGCGGCGCGCGACAGCTCGTCGATGGCCTGGTCGATCTGGTTGGCGACCACCAGGTCGAGTCCGACGATGAAATGCGGAGACTCGCGCGCCTTCCGGCGATCGATCCACTGGCCGTCGCGCAGCTTGTATCGCTCCCAGGCCTTGCCGATCGCCAGGCCGGCCAGCAGGGCCACCAGGGCGACAAGCATCGGCAGGTACACGGTCATGACTGCGTCGGCGCCGGGGTCCACTCGGCCACCAGGGCGTCCCACCGATCCTGAGACTTGAGGACCACTTCTGTCAGCTCGCGAACCGCGCCGTCGCCGCCGCGCGACCGACTCACCCAGTGCGCCGTGGCCTGCACCTCGGGCACCGCGTCGGCGGGGGCGGCTGCCAGACCGACGCGGCCCAGGACGGGCAGGTCGAGCAGGTCGTCTCCCATGAAGGCCACGTCATGGTCCTCCAGCCCGAGCTCGGCCAGCAGCGCCTCGTAGGTGGTCAACTTGTCGAGGGCGCCCTGACGGACGATCGCGATGCGGAGCTGATGGGCCCGCTCGGTGGTGGCGGCGGATTGGCGTGCCGACAGCAGCCCAACTCGAACGCCGGCCTTTTGCGCCAGGACGATGCCAGTGCCGTCGCGGATGTCAAACGTCTTGGATTCGGTGCCGTCGGCATGGACCAGAATCTTGCCGTCGGTGAGCACGCCGTCGACATCGAGCAGGACCAGGCGCACGCGGCGCGCGCGTTCGGTCAGGGTGAGGGCCATGTCAGATGGCCTCCGTGCGCCACAAGTCGTGCAGGTGGACGACGCCTTCGATGGCCGAGCCAGCGCTTACGATCACCGACGTGATCTTCCGCCGCTCCATCAGGTTGAGCGCCTCAACGGCCAGCAGATGCCGCGGAATGGTGACCGGACTGGTGGTCATCACGTCGGCGGCGCCCAGGCCGAGCACGTCCGGCGTCGTCGTCATGCGTCGGCGCAGGTCGCCGTCGGTGATGATGCCCACCAAGGCTCCGCGCGAGGTCACGCACGTCATGCCGAGCCCCTTACGCGACATCTCGTAGATGACCTCGCGCATCGACGTCGCCTCGTCGACCTGCGGGATGTCGTCGCCGGCGTGCATCAGCTGCTCGACCCGCATCAGGCGCTTCCCCAGCTTGCCGCCCGGGTGCAGGTTGGCGAAGTCCTCGGCGCGGAACCCCTTCTCCACCAACAGCGTCATCGCCAGCGCGTCCCCCAGGGCCAGTGCCGCCGTGGTGCTCGCCGTCGGAACGAGGTTGAGCGGGCAGGCCTCCTCGGCGACGTGGCAATCGAGCGTGACGTCGGCGAACTGGCCCAGCGTCGAGCCCGGATGTCCGGTGAGGGCGATGATCCCCGCGCCACCGCGCCTGATGGTCTCCAGGAGGCGCAGAATCTCGTCGGTCTCGCCGCCATGAGACAACGCGACGACGATATCACCGGCCTGAATGACGCCAAGATCGCCGTGAATCGCTTCGGCAGGGTGGAGGAAGAACGCGGGCGTGCCGGTGCTGGCCAGCGTCGCGGCGATCTTCCGCGCGATGATACCGGACTTGCCCATCCCGGTGACGATCACGCGACCGCGGCAGTCGCGCAGCAGGTCCACCGCGCGCACGAAACGTGCATCGAGTCGGTCGACGAGCGCGAGAATGGCCGCGGCCTCCGTCTGCAGGACCTTGCGCGCCAGCGAGAGGTCGGGCATGACGGCGCCCGACGGGCGATCAGGACGCTCGGGTGATGGCATCGATGGCCTTGAGCTTTCGCAGCAACGGGGCAAGCAGGTCGAGTCGCAAGGCGTTCTGCGCGTCGCTCTTGGCGCGCGAGGGCTCCTCGTGGACCTCCAGAAAGACGCCGTCGACGCCGGCAGCGACACCGGCCCGCGCCAGCGGCTCGATGTACTCGGCCAGACCCGCCGTCACCCCGTCGCCGGCGCCGGGCAACTGCATGCTGTGCGTGACGTCGAAGATGACCGGCACGCCGAGCGCACGCATGATGGGGAATGCCCGCATGTCGACGACCAGGTTGTTATAGCCAAACGACGTGCCGCGTTCGGTGACGAAGACGTCGGCGTTGCCGGCCGCAGTGACCTTCGTGACGGCGTGCCGGATATCTCGTGGCGCCAGAAACTGGCCCTTCTTGATGTTGACGGCTCGGCCCGTGCGTGCCGCCGCCACCAGCAGATCCGTCTGGCGGCACAGAAACGCCGGAATCTGCAGCACGTCGGCGACCTCGGCTGCCGGTGCGGCCTGATCGGCGTCGTGGATGTCGGTCAGTATCGGCAACCCCGTCTCGGCCTTCACGCGGGCCAGCACTGCCAGGCCCTTGGCGAGGCCCGGGCCGCGGAACGAGTCGATCGAGGTGCGATTGGCCTTGTCGTACGATGCCTTGAACACCATGCGCAGTCCGGCGTCAGTGACGATCGCCTTGAGCGCGAGGGCCGTCTCGAGCGCGTGCGCCTCGCTTTCAATCACACACGGGCCGGCGATGACCAGCAGCGGCGCGCCACCGCCGAGCGCCAGCGACCCGATGCGGACAGATGGCATCCGACGATCATACACGGTGCCGTCAGCCCGCGACCCCTTCCGCCAGCGCCGGCGTCGTGGTGCCCTGCTTGTGGCGGTACGAGGCGCCGACGAAGCTGGCAAACAGCGGGTGCGGGGCGAGCGGCTTGGACTTGAACTCGGGGTGGAACTGCACCGCGACGTACCACGGATGCCCGGGTAACTCGGCGATCTCGACGAACTTGCCGTCCGGAGACTTGCCCGAAATCCGAAGGCCGCGGTCGGTGATCGCCTGCTCGTAGAGGCAGTTGAACTCGTAGCGGTGGCGGTGCCGCTCGGAGATGTGCGTTGTGCCGTAAATCTGGTGCGCCAGCGAGCCCGGCGTCAACTCACACGCGTACTGCCCCAGGCGCATCGTGCCGCCAAGGTCCTCCACGCCCAACAGGTCCCGCAGCTTGTAGATCACCTTGTGCGGCGTTTCCGGATCGCACTCGGTCGAGTCGGCGTCGGCGAGCCCGGCGACGTTCCGGGCAAACTCCACCGTCGCCCACTGGAAGCCGTAGCAGATGCCGAAGTACGGGATGCCGCGCGTGCGTGCGATCTGCGCGGCCTTCATCATGCCGCGCGTGCCGCGGTTGCCGAAGCCCCCCGGCACGAGGATGCCGTGCGCCCCGTCGAGCAACCGCTCGCCGCCTGGCTCCTCCAGCGCCTCGGACTCCACCCACTGGATGTTGACCTTCAGTTTGTGCGCGAAACCGCCGTGGTAGAGCGCCTCGTTGAGGCTCTTGTACGAATCCTCGTAGCCGACGTACTTGCCGACGACGTGAATCGTGAGCTCGTCGTCAGGGTGCTTGATGCGAGCGACCAGTTGTTCCCAGGCCTCGATATGCCGCTCGGTCTGGTCGAGATGGAGCAGCTTGAGGATGATCCGGTCGATGCCTTCGGAGGCCAGCGCCATCGGCACTTCGTAGATCGTGTCGACGTCGCGCGCGGTGATGACCGCTTCCTCGTCGACGTCACAGAACAACGCGATCTTCTGCTTCACGTCGCGCGATAAGGGCCGATCGGTGCGGCAGAGCAGGATATCGGGCTGGATTCCGATCGAGCGCAGGTCGCGCACGCTGTGCTGGGTGGGCTTGGTCTTCACTTCGCCCGCCGTGCCGATGAATGGCACCAAGGTGAGGTGGATATAGATCGTGTTGTCGCGTCCGGCATCCTGGCGGAACTGGCGGATCGCTTCCAGGAAGGGCAGGCTTTCGATGTCGCCCACCGTCCCGCCGATCTCGACGATGACGATGTCCACATCGTGCGAGACGCCGCGGATGCTGTCCTTGATCTCGTTGGTGATGTGCGGGATGACCTGCACAGTGCCGCCGAGATAGTCCCCTCGGCGTTCCTTCTGGATGACGGACAGGTAGATTTTTCCGGTCGTCCAGTTGTTGTTCCGGCTTGGCACCATGTTCGTGAAGCGCTCGTAGTGCCCCAGGTCGAGATCGGTCTCCGCGCCGTCGTCGGTCACGTACACCTCGCCGTGTTGAAACGGGCTCATCGTGCCCGGATCCACGTTGATGTACGGATCGAACTTCTGCAGGGTGACCCGGTAGCCATGCCCTTCGAGCAGGCTCCCTATCGAGGCGGCGGCAAGCCCCTTGCCGAGCGACGATACAACGCCACCAGTCACGAAGATGTATTTCACTGGTCTGGTCGTCTTGGTCGTCATCGTATCGGGTGCCCCTTCAGACGTAGTCCGGCGGCCGCGGCGACCATGGCTTCGACTTCGGCCAGATCCGATGGCGTATCGACGCCGACGGACCGGTGCGCCGTCTCTGGCACGATGATGCGGTAGCCGTGCTCGAGTGCGCGCAGCTGCTCGAGCCGCTCTGTGCGTTCGAGCGGCGTCGGCGGCAGGTGGGTGAAGATGCCGAGAAACAGACGCCGGTAGGCGTATATGCCGATGTGGCGCCAGGCCGTTGCCGGCGGATCGCCCTCCGGCGTGGCGTCGCGGGCGTGCGGGATCGGCGCGCGGGAAAAGTACAGCGCGGCGTCGTGCCGATCGACGACGACCTTCACGACGTTGGGATCGAGGTACTCGGCGCGGCTGGTGAGCCGCGTCCGCAGGGAACTCATGACCGCGGTGGCGTCGGCGGCAAACGGCGCCATGGCCTGTTCGATCATCGCCGGCGTCACCAGCGGCTCGTCGCCCTGCACGTTGACGATGATGTCGCAGTCGAGACCGGAGGCGACTTCCGCCAGCCGGTCGGTGCCGGTGGCATGCGCCGGACTGGTCATGACGGCCTCGCCCCCGAATGCGGTCACGACACGAATGATCCGCTTGTCGTCGGTGGCCACGAGCACACGGCTCACGTGGCGCGCCTCGCAGGCACGACGATACACGTGTTCGATCATCGGCCGTCCGGCAATCAGCGCGAGCGCTTTGCCAGGGAAGCGGGAGGACTCGTAGCGGGCGGGAATGACAACAACGGCCGAAGGGCGAACCGAATGCTCGGGGGCAGTAACCGGGAGCACGGCGAATCATAACACAGTGCGCAGGCGAGCCGAATCGATCCGCCCGGCGGCGCCGCACGGGCGCTGCCACATTCGAGTGCTAGGATGCGCGGGTGACGAGGGCGCGCGCGGCGGCGGTCTGTGGCGGTCTGGTCGCGATGCTTGCGATGGCGGCCTGTGGGGGAGCGGATCAGCAGCCTGCGCGCAGCGCTGCTGGTCGGTCCGTGCCTGCTGTCCCCGGGCCTGATCTGGCCGTCGAGCAGCTGCACCGAGCGCTCGACGCGCCGCCCACCCTGTCGCCACTGGCGAGGAACCCGTTCAGATTCGGCGGGCCGGGGCAGACCGCGGGGGCCGGCGTCGCCTTCCGATCGCCGGGTGCGCCGCTGCCGCCGCCCGACGGGCTGCCTGTTCTCCCGCTGCCGCTGCCTCAGGTCCCTCTACGCTTGCTGGGGCTCGTCACGCTTGCCGACGGCGCAAAGGTGGCCGTCATCACCGTGGGCAGCGACCTGGTGCTGGCGCGTACTGGCGAGGTGCTCGCCGGCCGCTACCGCGTGGGCCGCATCGG
>JAENWD010000063.1 GCA_016650245.1 Vicinamibacteria bacterium
CATGTGTGCGCGGTGAAGGCTCCGGGCTTCGGCGACCGGCGTAAGGCGATGCTCGAAGATATCGCCAAGCTGACCGGCGGCAATGCCATCACGGAAGATCTCGGCATCAAGCTCGAGAACGTGAAGGTAGAAGACCTGGGACGCGCCAAGAAGATCACCATCGACAAGGACAACACGACCATCGTCGAGGGCGGCGGATCGAAGGCCCAGATTGACGGCCGCGTGAAGCAGATCCGGGCGCAGGTCGAGGACACCACCTCGGACTACGACCGCGAGAAGCTGCAGGAACGGCTGGCCAAGCTGGTCGGCGGCGTGGCAGTCATCAAGGTCGGCGCAGCCACCGAGACCGAGATGAAGGAGAAGAAGGCGCGCGTGGAAGACGCGATGCACGCCACCAAGGCGGCTGTCGAGGAGGGCATCGTGCCCGGCGGCGGCACGGCGTTGATTCGCGCGGCCCAGGCCCTCGACACCCTGAAGCTCGAGGGCGATCAGAAGGTCGGCGTCAATATCATCAAGCGCGCGATCGAAGAGCCGCTGCGATGGATCGCCACCAACGCCGGGATGGAAGGCTCGATCGTGGTGCAGAAGGTGCGTGAGCTCGACAACGAGTCCGGCTTCAACGCGCTGACCGACACTTACGAGAACCTGGTGAAGGCCGGTGTCATCGACCCGGCCAAGGTCGTGCGCATCGCGCTGCAGAACGCGTCGTCGATCGCCTCGCTGCTGCTGACGACCGAAGCCCTCGTCTGCGAGCTCCCCGAGGACAGGAAGGACGCTCCGGCCGGCGGCGGCCAGGGCGGCGGCATGGGCGGCATGTACTAATCGCTCGCCCAGTTACGAACGACGAGCGGCGAGTTACGAGTACGGAAAGCACGAGGGCCTGGTGGGGGAAACCCCGCCAGGCCCTTCGTGTTTCTGAGGAACGTGGGGGCGTGGGAACGTGGGAGGCGTTTTTCCCTACGTTCCTGCGTTCCTACGTTCTCATGTCCCTACCGCAGCGTAAACGTCAGTTCGATCGTCACCAGGACCGGCACCGGCTGTCCAAGGCGCCGGCCCGGGATGAAGCGCCATCGCTTGGCGGCCTTGAGGGCTTCATGGTCGAGCCCGAACACCGAGTCGAGCGACTTTGTGATGGTCGCTTCCCCGACTGTGCCGTCGGGTAACACGACGCACTCGACCCACACCGTGCCCTGCACTTTGGCGCGCATGGCGTCGGCGGTGTACTGGGGGCGAATTTCCTGGAGCACGCGCGGCAATTCGACGCCGTTGCCGGGGCGGTAGACGCCGCCCCCTGTGCCGCCGCCCTCACCGGCCCCAAGGCCAGACCCGCGGCCCGAGCCGATGCCGGTCCCCTGCCCCGTGCCCCCACCGCCCCCGGTGCCCGTCCCCTGCGAGATCATCGACGCCGCCATGGCGCTTTCGAGCAGACCCGGGTTCATCTGCGCCGTGTCGCCCAGCGTCTTGGCCGGGATGTTCAGCATCGGATCCGGCGGCTCTTCGGGCTTGGGCTGCGGCGTGGGCGTCTCGGGCCGCGTGACCGGGACGCTGATGACCTGCTTCCCCGGCACTTCCGCCTTCTTTGGTGGCTCTGGCATCTGGTTGCCGCCACCGCCGCCTCCGCCACCGGGGCCCGGCTCCTGGAGCCACACGATGTCGGTCGGAAGACGATCGTTTTGGGGCGAAGTCGCCGAAGGCGTCGGGCCGTAGGTCGCGATGAAAATGGCCAGCGCAAAAAAGAGGATGTGCGTCGCGATCGACGCCCCGACGCCCACTCGAGACTGCGGATGCTCGAAGGAAAACGAGAGCTCGCGCGCGTGAAGACCACTGAGCACCGTCAGGTGCCCCGCACCGGTGTTCACGGGGGAATTCTCGGTCAGCTCAGCCATCGATCACGTTCCTACGCATTGTGCCACGACTGGCCCAGCTAGCGCGATGCAAGAGCCCTGCCCACGACGGGAGCTCATTGGCCGCAACCGGAGGGCGTGCCGGGCGTGTCGCGTGTCCTGCTCACCGGACACTCATTGGTTAGACGCCGCTGGGGCTCCGGAAGACGCTGGGCCACCTGAGACCGGCGCGAAATACCCCTGGCGCGCCCGGACCCGGAGCCCCGGCCGATTCACGCGCACCTCGATGCGCCGCCAGCCGGCGGGCCCTGCCGGCGGCGCGTAGCCCAGCAAGTATTGGTTTCGCAGTTCGCGGGTAATGACACCGGCCGCGACCTCCGCGCCCGTTCGGTCGCGGGCCTGCAGCACGCGCCCGCCCGAGAGCGCCGCCAGTTCGGCAAGCAGCGGGGAAATCGTGGGCGCGATCGCTACCGGGTAGACCAACACGTCGGAGCGGCGCACGTGATCCAGGACGTCAGCACGCGCGCGCTGTGCCTCGCGCTCCACGCCGTCGGACCAGACAACGACCGCCTGACGCCCGCGGTGCTGGCCGAAGGCATCCACGGCCTGCATCACGGTGTCGCCGATGGGCGAGCTGCCCCAGAGTTCCACCCGGTCCAGGGCCTGCCGGGCGGATTCGCGGGGCATGTCGAAGCCAGCCACAGCGTCGACCCCGCCGCCGATGGCCAGAATCAGCAGCCGATCGCGCGCCCGGAGCTGGTCTATCAGCCGCCGGGCGCCGCCCCGGGCTGTCTCGAGACCTCTGGTCGTCATGCTGAAGCTGCGGTCGACGGCAATCGCGACGGTCAGCGGGAACTCTCCCGCGGCAAACACGCTCACCGGCTGAGCCATGCCGTCCTCGAGCACCGTGAAGGCGTCGGCGG
>JAENWD010000064.1 GCA_016650245.1 Vicinamibacteria bacterium
CTGTTCATCGAGATGCCGCTCGATGCGCTCGACGTCAACGTGCATCCGACCAAGGCCGAGGTGCGCTTCCGCGAGCAGTCGCTGATGCACGAGGTGATTCGCCGGGCCGTCGGTGATGCCCTCGGCCAGGGCCCCGCGCCGGCGCTGGCGCTGACGCCCAGCGCCTTGCCAACGTCATACCCGACTGGAGAGACGCTGCCGATTCCCGGCGTGCTGGCGGGAGGGCTGTACCCGAGCCGCTGGCGCCCAGAACTGGCCTCAGGCCTCGGGGGTTTCCAGGGGTGGAGCGCGCCGGGCACTCAGCACGTCGCACTCGGCACTCCGCACGCGGCACCCGGCACCGCACCGAGCACCCAGCACTCAGCACTCAGCACTTCTCTAATTCCCCTGGGCCAGTTCCGCGACACTTTCATCATCGCGGTGGATCACGAGGGCGTCGCCATCATCGATCAGCACGTCGCGCACGAGCGCGTGCTCTACGAGCGGACGCTTCAGACGCTGACCAGCGGCCGGCTCGAGAGTCAGCGGCTGCTCACGCCGATCCTCGTGGACCTTTCGGCGGCCGGCCGGCAGGCGCTGGTGGCGCGGGCCCGGGATCTCGAGCGGCTTGGATTCGAGGTTGACGAGTTCGGCGGCGAGTCGGTGAAGGTATCGGCGCTGCCGGCGCTGCTCGGCGTGGAAGAGGCCGCTGCGACGCTGCGCACGCTGGCCGATGATCTCGAGGGCTTTGACCGCGGCAGCCCGGCCGAAGCCGCGTTGAAGCTGATGGCCGCCACCATCGCGTGCCACGCAGCGGTGAAGGCCAACTACCCGCTGACCTACGAGAAGATGACGCACATCCTCGAGGAACTGGCGGCGACGGCCTACTCGACCATCTGCCCGCATGGCCGGCCGGTGATGCTGCGACTGACGCGGCGGGAGATTGAGAAGAATTTTCAGCGGATTTGACGTACGCCAGCCACAGTGACGTACGCCAACCACAGAGCCACAAAGATCGCGGAGAGACAGCGGTGACCGTGCCTCCCGTGACCGCGACGCGATAAATACGTCCGTCTCCGGACGCCATCAGGATCGTATCGCCCCGCCACGTGCTGCCGATTTGGCGGCCAGTCAACCCGAACTTCGTGTGCGCGACCACTCGTACGTCTCCTCCCGGCAGGGAGACCTGTTTCAGGCGTGCATCGGCGTCGAAGAAAGCGACCGCCCGGCTGTCGGGGGACCAGAGCGGATTGAAACCGCCCTCGGTTCCCGCCAGCACTACCAATGCCGTGGATGCCAGGTCTCGTTGGACCAATTGCTCGCGGCCATCCACGGTGGCTTCGAACACGAACCGCTGCCCATCCGGCGAAATCGCGCCGCGTTGGTAAGAAATCGCGCCGCGAGCGTAATCCGCCAGCCGGATCTCCGGCGGCAAGACCAGCTCGAAACGGACTGGCGGCGCCTGTGTCATCACCGGCCGTGACGACCGCAGGAGCGTGGTCGCGGCGAGCGCGGCAGCGGCAGCAGCGACCACCCAGGGCACCCACGCCGTGCGTTTTCGCGACACAGCGGCCGGCGCCGCCGCGTTGACGTGCCAGCCTTGCGCCTGGATCCACTGCAGTTGCAGTTTGACGTCGTGCGCCGTCTGCCCCGATCGGCGGGTGCCTTCGCGAGGCAGCTCTGGACGACGTGGTCAAGGGCGGGAGGGGTGAGTGGTGCGAGTGACGACACGACGGGCGGCTCGGTCTCCAGAATCTTCGCAATGAGACTCGCCTGCGTCGTCGCCTCGAACGCCCGCCGGCCCGTGGCCATCTCGTGCAGGATGGTACCTAGCGCGAAGAGATCGGTACGCGCATCGACTGGCAGCCCCTGTACCTGTTCGGGCGACATGTACGGCAGCGTCCCGAGGATCGTGCCCTGAGCCGTGGCCGTCCCTGGGGCGGTCGCCAGCTATGAGAGCGCCTGCCCGCCAGGGCCCGTGGTGTTCTTCGCGAGGCCGAAATCGAGGAGCTTGATGCCCGCCGGGGTGATCATCACGTTGGCGGGCTTCAGGTCCCGATGGACGATGCCGAGGCGGTGTGCCGCCTCGAGCGCGTAGGCGATCTCAATGCCGAAGCGGAGTACCTGGGCCACCGGCAGCGGGCCCCGCTCCAGTCGTGCAGCCAAGGTCTCGCCCTCGAGCAGTTCGAGCACCAGATACTCGGTGTCGTGCTCGCGGCCGACGTCGTACAACCCGCAGACATGAGCGTGATTGAGTGCGGAGATGGCTTTGGCTTCGCGTGCGAAGCGTGCGCGGAAGTCGGGGTCGGCGGCCAGCTCCGGCGCGAGGACCTTCAGCGCGACGCTGCGGTCCAGGCGCGTGTCGCGGGCGCGATACACCTCGCCCATTCCTCCCGCGCCGATGAGGGAGAGCACTTCGTAGGGCCCGAGTTTCGCGCCCGGTTGGAGGGCCATGTGTCAACTGCCGCGCATTATACGCGCGAGGCAATGTTCGATCCCGACGGGCACTCCGGCACTTCGGCGAAGTCCCGTAATCGTCAATCGTCAATCTGCAATCGTCAATTCACTCCTCTCGCCGCCGCCGCTTCAGTTCCTTCCACCCCTCCAGCCGCCGCTTGATCTCCTTCTCGAACCCCCGCTCCTTCGGCTCGTAGTAGGTGCGCGCCTTGAGCGCCTCGGGCAGGCAGTCCATGTCGGCCACGGCGTCCGGCTGATCGTGCGAGTACTGGTAGTCCTTCCCGTAGTCCAGTTGCTTCATCAGCTTGGTCGGCGCGTTGCGCAGGTGCAGCGGCACCGGCTCGGCCACCTGGCGCTCGGCGTCGTCGGCGGCACGGCCGTAGGCGACGTACACGGCGTTGCTCTTCGGGGCGGTGGCCAGGTAGATGGCCGCCTGGGCCAGCGCCGTGTTGCCTTCGGGCATGCCGATGAAGTGCGCGGCCTGCTGCGCGGCGACGGCGATGGTCAGCGCCTGCGGGTCGGCGTTGCCGATGTCCTCCGACGCAAAGCGCACGAGGCGTCGCGCGACATACAACGGGTCCTCGCCGGCTTCGAGCATCCGGGCCAGCCAGTAGACGGCCGCGTCCGGATCGCTGTTGCGCATGGACTTGTGCAGCGCGGAGATGAGGTTGTAATGCTCCTCGCCGTTCTTGTCGTAGCGCAGGATGCGGCGCTGGAGCGCGCCCTCTAGCCAGGCCCTGGTGATGTGGCGCCGGTTCTGCTCGACCGGCGCAGAACCCGCAGCCAGTTCCAGGAGATTGAGCGCCGCTCGTGCGTCGCCGCTGGCGATCACCGCGATCGCCGACAACGCGTCGTCGTCGGCGTCCACCAGCTCGGCGCCCAGACCGCGTGTCTCGTCTGTCAACGCCCGACGCAGGATCGCGATCACCTGCTCGACGGTCAACGGCTCGAGGACGAAGACCTTCGACCGCGACAGCAGCGCGGCATTCACCTCGAACGACGGGTTTTCGGTCGTCGCGCCGATGAGCACGATGGTGCCGGCTTCGACATAGGGCAGGAACGCGTCCTGCTGCGCCTTGTTGAACCGGTGGATCTCGTCGATGAACAGGATCGTCCGCTGCCCCGACTGGCGCCGGGTCGCCACGGCGCGGGCCATCAGCTCCTTGATCTCCTTGATGCCCGTCAGCACAGCGCTGAAGGCCACAAATCGCGCCTCGGTGCGTTCGGCAATCAGCCGCGCGATCGTCGTCTTGCCCGTGCCCGGGGGACCCCAGAAGATCAGGGACTGCAGGACGTCGCCCTCGATAGCCTGACGCAGCGGCGCGCCGGGCGCCAGTACGGCGTGCTGCCCGACGACCTCGTCGAGCGTGCGGGGGCGCATCCGTTCGGCCAGCGGCGCATCGGGGCCGGCCGTGGCGGTGGGGGAGGGGGCGTCGTCGTCGAAGAGGCCGGGGCCGGTCATGGCGCGGTGAGCAGATCCGTCACGCCTCGAGGATAACAATCACGATGGCGCGAAGGCGCGATGGCGCGAAGGGCCCGTTGGGAACGTGTGCTGGTCGCCACTTTGGCTAGCTGACTGGAATCGTTCATCGCGCCTTCGCGCCTTCGCGCCTTCGTGATTGTGGCTCACGTTGCCGTCGCGCCTCGTACACCAGGAGCGCCGCCGCCACCGCCACATTGAGCGACTCCACCGGCGACGTCATGGGAATCGAGACGCGGATGTCTGCCGAGTCCGCCAGCGCCGGCGCCAGTCCTTGTCCCTCACTGCCCAGCACGATCAGCGTCGCCTTCGTGAAATCGGCTTCGTGCATGGGCGTGTGCCCGTGTCCGACGGCAGCCACGACCTGCAGACCCGCGGCGTGGGCCTGGTCGACCATCGCCGCCATCGACGACGCTCGGGCGATGGGCAGGCGGAACGCGCTGCCCATGGCGCCGCGGACGGCCTTCCAGCCGAACGGGTCGGCCCCGCCCGGCGTCGTGATGACGCCGCTGGCGCCTCCAGCCTCGGCCGCCCGGACGATGGCGCCGAGATTGCCCGGGTCCTGGATGTCGGTTGCGCCAACGAGCAGGGCCGTGCGGCTGCGCATCACGTCGTCGGATGCATCGCGCGGACGCGCCGCCAGCGCGACGATGCCGGAGGGGGTGCGAACCGGGCTCATCGCGTCGAGCACCGAGCGGCTGACGCTGACCAGCCGATCGGCGGGCACCCTCCGCGTCAGGGCGTCAAGAGCGCCGCCGGCCACCCGGTCCAGATCCACCGCAACGCAGTCGATGGCCAGGCCCGCATCGAGCGCCTCGGCCAGCAGGTGCGCGCCGTCGAGCAACATCCACTGCGCGTCGTGGTCGGCGGCGGCCTTGAATCGCGCCACGAGGGGGTTGTGTCGGCTGGTGATGGGTGGCGGCGGCACGGCGCGCATGTTACCATCCCCTCAGAAATCGCCCACTCGGGCTCCTCACTCTGCGAATTCCTGGGGCTGATGAAGGAACAACTCCTCAAGAAGCTGCACGACGAGATCACGGTGCTGGACCGCGAGCTCAAGCTCGAACTGCCGCTCGAGATCAAGCGCGCGCGCGAGCTCGGAGACTTGCGCGAGAACGCCGAGTATCACGCCGCCAAGGAGCGCCAGACCTACGTGCAGGCGCGGATCTCGATGCTGCAGAAGCGCGTGTCGGACGTTCAGCTCATCAACCTCGACAAGATTCCCCACGGCAAGGCCGCGTTCGGCTCTACCGTGCACCTGCGCGAAGACACCGGCGCGGACATCGTGTTTCAGCTCGTGATGCCCGAGGACGCGGATGTCGACAAGGGCCTGATCTCCACCTCTTCTCCGATCGGCCGTGCCATCGTCGGCAAGGCAGCCGGCGACGAGGTCCTGGTCGTGACGCCCAACGGCAAGCGGTCGTTCGAAATCACCAAGCTCCTGACGGTCCACGACCTCGCCTGACGCTCGCGTGGCTGAGACCAGCGCCCGTTCACCCCATTACGCTCCCGACCGGCGGACCGCGCTGGTGCTCACCGGCAGCGGGGTCGACGGCGCATATCACGCTGGCGCTGTACGCGCGCTGACCGAGGCCGGCGTGCGCATCGACGTAGTCGCCGGACGGGGCGTTGGCGCGGTGGGTGCCCTGTTTGCCGCCATCGACGGCGCGTCGCGGCTGTGGGAGCCCACGGGCCTGTGGCGGCGGCGCGCCGTGCGGCGCCTGTATCCGTGGCGAAAGGCGCTGCGCCGCGTGGTGGCAGGTCTGGCCGTCGCGGCGGCGGTGCTCGTGGTGCCGCCGCTGGTGCTGGCGCTGGGCGCGACGGTCTATCAGGTCGCTGTGCTGCTCGACGTGGTTCGCAGTGGCACCGGCGCGCGGCTGGCGCAGCAGTGGGAGATGGTGCGACTGGTCGCCTTTGCGCCCGACGGGCTGCCGACGCGTGTCCCGCAGGCGGTCGCGGCCGTGCTCGCTGTGGTCGTGCTCGCGATCGTCGTGGGCGCGCTGCGGGCGCGCGCATCAGCGCCGGCTCGACGCGACCTCCTTGGCGGAGTGTGGTGGACGGTGCTCGGCGCACCACTTGCCGCGGCACCCACTATCGACTATTTCATCACCGGCCTGTGGGACCTGCTCCGCGGCGGCGCCCGCGTCAGCCAGCCCACGCGCGAGGACTTGAGCCGGCGCTACGCCGAGCTGCTGGGCGACAACCTCGGCCAACCGGGATTTCGGGAGCTGCTCATCGTCGCGCACGACCTCGACGCGCGGCAGGATCTGGTGTTCGCGCTGCTGGGACGCGACTGGCGACGACCGTTCTTCCTGCGGCGGCAGACCACTGGGCTCGACCGTCGATCTGCCGAAGCGGTGGACCTGGCCGGCGCGGCGCGCGACCACGTGCTCGATGCGGTAGCCGCGGCCCTGACCTTACCGGTGGCGACCGACGCGCAGCTGATCGGGTTTGCGCCCGAGAGCTACTGGCGCGGCGAGACGCATCGGCTTACCGACCGGCCGGCCGCGCTGGTCCGCGTGCTCGAAGAGGTGGCCATCGCGGGCGCGCGCCAGGTGATCGTCGTCACCGCCGCCGAGGAACTCGGCGGTCCGCACGAGCTCAGCCGTCGGCGCAACGCGCCGCGGGCGCGCCTGAGCGAGTTTCTCGCCTCGGCCGAAGCCGCCGCGGTCCGCGACGCGATCAACGTCGCCGCGCCCTGGTTCGACGCGTTGTTCGTGGTGCGTCCGTCGCACAACCCGGTGACGCCGCTGGACACCGCGGGCGCGTTTGACGAACGGTCGGACCGCGTGCAGGTGGTGGGCGAACTGGTGGACCGCGGCTACGAAGACGCCTATCGCCAGTTCATCGATCCGGTGGTGGGGGCCAGCGGCGAGCAGATGGCTGCGTCGGCCGACGCCGTCAGGTCCGCGGAATAGCGGGTTCTCTCTCTCGATCGCGTCCCTTCTTGTCTTTCTCGGCGGCGTTGCCTTCATGCAGGAACTGCAGGGCCTGCTCGAGCAGGCCCGCCGTGACGGCCTCGCCGGTGGGCTCACCGAACCTGGTGCGATACGACTCGACGGGCACGACGGCCTTGGCCATCGCGCGGTGGCCGCCGGCGCTGCCCAGCGCCCCGAAGACCTTCCGCACGAACTCGCCGGCATTGCGCGAGTAGCCCAGGTTGCGCACCGAGACGACAAACGACCCGTTGACCAGCCCCGCGATGATCGTCCACTTGACGTCTTCGAGCTGCAGGAAGAAGTCGGCGACGTACGGGATGAAGTCCTCGCGGGGCAGCTCGCCGAGAAACGCGCAGAATACCTGTTCTTCGAGGCGCCCGTGCTCGGTGGCCTTCATGACGAAGGCCAGCCGCTCCATCGTGATCTCGGCGCCTTCCATCTTGCGGATCAAGGCGGCGTCTGACAGGGGATAGAGGAACGAGAAGGCCTCGAGATCGACCCGGTTGGCCTGGCGATTGAAGAACAGCGTGTCGCTCTTGATCGCGTACAGCATGGCCGTGGCCGTGCGCTCGGAGATGTTGGCGTCCACCGCCCGGAGGTGCTCGGTGAGGATCGTGCACGTCGAGCCGTAGTCGGACCGGATGTCCTTGTAGACGGCGCTGTACCCCTGCTGCTCGGGATGGTGGTCAATCACCAGGTCCACGCGGTCGATCAGACCGGTGAAGTAGTGCGGCTGGACGTCGACCATCGCGATCCGGTCGAAGGTCTGAAGGTCACCGGCGGCGATGGTCTCGACGTGGATGTCGAGCAGGTTCGCCATCCGGAGGTTCTCCGGCCGCGTGACGTTCTGCAGGGCGCCGATGATCGCCGTCGTCTTGGTGCGGCGCAGCAGGTTGCGCAAGGCCAGACCGCTGGCCATCGCGTCCGGATCGGGGTCGTTGTGCAGCAGGATCAGCACGCGGTCGGCGTCGGCGAAGTACCGCTGGTACTGCTGCACGCGGGCGCGGGTGAGCGACCGGCCAAACTCGGTGAGCAGCGGCCCGCCAAACAGCTCCGCCATGGCCAGGTAGGAGACGTCGGGGAACGCCGACTTGATCTCGTCTTCGCGATCGGCCGAGGCGCTGATGCCCACGCCCAGCACGTAGATGAGCGTGCCGCCGGCGTCGCGGATGTTGTCCAGGACCTTCTTGAGCCCGCGCTTGCCAGTGTCCTGCACGATCACGCAGGTGCTGGGCGAGATATCGGCCTTGAGGTAGGTGTCCTTGCGCTTGAGGTCGGCGGCGGTGATGTGGACGCCGGCGTCACCGAGCCGTCGGGCGAGCGCCGGGCTGTCGACGAGGAATTCGATCTCGAAGCTGGCCAGCAGGATCTCGTCGAGAACCTTGATGAGCAGCTCGTCCTGGCAGATGGCAAGACACCTCATCGGCTTGCCGGCAGCTGTGTGTACGATGCGCGCGCGTCGACCATCGCTGGAAACTCCAATTATAGCGCCGCTTCAGGGTAGGATGCCCGGATGGTTCATGTCGTCGCGACGATCGAGCTCCATTCCGGGGCCAGAACACGATTTCTTGGGGAATTCCAGCAGATTGTCCCAACCGTCCAGGCCGAGGATGGCTGCCTTGAATACGGTGCCGCCGTGGACCTGCCCACCAGCCTGGCCGCCCAGCTCCCGGTGCGCGACCACGCGGTGGTCGTCGTCGAGAAGTGGCGCGACCTGCCGGCGCTCGAGGCACATCTGGTCGCGCCACACATGACCGCCTATCGCGCGCGGGTCAAAGACCTGGTCGTCAAGACGACGTTGCAGGTGCTCGAGCCGGCGCCGGGGTCAGACCCCAGCCTGGTCACCCCGGGGGTCTGACCCCGTTACCAAGCCGTGACCGTCGAGCTTGGGACCGGCGGCCAGGGTGCTATCATCCGCCGAAGGGACGTTATCCTTCTTCCCCGAGGGAGTGGCGTGTGCGGTCGGTCATCCTGGGTACGGCGATCGTTGCGGCGGCGGCCACCGGTGTGCTGGGCCAGCAGGGCCGATTTCGCGCCGAAGTGGACCTGGTCAACGTCGCCGTGATGGTGATGGACAAGCAGGGCAACTTCATCAGCGACCTCCAACCCGACGATTTCGCGCTGTTTGAAGACGGCGCGCCGCAACAGGTGACGCATTTCCTCCGCGGCGACACCGACGCCGACGCGTTGAACCTGCGCCTCGGCCTGCTGCTTGACACCAGCGGGAGCATGCAGGAAGACATCGGGCTGGCCCGTACGGCCGCCATCCGCTTTCTCAAGGCGCTGCCCGAGGCGCACGACGTCACGCTGGTGGACTTCGACACCGAGGTCCGCGTGGCGCGGTATGGGCTGGCCGATCTGCCGAGGCTCATCGAGCGCATCCGCACGCGAAAGACCGACGGCTGGACGGCGCTCTACGACGCGATGGGCATCTATCTCGACGGCATTCACGGCCTGGACGGCCGGAAGATCCTGGTCGTGTACACCGACGGCGGCGACACTCGCAGCGCGCAGACGTTCACCGACATCCTCGACATGCTCAAGGCGTCCGACGTCATCGTCTACGGCATCGGCTTCCTGCAGCACCAGCCGACCTCGGTGCGCAGCGAGCAGAAGTTGCGACTGCAGCAACTGGCGGACGTCACCGGCGGCCAGACGTTTTTCCCCACCTCGTCGAAGGCGCTCGTCCAGGTGTTCGACCAGATCGTGGCGCAGGTGCGCGCGCAGTACAGCCTGGGGTTCGTCTCGTCCAACATCACGCCGGATGGCACGTGGCGGCGCGTGGAAGTGAAGTTGACGCCGACCCACCTGTTGGCCCTGCGCGTGCGGTCGCGCAAGGGCTACTACGCGCCGCTCAAGGAACTGCCGCCGACGGCGTTCCCGACCCGCCCCCGGTCGCAATAGGCATGTGGTACGATTGGAGATTCGGGCTGACCCCTGTATCCCCGACGTCACATGGCCTCCCTGACCGATCGCTTCACGCTCGTCACCGCCTTCGAACTGCGAGGCGATCAGGCGCGCGCGCAAGCCGAGCTCGTCCAGGGGCTCAACCGCGGCGACAAGCACCAGGTGTTGCTCGGTGTGACCGGGTCGGGCAAGACGTTCACGATGGCGCGGGTGATTGCCGAGACCAATCGCCCGACGCTGGTGATGGCCCATAACAAGACCCTGGCGGCCCAGCTGTACCAGGAGTTCAGGCGGTTCTTCCCGCACAACGCCGTCGAATACTTCGTCAGCTACTACGACTACTATCAGCCCGAGGCATACGTTCCGGCCAGCGACACCTATA
>JAENWD010000065.1 GCA_016650245.1 Vicinamibacteria bacterium
GGTAAAGCCGACCAACAACACCACTGCTCGCGCCGTCGCGGTGGGCGCGATTGACAGAGGTTGAGACTCCACGGCATCAGGAGTCGCCAGCCCCGACCCGTCAGCAGCGACGCCAGACAGCCGGATCGCCGCGGCGTACTCGAGGTTCTGTTCGAGCAAAAGCGCCTCGTTACCCGGGCTGATCGCCAAGCGAGCGTCGCGTGGCAACGGCGCCAGCTGGCAAAGCGCTGCCAGCGCCACACATCCCAGCGCCGCAAGCACCGCCCGATCGTTGGCCCGTGCGCCCTGTCGCCAGGCCACGATCCAGGCGGCGACGCCGATCACCGCACTCGCGGTGATCAGGGGGCGCCACGCCCATGGGTACACCGCGCCGAAGGCCAACGCGCCCCAGGCGACGATGCACCACGTTGCACCGATCAGGAGGCTCGCCATCAAGGCAGCGGCTCGAGCGGCCCGGCCGTGGACAGCGCGGCACTTGAAGGCGCCGCGCCGCTTCCCAGCCTGCGCAGCAACACGCGTCGAGCAGGGGGATGGCGCAGGAGTGAGAGGATGAGATCCCGATGCTGATTGAAGCGCGCCGTCTTTCGCACGATGGGCATCACTCCGTCGGTCCGGGCCAGATCGAAGAACGCATTGATGTCGGCATCGGACAGGCGGTGGGCGAGTTGTCGAAGGCGAAGCTGCGCGTTGAGCTCCGGTCCGAGACGCGCCTTCCACGCCGCCTCATAGGGCTGCAGCGCTGAGGCGTGGAGACGATCCGCGCGTAACGCCCGTGCGAGTACCTCGCTGGCCAGCGCGGCGCTCAGAAGGCTGTAGTAGATCCCTCCGCCAGTGGTAGCCTTGACCAGGCCCGCGGCATCGCCGACGGCCAGCACCCGGGCCCCATAGGTGCGCGCAATGGGAGCCAGCGGCAGGACTTTCTGACGAGGATTCAGCAACTGCCCGCCGCCCGTGTGGGATTCCAGTCCCCAGCGCGGTGCGATGTCGCCGACGAGGCGGCGGAAGTAGTGGGCCGCCTGGCGATCGCACATCAACCCCACGCGCGCATGAGGGCCAGACCCGCGCGTCACGGGCACGGCCCATGCAAAGCCGCCTGGAGCGACCTGGCGTCCAAACCGCACTTCGACATCACCGAGGCGGCCGGCCGGCAGCTCCATCTGGGCCGACTGAAGAAGGACCGCCGGCAACCCAAGTCCGAGCCTGCGCTGAATCGCATACTGTGCGCCGCAGGCGAGCACCGCCGAGCGGCCGCGTGCGGTGGTCCCATCGTTGAGCGTCACCGTCACGCCGTCTCGCTCGACGGTCACGTCGGTCACCCGTCGGCCCAGCGTGATGGTTGCCCCGGCGGCCCGCGCCGCGCCAAACAGTCGCCGGTCGAGCGCGAGACGATCGATGACGACCGCCTCGATCTCGGCGGTCGTGTACTCTACGGTCGCCCCGGATGGCGCGAAGAATCTCGCGGTGCGAAGAGGGTTGAGGATGACGTCGCGGGGCAGCCCCATCTCGTCGAACGCCTCGACGGCCAGCACACCGGTGCAGTGGACAGGATCGCCGCTGGAGGCGTGCTCTTCATAAAGGCTGACGTCGAGCCCCCCGCCCGCAAGCAGGCGCGAGGTTTCGAGCCCGCCGGGCCCACCTCCAATGACGATGACATCGTGCATCTTGTAAAGTTGCGACCCTAGGGTAGCTCAAATGACCTCACCGCTTGAGGCACGAGAACAGCCTCGCCGGGCCGATCGTATCAAATGCCAGTCGGCAGTCGCCCGTTCCTTCGCCAAGCAGTTGTGACCCGACGCGCATCATTGCGTCCTCCGATCCTCCCCAAAGGAGGACGGCTTCAACGTGACGGTCTCCCTCAGCCCGCAACGTGGTGTTGACTCCCGTGATCCGCGTGGCGATCAGCGGGAAGTGAGAGGTGAGCAGCTCGTACTGATTGACGAGCATCGCGCCGCGAGCGACCGCGACATACGCCCCTGCGTGTGCCGTGGGCCACACGCCATTCTGGTCGCGCAGGCCGTCGTCGAGAGCAGTCGCAAACAGCGCACGGCCGGCGAGGCTGTTAGGCGATCCATCGATCAGCGTCTGCACGGCTTGGCTATAGCTGCCATAGTGGGCCCACCGGGATGCGTGCATCCCGAGCGTGAGGCAAATGGCGACACCGCCAACGACAGCCGGGTTGGGAAGGCGGTTTGACTGGCTGGCCATCCACAAGACCATTGCGAAGACCGCAAAGACCGCCTGCCGTGGGGTCAGCAGCGTGCCGCCGCCGATGGAGGTTGGCGCAAGAAACAACACGCAGACGTCGAGCAATACCAGCGCGAGCCACGGCCATGAGGCCGCTGCCTTCACGAAGAGAGGACGCCTGAGCACCCAGTAGGCGACCAGCGCCCAGGCCGCGCACGCGGCGACCAGGGCAGCGCCATGGTCCGACGCCTGTCCGCTGCGAAGAATGTCGAGCCTGACCAGGTTCGCGGCCGCCCACAACGGCGCCGGGAACGTCGTCGGCATCCGCGGCCCGACCGGCTCGAGGACGACAAACAGCCCCCACAGCGCGAGCGCAGGCAGCGTTGCCGCCAGCGTCAATCGCGCCGCCCGCAGGCGTTGGGCTGGTTCGAAGACCGCGAGCATTGCCACGCTCGCCAGGACATGAACCAGTGCGAGGATGCTGCTGAAGTAGGTCACCACCAGCAACAGCGCCCAGACCGTCAGGTGACGGGTGGAGAGGTCGCCACGGTGACGCCACCAATACCCGACGCAGACCAGGTAGGCGGCAAGGCTGACGCAGAAGTTGTAGAAGCCCCAATGCAGGTGAGTGCCCCAGACAAGGGGCAAGGCCAGGAACTCCAGTCCCGTGGGCTGCGCGGTGACAGACCGCAGGGCGTACCTGAGCGACAACGGCAGGGCCACCACGATCAGTACGAGCAGCAGCCGCTCGGCTACCCAGGGGCCGACCAAGGCCCCGGCGAGGGCCATGAACGCGTGGCCGAACCAGTTGGGCACCGGCGCAGGATTCCACGCGACGAGCCCGTCCACTGCCAGCGCGTGACCTGCCACCAGCTCCCGGATCCACGTCGCGCCCAGGACGTGTGCCGGGCCGTCGCGGGTCGGAAGAAAGGGAAACCACAGCACCGGGGCGAGGTTGGCCGCCACGGCCGCGAGGAAGACCCTGTCCAGCCACCGGCCGCTCATGAGCCGGATTCAGCCAGGACTGTCCGATAGACGGCAACGGTTCGCTCTGCCATCCGGTAGGCGGTGAATTCCTGCGCGACTCGCGCGCGCGCGCCTGCACCGAGGCGCGCGCGCAGTTGGTCGTCACGCATCAGGCGCGTGATGGCATCGGCCAGAGCGGCGCTGTCGCCTGGGGGGACGATCAGACCAGACGCCTCATGTTGATTCACCCATGGCACGCCAGACGACAGGTCGGTGCTGATCACGGGCTTGCCGCAGGCCATGGCCTCGAGCTGCACCATTCCGAACGCCTCGGCCTTGGTCACCGACGGCAGGACGAATGCGTCGCAGGCGTGGTAGAGCGCCACAACCTCGTCGTCTGCGAGCGCGCCCAGAAAGCGCACGCGGGCGGCAACGCCGACCTCGACGGCGAGTTGCTCGAGTGTGTTTCGCAGTGGGCCGTCTCCGACAACGGCCAGTCGCCCCTCGAAAGCCGGCATCGCGCGAATCAGCACATCCACGCCCTTGTAAGGCACCAGCCTTCCCACGAACAGGAGAAGCGGCGACGGCCCGAGATCCAGCCGCCACCGCCTTGCTCGTGCCTTCACGGCGGACGTCGCAGCGAAACTGTCGAGGGCGATGCCGTAAGGCACAACGACACACTTGTGCCGATAGCCCTCGAGTTGCGATGCGGTGTCGCGCATCGCAGGAGAGGCGACCAGAATCCGGGCTGCGCGATCGAGTACCCGCCGCAGAAACGGGCGGTAGAAGGCCCGGTACTTCCACTGTGCGCGGACCACCTCACTGTGGAAGTACACGACCAGCGCGCCGCGTCTGTGGGTGACCAGATCGGCAACCAACGCGACAGGATTCGGCTCGTGGATCACCGTGACGTCTGCGTCGGTCCTGCCGAGTTCCAAACCAAGCGCTGGCGACAACCCGACGCTGCCGACACGAGCCAACGTCCCAGCCCGTGTCACGGGAACACCCTGACAGACCTCACGTACAGTCCGCGCACTGGTGTTGGCGACTAGCGCCTGAACATCAACCAGCCGGCGCTCCGACTCGCACAGCAGCTGCAGCACACGCTCCATGCCGCCGGGCACGGGGGGATAGTACTTGCCGACGTGAAGCACCCGCAGCGTCGATTTCGCGCCATGCTCTCGCGCGAGTGTCGAATCCTCGCGATCCGGGGCGAGCGAGAGTTCCGCAAACGAGTCTGTCGTCACGAGCGTGCCGTTGCCCGTCCGGCGCTGGCCGAGGTGGCGACCGACCTGTAGATATCCGTCATCTCGCGCGCGTATTTGTGCCACGTAAACTCGGCCCCACGTGCCTGCGCCGTCAACTGTCGCCGACGCCACACGTCGGGTTGGTCAGACGCCTCCCGCAGTAGCGCCGTGACGGCCTGCACCCAGGCAGCGGTGTCACCCAGGCGCGCGTAGGACGCCGCCAGTCCGCCGACCTCGCGGAAGACAGGGATGTCGGTTGCCACCACCGGCGTGCCTGCGGCCAGCGCTTCTGCCACCGGCAGCCCGAAGCCCTCCCGTTCCGACGTCGAAAGCAGGAGCGTGGCGCGGCGATAGACCGCAGCCAGCACCTGGCGATCGAGTGACGGCAGTTCCACGACGCGGCCGAGCACACCCAGACGCTGGGCGAGCGCGCGTTGTGCGGGCGCAAGGCGTCCACCCACGCGCACCAGTCGCGAGGACGGCCACTGTGCGAGGACTCCCGCGAAGACGTTGAGCAAGACGTCGATTCGCTTGCGCGGGATCGTGCTGCTGACGTGCAACAGATCCGTGAATGTCCCGACCGGCCCCAGCCACGGGGCCGTCATCGACTCGGCCGCCGCGGCTGTGGTCTCCGGCAGATCGACGCCGTTGTACACAACTGCCACACGATCGGCAGCGACCAGTTGCCGGTCCACCAGTGCTGAGGCCGTCGTCTGGCTGGGGCAGACGACTCTGGCAGCTCGCGCGAGGCCCGCCGCAAGTCGGCGGACGAGGAACTGCGGGAGGCCTGCCGCGGCCCCGTTCGACGCCGCGTGCTGGTCGAACGCATCGATGTCGTGACACGTGACCACTGTGCGTGCCTGGGGCAGCACGAGTGCGAGGTGCCCGTAGCTGTGATCGACCACGTGAAAGACATCCGCTGAGCGCAATGGTGGGAGCGCTCGGCGATAGAGCCAGAAGCGGTTGACAACGCGCGCCAGCGTCGGCGCAATCGTGCCTGGTTGCCGCCAGCGGCCGATGCGAGGGAGCAGCCCAGGCCGGACCATCACCGGACAGACCGCCAGCGCAGGGTCAGAGGCCAATTCCCGCATCAGCGACTCAGCCACCAGGTCCATGCTCGGCCACTGTTCCTCTAGCATGTCGGCAATGACAGCGAGGCGAAGCGGTTCGCGTGTGGACCTGTCGCTGGCCATGACACTTCTGTGGGCCACGCTACACGCGCGGCCGCGCGAGCACGACCATGTCCATCGGCGTGCCGAGTGGCAGCACGCGGTCCAGCCAGGCCAGCCCCAGGATCACTCCAAGCGGCACGCGACGCGGTCGCCAGTGTCGCAAGACCGCCTTGAAACCGGCGTGCATGCAGTAGCGCGCGTCGACGATCGTGAGCCCGCTCGCATCGAAGATGGCCGCCAACTGTTGTCGCGTGTACCCTTCGCGGACATGCGCGGGGTCAAAGACCGCAGGCGGCGTCGGAACGCTGAGCACGAGTGACCCGGTTGGCGCCAGCACCCGCCGCAGTTCGGCCACCGCGCGACGGTCGTCTTCGACGTGCTCCAGGACTTCAGTGCAGATCGCCAGGTCCACCGATCCGCTTCGGACCGGAATCGCGGTGAGCGAGGCACTGAAGCGGCACGCGCGCGGATCGGCACTCTTCGGGGGCACGGCAAAGTCGAATTCGAGCAAGAGAGCGCCGTCAGCGAAGCGGCGGAGCATCGGACTGTAAAGGCCTTCGCCGACACCGGCGTTCAGTGCGATTGCCGGAGCCGGCCCCTGGGCGGTCGCCCGTGCCAGCAACGCCACGAGCGCTGGTGTTTGGACGATGCGGCGCCCTGCGTCCGGCCACCCGGGCGCCAACAGGCGAACTCCAGGCGCGCTCGCGACACCGCGGGCGAGTCGGCGGACACCACTGTTGGGCCGGGCACCGGCGGCGCTGTTTCGCGTCACCCTGCCGCCGAACCCGCCACAGAGGCCTGTCTTAGGTCCTGGTGCATAAGGCGCTGGTAGGCACCGAGGACTTCACGTGCGACCTTGGGCCAGGTGAACTCGCGCTGTGCGCGCGCGTGCGCCTGCCGACCAAGCGATTCGCGTAACGGCCGGGATGCCAGCAGTCGCTCGACCGCGGCGTCGAGCGCTGCGGGCGAGCGTGTTGGAATCAGCAGCCCGCTTCGATCGGCCTCCACGGCGTCCTTGATGCCACACGTCGCGGTGGCAACGATCGGCAGGCCGGACATCATGGCCTCGATGAGAGTCAACGGCGTGCCTTCGAACAGACTGGGCAGGACAAAGATGTCGGCGCGCTCGAGGGTGGCGACTGCGCCGCAGTCATCGGCGTTGGGGATGGTCGACACGCGACCGCGTACGTCCCCGGGAAACGCATCGGCCACCACACCAGGCGCAACGCCGGCACCAAGCACAGTGAGCGAGAGCGTCCGATGGCGTCGGGCCAGTGTCGTGAACGCCTCCACCAGGTCGACGATCCCCTTGTTGTGCCGCCAGGTGCCCGCAAACAGCAGCCGATCGGCCGACGCATATGTCCGCCGGGTTGCCGGCGCCGCAAAGGCCTGGTCGGCGCCTGGCCGCATACGACCAATGCGCGACGCCGGTACCCCGAGATGGGTCGTCAGATACTCGCGATCCTGGTCGCTCAGGGTGAGGACCAGACGTGCGCATGTCAGCGCGAGGTGCGACTGCCACAGGCTGGTGGTCGGGTAGACCACCCGCGTCCGCAGTCCCGGGCCGCCGCGTCCGAGGCGGCGTTCCTCGAGCGCCAGCTCCCATGCGCGTCGCTCGACGCCATGCGACGTCACGACGACCCCGTGACGGGTCACCCGTTTCTGAGCCAAGGCGACCAGCGCTCCGTGCGGCTCGTGGACGTTCACGATGTCGTACGGCACGCCCGCGCGCGCGGCGGCACGAGCCTTTTGGTAGACCAGCCACGGGAAAGCCGCGCGGACCATTGACCCCCGCCACCGCGGCGGCACGTCCTCCGCCGAGAGCCATTCGACGATGTGGCCTTGCGCGGCGACTTCGTCGTGGATGATCTCCATGATCCGGCTCATCCCACCGGTCCGCCGGCGGTCGACGTTGTGTGCGACCAGGATACGCATGCCGACCTATGCCGCCGGCGGAGCCTGCGACGCCGCTTCGTCGAGCGCCGCAATGAGAGCCGCCACGTGGCGCGTCTGCTCGTCGCGCAGCGTGTCAAGGGTCGCAGAGGCCCTCCGGGTCATCGACAGACACCCGGCAATGGCTTCGGCCAGGCCGGCGGCCGTCGGCGGATCCGCTGGCGCCGTGCGCCCGATACCCTCGTGCAGCCACTCGGGGATTCCGCCCACCCGGAACGCCGCGACCGGCACGCCCGTGGCTGCGGCTTCCAGACCTGACAGGCCGTAGGGCTCCGGCCACAGGCTCGGCAAGACGACAACGTCGGTCTCCGCCAGGGCCTGCGCGCGACCCGCAGCGTCGACCCACCCTCTGAATTCGACCTCGATCTGACTCGACCGAACCCTCGCTGCGCGTTCTTCACACCGTGTCCGGTCGGGACCGTCGCCCGCGATGACTAGACGCAGCCGACTCCCGAGCCTGACCTGCACGATCGGGAGCGCGTCCATCAACAGGTGACAGCCTTTGAGCCGATCCATCCGGCCGAGAAAGAGCAGCGTGGGTACGTCGTGCGGTCCCGGGTCGATCGGTGACTGCGAAGCCGGTTGTGCGGGACGGTATGCGGGCAGCGCCCGTACGCGGTCCGGCGCAAGACCATGCCGTACGTACTCGTGGCGCATGTGCTCGGACAACGTCAGGACTCGCGCATACGATCGGATGGTGTCGAGCCGGCGCATCTGGCGGCGGTAGTCTCGCACCATCGTGACCGGGCTCAGACCGCCACAACGCCGCGGATAGAACAGCGCCAAACACGCCGGCCCGAACTGGCGGTCGCACGGCCGAGCCCGTGGAAAGACAAGTGTCTTGCCGCCGCTGATGCACGTGCCCGTGTAGGTGTGGGCGACAAATACCGCCGGGGCCAGGCCGAGCAGCCGCGCCTCGAGGGTCTCGTCGACCATGCCGTGCACGAGCAACACTGACGGCGCCCAGCGCTCGAGTGCCGAAACGGACGCTTCGACGCCATCTGTTGCCGCACACCATCGGCTCGCCCGTTCCGGCACCGTCAGCGGGAGGCGATCCACGGGATCGTCCTGCTCCGCCCACAGCGCCACCTCGTAGCCGCAGTCGGCGACCGCGCTGAGCAGGAAGTCCACGTACGATTCGATGCCTCCGGCGTGACGTCTCGTCCAATTGACAAAGGCGACGCGACGAGGTTGCGGGTCAGGCATCGGGCGCCCCCATCAGGACGTCGAGCGCGCGGCCGACCGAAAAGCGATCTGCGTAGAGCCGGGACGCGGCGTTTGACAGCTCGGCGCGCCGGGCGGGCGCATCGAGCAGCGTGAGGGCTGCTTCCACCATCGCCGTCGCATCGCCGTGTGCCGTCAGGTGGACGGCCTCCTGCCAGCCCTCCTCGGTCCGGATGCCGCGTGACGCCACGATCGCGCGGCCATGGTCGAGCAACGCCATCAAGGTCGTGCGACGAGCGCTGACGCCGTCGGCGTAGGGCTGCACGAACAGGTCGCAGCACTGGATCAGGGCCGACAGGTCGTCGGTCGATCGCATCCCACGCGCGACGATCGCCTGGGCAAGACCGGGCGTTTCCGACTCGAGCGTCCGGGCCAGGCCCTCCGTGCCACGACCGAGCAGCACGAACTTCACGTCGGGCCGTCGCTTGGCGATTCCGGCGATGACCTCCTCGAGCACGCCGGTCACAAGGGGACTCGCCGTGCCGAAGTAACCGATCGTGGGGTGCGCGCCGGCCAGGGCCCTGCGGCGGTCACGAACTTCGGCGGCTGTGTCGCCGCGGGGGATAGGACTCGGGATGGGCAGCCACGTGTACGGCACCGCCCTGCGCGGGCCGAAAGGTCGCACCATCGGCAGAAACGATGGCGTCGACACCCACACCCGGGTTGCGGCCCGCAACAACACCATGAGCATCAGCCTGTGCACGATAGCGCCGCCGTTCTGGCGAAGCCGTCCAGGCGCAAACGGCA
>JAENWD010000066.1 GCA_016650245.1 Vicinamibacteria bacterium
CACTGGTTCCAGCCGCTCACCGGCATCACCGCCGAGAAGCACGATAGCTTTCTCAACCCGACCGCTGACGGCAAGGCCGTGGCGGAGTTCTCGGGCAAGGAGCTGGTCCGCGGCGAGCCCGACGCGTCCAGTTTCCCGTCCGGCGGCATGCGCAGCACCTTTGAGGCGCGTGGCTACACGGCGTGGGACCCGAGCTCGCCGCCCTGGCTGCTGGTGAATCCGAATGGCTCGACGCTGGTCATCCCGACCGCGTTTGTGAGCTGGACCGGCGAGGCGCTGGACAAGAAGACCCCGCTCCTGCGCAGCCAGGAAGCGCTGTCGGTGCAGGCCCTGCGCATCCTGAAGCTGTTTGGCAGCGAGGCCACGCGCGTCATCACGACGTGCGGCCCCGAGCAGGAATACTTCCTGATCGACCGGCACTTCTATTTCAATCGTCCGGACCTCATCAACGCGGGCCGCACGCTGTTTGGCGCCAAGCCGCCCAAGGGCCAGGAGCTCGAGGACCAGTACTTCGGCGCGATCCCCGAGCGTGTACTCGCCTACATGATGGAGTGCGAGATAGAGCTCTACAAGGTGGGCGTGCCGGTGAAGACGCGGCACAACGAAGTGGCGCCGAGCCAGTACGAGATCGCGCCGGTGTTCGAGAACGCCAACGTCGCCACCGATCACCAGATGATGGTGATGGAGACGCTCAAGCGGGTCGCGCCGAAGTACGGCCTGGCCTGCCTGCTCCACGAGAAGCCCTTTGCCGGCGTCAACGGCTCGGGCAAGCACCTGAACTGGAGCATGAGCGACGACACGGGCAGCAACCTGCTGAACCCGGGCGAGACGCCGCACGACAACCTGCAGTTCCTGATCTTCACGGCCGCCGTGCTCAAGGCCGTGGACACGTGGCAGGGCCTGCTGCGCGGCTCGATTGCCAGCGCGGGCAACGACCATCGCCTGGGGGCGAATGAAGCGCCGCCGGCCATCATCTCGATCTTTCTGGGCAGTGTCCTCACGGACCTGTTCGAGCAGATCGAAAAGGGCAAGGCCACGGCGAGCACGAAGGGCGGAGAGCTGGACACCGGCGTCAACTTCCTGCCCAAGCTGCCGCGCGATGCCGGCGACCGCAACCGCACGAGCCCGTTTGCCTTCACCGGCAACAAGTTCGAGTTCCGCGCGGTCAGCTCGGGGCAGAGCATCGCGTTTCCCAACATCGCGCTCAACGTCGCCGTCGCCGACGCGATCGATCAGATTGCCACCGAGCTGGAAAAAGCCGTCGCCGCTGGCGCCAAGGCCGAAGCGGCCGCCTGGAAGCTGCTGCCCAAGGTGATCAAGCAGCACAAGCGGATCATCTTCAACGGCAACAACTACTCGGACGAGTGGCAGAAGGAAGCCAAGAAGCGGGGCCTGCTGAACCTGCGCAACACCGTGGACGCGCTGCCAGAGCTGGTGAGCAAGCCGGTCATCGCGGCCTTCACCCGGCACAAGGTGCTTAACGAGCGCGAGATCAAGGCGCGCGAGGAGATCAACTTCGAGGCCTACAACAAGACCGTCAACATCGAAGCCCAGTTGATGGTGTTGATGGCCAACCGCTACATCCTGCCGGCCGCGCTCGAGTACACCAAGCTGACCGGTCAGGCCGTGGCGGCCGCCAAGGCCGGCGGCGTGCCGAGCAAGCAGGGCAAGAGGCTGCTGTCGACCCTGGTGAAGCTGAGCGACAAGCTGAAGGCGACCGCAGACGAGCTGACCAAGGCGCTGGAGCACAACGGCGCCAACGCGCACGCGCACGCCAAGTACTTCCGTGACAAGGTCATCCCGCTGATGGGGACGCTGCGAGACGCCGGCGACGCCCTCGAGCTCAACATCCCGCACGAGATCTGGCCGCTTCCGACGTACCGCGAGATGCTCTTTATCAAGTAACCCAAGAGCACTGAGGTTCGGCCGGGTTGGGCCAGGTTGGGGCGGGTTTGGCCAGGTTGAACCGCCGATTCCAACCCGGCCCAACCTGACCGGACCTCGGTTACTTGGTTCTCCATTTGACGACGAAGAACCGAAGTGGCTTTTCAGAAGTGTTCTTGAGTCCGTGCTGGTCGTTGGGCGCGGTGTAGAGCACGTCGCCGGCTTTGGCGGGGAACGCCTTGCCGTTGAGCGACCAGGTGCCGCTGCCCTCCACCAGGTAGAGGAACTCCTCGTCCACGTGGACGTGCGGCGGATGGGGTTCAGAGCCCGCCTTGATGTCCGCGTAGCCGGCCAGCACCTCGGCCGTCGCGCTCGTCGCCCCGCCGAAGTGTCTGTGGAACTCGCCCCACGTGCCTGAATCGGCCACCACCGTCTGCCCGGCCGTGACCACGCCAGATTTGAGCGGCGCACTGCCCTGCGCGCGTCCGACCGCGTAGCCGCCGCCAACCAGCACCACCGCCACCGCCACATTCAAGAACACACGTCGCATTCGCATCCTCCTACTGGTTCACACCGTGGGCGCCGCTGAGGGACAGCGGGCGTCTCCCTCGCGGGGCCAGTCGCAGCGCCGGACACCGGTCCTCGCCACGCGAGACCGCCGGCCGCTCGGGTCGCCGAGGACGGCTCAGCCTCGCTGGTCCCCACCGCTGCGGTCGGTGTCAGGCGATCCATGTCGGCACTGCTCCAATGGCCCCGCGACGGAGACGCCCGCTGTCTGGCGGCGCGCCAGCAACCCAATCAACCGGCTCCAACCTGCCCCAACCCGCCCCAACCTGTCCCAACCTGCCCCAACCCGTTTCAGGCGAGTGCTCTGATGCCGCGCACGAGCCGTTCCATCCCTTCGTCGACCGTCTCCGCCGCCAGCGCGCCATACGAGACCCGCAGGTACGTGCCATCGGTCCCGCCTCCGCCAAGGCTGCGGCGGGCAGGCAGTCCAAACGCCGTCCCAGGCACGGTCGCCACTTTGTGTTCGCGGATCAGGCGCTGCGCCAGCGTCATCGAATCAAGCGGCGTTTGCACGCGCAACAGGCAATAGAGCGCGCCATCGGCCGACGGCGCCTCCGCGATGTCCCCGATGGCCTCCAGCCGCGCCAGCACGTGCCGGCGCACAGAGGCGAGAGCACTGATGTGGCCGTCGCAATACGCACGGCCCGCGCCCAGCGCACCAAGCGCGGCGGCCTGCGAAACGTGCGGCGGGCAGATGAGCAGCGTGTCCTGGATCTTGTTCACCGCCATCCACAGCGACTCGGGGATCGTCATGTACCCGATGCGCCAGCTGGCAAAGCCGTACGCCTTCGACAGAGAGAAGAGCGAGATCGTGTACGCATCCGCCCCCGGAATCGAAGCCGGCGAGAAGTGCGGCAGGCCGTAGGTGAAGTACTCGTAGACCTCGTCGTGGATGTGCCACACGCCGCGCGCGCCGCACAGCGCGTTCACCGCCCGCAGGTCGGCCTCGGGATAGACGGCTCCGCTCGGGTTGTTTGGTGAGATCGTCACCACCGCGCGCGTGCGCGGCGTGATGGCCGCCGCAATCGCGTCGACCTGCAGTTGATAGCGTGCATCGGTGGGCACCACCACCGGCCGGCACCCCGCCATCACCACCGCCATCTCGTGGTTGAAGTAGTAGGGCGCCTGCAGGATCACCTCATCGCCGGGATCCGCGACGGCCAGCACCGCGTTCATGAACGCCAGGTTGCCGCCGGCGCTGACCACCACGCGCGATCGCGACAGGTCGAGATGGTTCTCCGTGGTCAGCTTGTGCGCAAGCGCCTCGACCAGCGACGGCAGCCCCTCCACCGGCCCGTACCGGTGCGCCCCTGGCTCGGCCAGAAACCGCGGCACCGCCGCCAGCGCCTCCGGCGGAGGCCCGTACGCCACCATCCCCTGCCCCAGCGAGATCGTGCCGGGCGAATGACGGATCCACTCGCCCAGAATCGGGATGATGGGGGCTTGTACGGCTGCAATTCGCTTGGACACTTCTGCGAATTCTACAGGTTCAGCCGGGTGGGGCCAGGTTGGGCCGGGTTGATGCTGGTTGACCGGGTTGCCGAACCAGGCCAACCCGACCAACCGATGCCAACCTGCCCCAACCCGACCGAACCAGGCCCCACCCGGCCGAACCTGTTTCATCCGATCGGTTCAAACGTCCCGGCCGCCTTGTTCTTCGTGACGTTGTCCCAGGCGAAGTGTGTCCCGTTCATCGCCACCCACACCCCGGCCGGCAGCACCTGCGCAAACGAGATCGCGCTGCCCAGATTGAACAGGCCGTCCGAGCTGCCAAATGCATACGGGATGATCGCGCCGGTGAGGACGATGGTCTTGTCCGGGACGCCGCGGGCCAGGACAGCGGCGGTGTCCACCATCGTGTCGGTGCCGTGCGTGATGACGATGTGTGTCTCGGCACAGGCGCGGCACCGATCGGCAATCGACGCGCGGTCGGCGTCGGTCATCTGCAGGCTGTCGAGCAGCATCACCGTCTCGATCGCCACCGGCACACGGCAGCGCCCCAGCCGCAGCATCTCGGTGACGTGGGTGTCCTTGAAGAACAGCGTCCCGCCGATCTCGTCGTATTCCTTGTCGAAGGTCCCGCCAGTGACCAGTAGACGAAGCATTGGGAGATTCTATCCTCTGGAACTGACGCAGATAGCCTCGGGACGCCGGGGCGATAGCCTCCGGAATTGCGGAGTGCGGAATCGTCGGCGGGGCTGCGGGAAACTTCGACAGACAGCGTGGTTTCCTGAGAATTGCCTCGGTTTCGTGAGGAAATTCCAGCACAGCTCCCCTGCGTTGCTGGCGGCGGGTTTGCACCGTGATCGAAGTGGAGGGACAACACCGTGGGAGCCGCCGTGCTCGAGCGTGCGACGTCGCAAGTGGACCGGCCCCGGGCCGAGCAGGACGTGGCGGCGCCGGCCGTCGTCTTCGACAAGGTCTCGTTCGCCTTCGACGACAACGTCGTGCTGCGGGACGTGTCGTTCAGCGTCCCGACAGGCAGCATGAAGATCCTGCTCGGCGCAAGCGGCGCCGGCAAGTCCGTCGTGCTGAAACTGATTCTCGGGCTGCTGCGCCCGGACTCGGGCGCGATTCACGTCAGCGGTCAGCGGATCGATCGCATGACCGAGCGCGAGCTCGTCGGCATGCGGGCCGACATCGGCATGCTGTTCCAGGAGAACGCGCTGTTTGACTCGTTGACGGTCGCCGACAACGTCGGATACCGGCTCTCGGAAGAAACCGAGATGCCCAGGGACCAGGTGCGCAGCCGGGTCGGGCAGGTGCTGGGCTTTGTCGGTCTCGAGCAGCACATCGACCGGATGCCGACGGAGCTCTCCGGCGGAGAGCGAAGGCGTGTGGCCATCGCCCGGGCCATGGCCGCCCGGCCGAACCTGCTGCTGTTCGACGACCCGACCTCCGGGCTCGACCCCATCATCGCCACGACGGTCGACGACGAGATCGTCAAGCTGCGCGATCACCAGCACGTCACCTCGATCGTCGTCACGCACCAGATCCGGGACGCGTTCTACGTGGCCACCCACGAGGCTGTGCACCAGGACGGCCGCCTCCGCGTCGTGCCGGCATCTGCGACGGCCACGCCGACCAGCTTCATGGTGCTCCACGAGGGCCGCATCTGCTTTGAAGGCACCGCCGCCGCCCTGCTGGCGTCGCAGGATACCTACCTGCGGAAGTTCCTGTTCATGACGCTGCCTCCTTGGTAGGCCTCGGGAACTTGCGCTGCCAGCCTCTGGAACTAACACAGCTAGCCTCAGGAGGACGGGGACCTGGCCTCAAGCCTCGGGCCTCGGGAGGACGGGGGCCTGGCCTCAAGCCTCGGGCCTCAGGAGGACGGGAAGATAGCCTCAGTAATCCGCGTAATCTCAATCTGCAATCCGCAATCTGCAATCCGCAATTCCCTGTCCCCCTTCCAACCCGAGCGTGCTCATCCGTAATATCCTCAGACGCTTCCGCCCACGGGCGCGAAGTGGGAGTAACCGACTCCTTCAGTTGTGGGGCGGGGCTTTGGCCCCGCATTCATCGTGAGTGCGCAAATGATGAGACTGCTCAAGTATCTGCTCTACTTTGTGTGTCTGCTTGTGGCCCTTGTGGCTGCCGCCATCGGCTACGTCTTCTACGCGTCGAACCAGCGCATCGATGCGACCTATACGGTAACGCCTCCGCCGCTGGAGATCGCGATCAACGACCTGGCCAGCCTCGAGCGTGGACGGTATCTGGTCAACAAGGTGTCGTTGTGTGTCGAGTGCCACGGCGAGGACCTGGGCGGCAAGCTGGTGGCGGAGACGCCGCTGACGCGCCTGTGGGGAACCAACCTCACCACAGGGCGCGGCGGCATCGGCACGACGTACTCCGACGCCGATCTCGTGCGTGCGCTCACGCACGGCGTGAAGAAGGACGGACGGTCCGTGATCTTCATGCCGTCGCAGGACTACAAGTTCACCGCCGCCGACATGAGCTCGATCATCGCCTACATCCGGTCCGTGCCGCCGGTCGACCGCCAGGTGCCGCAGCCCGTGGTGGGTCTGCTGGCGCGGGCGCTGGGGGTGACCAACAAGTTCCCGCTGCTGTCGGCCGAATTCATCGATCACGCGGCGGTGGCCTTCGTGCCGGTGGCCGATCGATCAGAGGCGGTGAAGGCGGGCGACTACGTGATCTCCACCGCCGGCTGCCGCGGCTGCCACGGCCCGGCGCTCAACGGCATCGGCGGCATGCCCGACGCCGCCAACCTCACGCCGGTCGGCATCGGCGCGTGGACCGAGGCCGACTTCAAAACCGCCATCCGCGAAGGCCGCCGGCCCAACGGCACCACGATCCTGCCGCTGATGCCGCGCATCTACAAGGAAGTGCCAGACGAGGACCTGAGCAGGATCTTCGCGTATCTCAAAACCCTGCCGCCGTCTGGGTCGAAGTCGAAGAATCAGTCTCTCTGAACGGCGGAACGGGTTCGGTCGGGTTCGGCCAGGTTGGGGCGGGTTCGGGCGGGTTGGGTCGGGTTGAAAGCGGTGCGATAGAATGGCTCGGTTATGTCGGAATGGCGCGAATTCGGGGGTGTCAACCAAGGGTACGTCCTCGAGCTGTACGAGCGGTTCCAGCAGGACCCCTCGTCGGTAGACGCTGCCACGCGCGCGACGTTCGAGCGGTTGGGGCCACCTCGCCAACCCGAGTTCAACCCGCCCCAACCCGTCCCAACCCGCCCCAACCTGACCCAACCCGGTCTGAGCGCCATCGTCGGCGCAGTGAATCTGGCCGAGTCCATTCGTCGGTACGGCCATCTGGCCGCGACCATCGACCCGCTGGGCTCGACGCCGGTCGGCGACCCGTCGCTGAGTGCCCAAACGCATGGCGTCACCGACGCCGAGCTGCAGCAGTTGCCCGCCAGCCTGGTGGGCGGACCGCTGGCCGACGGCGCCGCGCATGCCGCCGAGGCCATCGAGCGGCTGCGCCAGGTCTACTGCTCCAGCATCGGCTTCGACCTCTCGCACATCTTCGTGCCCGAAGAGCGCGAGTGGCTGCGCCATCACGTGGAGGCCGGCACGTTCCGCGCGCCCAACGAGCCGGTAGACGAGGTAGAGCTGCTCGAGCGCATCACCGAGGTCGAGACCTTCGAGAAGTTTCTCCACAAGGCCTTCCCCGGCAAGACGCGCTTTTCAATCGAGGGCCTGGACGTCATGGTCCCGATTCTCGACGAGCTCATCGCCGATTCGGCCGAGGCCGGCGTGCACCACGTGCTGATCGGCATGGCGCATCGCGGCCGCCTCAACGTGCTCGCGCACGTGTTGCAGAAGACCTACGTGCAGATCCTCGCCGAGTTCAAGGAAGCGCAGGGTGACCAGCCCTTCCGCAAGGACCTGGGCTGGACCGGCGACGTGAAGTACCACGCCGGCGCCCGGGCGCGCGTGCGCGAGCAAGCCTCCGCGCCAGAAGTCGTGATCTCGATGCCGCCCAACCCGAGCCACCTCGAGTTTGTGAACCCGGTGGTGATCGGCATGGCGCGCGCGGCGTGCACCGACACGACGGCACCGGGTCCGCCGGTGGTGGACAAGGGCATCACGCTGCCGGTGTTGATTCACGGTGATGCCGCCTTTCCCGGCCAGGGCATCGTCGCCGAGACACTGAACCTGTCGCGCCTGCGGCTCTACGATGTCGGCGGCACCGTTCACATCATCGCCAACAACCAGATCGGCTTCACGGCGACCGCGCGTCAGAGCTACTCCACCTCGTACGCCAGCGGCCTGGCGCGAGGCTTCAAGATCCCGATCTTCCACGTCAACGCCGACGCCCCGGACGCGTGCATCGAAGTGGCGCGGCTGACGGCGGTGTACCGCGCGCAGTTCAAGCGCGACACGCTGATCGACCTGGTCGGCTACCGCCGCCACGGACACAACGAGGGCGACGAGCCGTCGTTCACGCAGCCGGAGATGTACCGGATCATCAACACGCACCCCACGGTGCGCGAGATCTGGGCCACGCGCCTGGTCAAGGCCGGACGCGTGACGGCCGAGCAGGCCGAGGCCTTTGTCAGCTCGTCGATGAAGGCGCTCGAGCAGGCGCTGGAAACCGTCAAGCGCAACGCGCAGCCCAAAGACGAGTATCCCGAGCCGCCGCCGCGCGGCGTCGCACGCCAGGCACGCACGGCCGTCTCGCTCGAACGTCTCGGGGCGCTCAACGCGGAACTCACCAGGGTGCCTGCCGGCTTCACCATCCACAAGAAGCTCGAGCGCCTGCGCGAGAAGCGGCGCACGGTGCTCGACCAGGCCGACCAGCGCACGGTGGACTGGGCCGCGGCCGAGGACCTGGCGTTTGCCTCGATCCTGGAGGATGGCATCAGCATCCGGATGACCGGCGAAGACGTGGAGCGTGGCACCTTCAGCCATCGCCACGCGGTGTTCCACGACTTCGACACCGGCGATCGCGACGTGCCGCTGCAGCGGATCCCGCAAGCCAGGGCGGCGTTTGAGATCTACAACAGCTCGCTCACCGAGTGCGCGACCATCGGCTTCGAGGTCGGCTACAACCTGCAGGCGCCGGGCCGGTTAGTGGTGTGGGAAGCGCAGTACGGCGACTTCATCAACGGCGCGCAGGTCATCATCGACGAGTTCATCACGTCCGGGCGCGCCAAGTGGGGGCTGACGCCCTCGCTGGTGCTGCTGCTGCCGCACGCCTACGAAGGCCAGGGCCCCGACCACTCCAGCGCGCGCGTGGAGCGCTTCCTCGAAGCGGCCGCCGACATCAACCTGCGCGTCGCCTACCCGACCACCGCCGCGCAGTATTTCCATCTGCTGCGCCGCCAGGCCGTGCTGCTTCTCACGGACCCGCTGCCGCTGATCGTACTTACACCGAAGAGTTTGCTGCGCCATCCGCTGGTGGCCAGCCGTCCGCGCGACCTGGCCGAGGGCCGCTGGCAGCCGGTGCTTCAGGATGACGATGCGCTGCAGCGTGCGGGGGGCGTGCGCCGCCTGGTGCTGTGCAGTGGCAAGGTCTATGTGGAC
>JAENWD010000067.1 GCA_016650245.1 Vicinamibacteria bacterium
CTGACGCCGAAGGTGGCCCTGATGCGCGCCGACATGAAGGGGTTTGCCGAGAAGGTCCGCGACGTCGTCATCCTCGACCAGGCCGGCAAACCGCTGACGTCAGGCGACAACGCGCGACGCTTCTTCGAGGCGTCGTGGGTGCACCAGCACGGCGGCAAGTACTACTTCTCGTACTCGACCGGCGACACCCACTTCATCGTGTATGCGACCGGCGACTCCCCGTACGGCCCGTTCACATATCGAGGCAGGATCCTGGAGCCGGTGCTTGGCTGGACCAATCACCACTCGATCGTCCAGGTCCAGGGGAAGTGGTACCTGTTCTACCACGACGCCCAGATCTCGGGCGGACAGACGCACCTGCGAAACGTCAAGGTCGTCGAGTTGAAGCACCGGGCCGACGGGACCATCGAGACCATCGACGCGTATCTCGAGTGAAGGAGCGGGGATGTTATCGAGACGACAGTTCGGCGGAGTGATTGCGGGGTTGCCGCTGTCGGCGCTCGTGTCGCCACCACCACCCTGGGAGCGCGCGGCCGACGCCGTCCGGTTTGGCCTCGAGACCTTCAGCTTCCACGACCTGCCGCCGGCCGGCGATCCTCGGCTGATCCCGACGATCGTCAAGAACATGGTGGAGATCGGCCTCGGCGAATGCGAGATCATGTCGGGCCACGTCGAGCCGTGGGCGAGCTACACGACCGGCTGGTGGGTGCAGTCGCGACGGGCGCCCGGCTTTCAGAAGGTGCGCGAGCAGGCCCGCCACTGGCGCCTGACGGTGCCGATGGACTACTACCGCGCGGTCCGAAAGCAGTTCGACGACGCTGGCCTCAACATCCACCTGTACAACGTCAACTTCAACGAGACCTTCACGGACCAGGAGCGGGATCGCACGTTCGAGGCCGCCGTGGCGTTGGGGGTCACAGGGTTCAGCTCGTCCACGGTGTTGACCGAGGCAAAGCGACTGGTGCCCTTCGTAGAGCGGCACAAGATGTTCGTGGCCATGCACAACCACAACAACCTGGTTGACCCCGATCAGTTCGCGACACCCGCGAGCTTCGAGAAGGCGCTGGCGATGTCGGACTACTTCAAGGTCACGCTCGACATCGGCCATTTCGTCGCGGGCAACAACGACCCGGTGGCCTTCATCAAGACGCACCACGACCGGATCGTGAACATCCACATCCGCGACCGCAAGCGCAACAACGGACCCAGCCGGCCGTTCGGGCGGGGAGACACGCCGATCAAAGAGGTGTTGCGGCTCATCAGGGACAACCATTACCCCATTCGCTGCTATCTCGAGTACGAGTACGGCTCGTTCCGGTTCTCGGTCGAGGAGGTCAAACGATGTCTCGAGTACTGCCGGCAGGCCCTGGCCTAGCGCTCGTGGCGCTGCTCGCGCTGCTTCCCGTCGTCATTGGGGCGCAGGTCGTGCCTGGCAAGCCAGACGCCGGCGGGATGCCCGCGCCGACCGTTGCGCTGGAGCGTGGCCGGGCGGTGTACGTGTTGAACACCTGTCACTTCTGCCACGGCGTGGACCTGACGAAGGCGACGATGGGCGCCGCAGTCCTGTTGCACTCGCCGCTGGTCGGCGCGGACGAGAACGGCAACGTCATTGGCGCAGTGGTCCGCGCGGGCATCCCCAACCTTCAGACGTCAATGCCGGCCTATCCAGACCTGACGAACCAGGAGGTAGAGGAGCTGGCAGCGTACATCCACTACCTGCGGCAGCTCGGCCGGCACAAAGAGTTGATGGGAGCGTCGGTTGCGGCCGGCGACGCCGCTGCGGGTCGAACCTACTTCGCGGCGAACTGCGCGAGCTGCCATGCAGTGACCGGCAACTTGAAGGGGCTTGCGACGAATTACGACGCAGCGACGCTACGGGCGCGCGTCCTGGGCCCGCCCCCGCCAGCCGCGTCTGTTGACGCCGGTGCGATCGCTGCGGGACGTCGGCAGCACCTGACGCTGCTGGAGAAGTACAGCGACGACGACGTGAATATCCTCGTCGCGTACCTGCAGGAGGCCACGAAGTAGCGCGCGGCTACACGTCGAGCCGACGGGCGTTGGTCTCGTTCATCGGCCACATCACCGCCAGGCCAATCGCGCCGTACAGCATGATGTAGTAGGCGGGTGCGAGCGGTTGTCCGAACGCGTCGATCAGCCACGCGGCCACCAGTGGCGCGGTGCCGCCGGCCAGCGCCAGCGTGACGCTGTACGCCAGGCTCATCGACGTGATCCTGGTCCGCAACGGGAAGATCTCCACCAGCATCGCCCCCTGAAGGCCGAGCGCCATGCCGAGTGGCACCGCCATCAGAAGCTGGCCGAAAATAAAATGGCGCGGTGTGCCGTACAGCATCGCGTTCAGCGCCACGTAGACGACCGACATCGTGACCACCGTGAGCGCCATCATCAGCCTGCGCCGGCCGACTATGTCCGACAGCCAGCCGCCCAGTGGCTTGGCCAGGAGCACCAGGAAGAGGCTGGCCGTGTTCGCGAGTAGAAATACCTCTCCCCCTTCGCCGGTCAGATGCTTGCGCCGCTCGACGGCGTACGTGAACGTCAGGTAGTACGCCGCGTTGGTCATGGCGACGATGCCGAACGTCTGCAGGATGGGCCGCCAGTCGGCAAGCAGCGACGGCAGCAGCGGCGGACGGATCTCGGCGGCTTTCAGTCCTTCGGGCGACTCGTGAATGCCGCGACGCAGGAGCCATCCGAGCACGCACAGGCTCACGCTCGCGATGAACGGAATGCGCCAGCCCCAGGTCGATGCTTGCTCTGCGCTCAGGGACACGTTGACCAGCCAGGCCGATGCGGATCCGAGGATGAACCCCAGGGTCGTGCCCGCCGCGGTGGAGCTGCTGATCAGGCCGCGCAGCGCGGGCGTGGCCTGCTCGGTCGTGTAGACCATCGATCCGGTGAACTCTCCGCCCAGCGAGAAGCCCTGCACGACGCGCAGCGCCACGAGCAGGAGCGGTGCGGCAACGCCGATCTGTGCGTAGGTCGGGAGCAACCCGATCAGCAGCGTTGCGCCGCCCATCAGCGCAATCGACAGCGTCAGCAGCGCGCGTCGTCCGATGCGATCGCCGATGGTCCCGAGCACCAGGCTGCCGATTGGGCGCGCGCCGAATCCGAGCGCAAACACCGCGAAGGCAAGCAGCTGCTGAGCGGTCGCGCTCGATTGCGGAAAGAACTGGCGGCCGATGTCGCTGGCGAAATACCCGTAGACGGCGAAGTCGAACCACTCGAGGACGTTGCCGATCAGGCCCGCAAGGGCCGTCCGGACGGCCGACTGACGTTCTGCTCCGCTGAGCATCAATCGGCATTCTCCGCGATCCGGGCCCTGACCAGCTTCCGCACCAGGGCGGCCGGCAGCGGGCGATCGGGTTGAAAGCGGATGGTGCCCTGGCTGGTCTCGTAGCCCGTGAGCTCGTTCTTGAACGCGGCCACCGTGGACGCGCTCATGGGGTAAAAGCCGCAGTGATTCGCTCTAGCGCCGAAGGCCACGAGCATCCTCTTGTCCAGGCGGAACGCGGGGAGCGAATAGCTGATGCACTCTTCAGCCCTGGGCGCAGCAGTCTGAATGGTCTTCCGAAGTTTCTCGAGCGCGGCTCGTTTGTCGTCGCTCAAGGCAGAGAGGTACTCGTCAATGGTGGTGGCCTTGGTCTTGAGTTTAGGTGCCATGGCTTGTGCTCCTCGCGCCGCCACTGATTGTCTACCATTTGTCAGTCGGAACCAGTTCGCGCTGCGAAGGCAAGGTGCGCGGCGCCTGGACCTTTCGGGGAAGGCGTCAAAGGCAGGAGGGTCCACGCACACCGTCGGACCGTATCCGGGAAGGTCGAAGCGCCGACATCAAGCAGACCGAGCGATACCTGAACGTCACCGACGACGAACTGCGCAAGGCCATGACTTTCGCCGTCAGCGTCGACGTGCGTACCGCAGGCTGGAGCGCCACACGTGTGCGGTCCGCACGGCCCGTCGCTCGCTGACGCAGTAGCGTCCCACGGTCCACGCCCGATCACGGACGTAGCTACTGAATGCGGATGGTC
>JAENWD010000068.1 GCA_016650245.1 Vicinamibacteria bacterium
GGCCGCGCTGGAGGAGTTTGCCGTCGAGGCCTCGATTGCCAAAATCGCTGGCAGCGAAGTGCTGGACTTCGTGCTCGACGAGAACGTGCAGATCCACGGCGGCAACGGGTTCGTCCGCGACTACCCGGCCGAGCGGCACTACCGCGACGGGCGGGTGAACCGCATCTTCGAGGGCACCAACGAGATCAACCGCCTGCTGATTCCCGGCATGTTGATGAAGCGGGCGCTCAAGGGCGAGCTCGCGCTGATTCCCGCGGCCAAGCGGCTGATGGACGACGTGATGAGCCCGGCGCCGCCGAGCCTGGACTCTGGCGACAGCACGCCGCTTGCGGGTGAGGCCAGAGCGGTAGAGGCGTTCAAGAAGGTCACATTGCTCGGGCTGGGCGCCGCGATGCAGCGCTTCGGCGCCAAGCTGCAGGACGAGCAGGAGGTGCTGTTGTGGCTGGCCGACCTGGCCACCGACACCTACTTGGCCGAAAGCGCCGTGTTGCGCGCGCAGGCGGCTGCCGGTTCGGCCGCCGCGGCATCGCACGAGGACGCGGCGCGCGCGTTCGTCAGCGATGCCTCCTTGCGGGTCGAGATGACCGCACGACAGGTCCTGGCCGCCATCGCGGAGGGCGACGTGCTGCGGACGAACCTGGCTGCGCTGCGTCGCCTGCTCAAGACCGTGCCCGCCGACACCGTCGGGGCACGCAGGCGGCTGGCTGACGCTACCGTGCAGCGGGGTGGGTACGTGTTCGCTTAGCCGCGGGGCCACGGAGAACGGCAGCCACGTGTCGGGCTCTGTGATCTCTGTGCCTCTGTGGCATATCCTGATGACGTGAATCGAGTTCGGCTCGCGCTCGTGCTCGCAGCCTCCGTGGCGTGCGCGCCGACGCCTGCTGATGACGAAGCGAGCTTCCTGCGCGACGTGCAGGCGTTCCGCGCCGCCAAGGACCACGCCTTTCTGCAGCCCGACTCGCCTGTGCCGGCCGACAAGCGGCCGGCGCTGCTGCCGCTGGCGTACTTTCCGCCGGCGTTCGCCTATCGCGTCCCGGCCGTGCTGCGTGTCTCGACCGATCGCGCATCCATCGTGATGCCCACCTCCACCGGGCAGCGCCGGAACATGCAGCTCGTCGGCACGCTCGAGTTCACCGTACGCGGCGAGACGTTGTCGCTGGGCGCATTCGTCGAGGCAGGCTCGGCAGACCTCAACCGGCTCTTCGTGCCGTTCACCGATCTGAGCAGCGGCGGCGAGACCTATGTGGCCGGCAGGTACCTGGACCTCGATCGGACCCGCACCGGCATCTACCTCATCGACTTCAACCGCGCGTACAACCCGTACTGCTACTACAATCCGACGTACGACTGTCCCTATCCACCGCGGGCCAACCGCCTGCAGGTGCCGATTCGCGCCGGAGAGAAAGTGAAGTGACGCTGGAAGGAGTGGTCTTCGACTTCGACGGGGTGATCGCCAACAGCGAGCCGCTGCACCTTCGGGTCTACCAGATCCTCCTCGCCCAGGAAGGCCTGCCCCTTTCGGCCAGCGTGTACTACGAGCGATACCTCGGATTTGACGACATCGGCGTGTTCGAAGCGCTCGCGCGCGACAGGGGGCTCGACATCGCCGGAGACCGCCTGACGGCGCTCGTCGCTCGGAAGACCGAGATCTTCCTGCGTCTGGTGCGCGAGGGCGACGTGCTGTTTGACGGCGCCGCGGGCTGCTTGACGACGGTATCCGCCGCCGTGCCCATCGCAATCGCATCGGGCGCGTTGCGGCACGAGATCGAGCAGATCCTCGACGGCGCCGGCCTCCGCGCGCTGGTGCCGGTCATCGTCGCCGCCGGTGAGACGCCGAAGGGCAAGCCGGCGCCAGACCCGTACGCCACCGCAGTTGAGCAGATGTCGCGCAGCGTCAACCGGCGGATCGATCCCTCGCGCGTGGTCGCCATCGAGGATTCGCGCACGGGCCTGCGGTCGGCGCGAGCCGCCGGGCTGCGTACGTTGGGGCTGGCCACCAGTTTCCCGGCCGAAAGCCTGATAGAAGCGGAGCGTGTGCTGACCGACATCTCGCACGTGACGCTCGCGCTGCTCGATGCGCTGGCCGCCAGCGACCGTGCCGGCAAGGCCGAGGTACACCAGTGAAACCGCCCCTGGTCGACGAGTTCGTGGCCGCGGCGACCAGCGGCGAGGACAACCTGCCGCACTGCGCCCTGCTGATGGCACGAGTGGCGTATCCCGATCTCGACCCGTCGCCGTTTCTGCGCCAGCTTCGGCAAATGGGCGACACCGCGCGGGACCACCTCGAGATCGGCCTGGGAGGCTCGCCGCCCTGGCGTACACGCCTGCGGATCGTCACCGAGTTCGTGTATGGGCAGCTTGGCTTCGTCGGCAACCACGAGCAGTACGACGACCCCCGCAACAGCCTGTTCAACGACGTGCTGTCGCGTCGCATGGGCATCCCGATCACGCTGGCGGTGGTCTTCATCGACGTCGCACGGCGCGCCGGCCTGGTGGTGGAGGGCGTCAACTTCCCAGGGCATTTCCTGGTCCGCTGTCTGCCTGACGCCGCCGACCAGACCGACAGCGCCCCGCTGCTGCTCGACCCGTTTCACGCAGGCACATTGCTCACCGACGCGGATTGTGTAGGCTTGCTGCGCACGCACCAGGGCGTAGAAGCCATGCTCGAGCTCGGCATGTTTGGCACCGCCGGCAAGCGCGACATCCTCTTGCGGATGCTGTCGAACCTGAAGCGTGCGTACGTGCGACTGCGATCGTTTGCGCAGGCGCACGCCGTCACCGACCTGCTCGTGGCGCTGGACCCGGCGGCGCTCACCGAGCTGCGCGACCGCGGGCTGTTGGCCTCGCACCTTCAAGAATGCGCCTGGGCGCTGCGGGATCTGGAAACCTGGCTGCGCCTGGCGCCAGTCAGCGACGACGAGCGCGACGAGCGCAAACAGGTGTGGGACCACGTCAAAGATCTGCGCCGGCGAATGGCGTCGCTGAACTAGGGCTATAGGCTGACGTCGGGCCTCACGTTGCGCTGGCCCTCGGCGCACCCCTCGACGAGCGGACACACCCCGCAGTGCGGCGACGCCTCCACGCAGGTGTGCTCGGCGTGGTGGTGGAGGTAGAGCACCGCTCTGCGCCGGGCCGACAGCTCGCGCGGCACGGCCTTGTCGAGCGCCCTTCGCACGTCGCGCGTCAGACGGCGCAGGTTGGGCTGAGACGGGGCCAGCCCAAGGCGTGTGGCAATGCGAGCCATCCCGGCATCGACTGGGACATTCGGGCTGTCGCCGGTGAACAGCAACAGGCGTAGCGCGCCGGCGTGACCCAGATGCGGCAAATCGCGCGAGGCGAGCCATGCTTGCCGCAGCGGACCCCGGAGCCGTTCGATGAAGTGTCGCTGCCGGCGGAACACGTCGACGCCCGCGTCGAGCGCCACCAGCCGCTCGTCCACAAA
>JAENWD010000069.1 GCA_016650245.1 Vicinamibacteria bacterium
CTGTTCCGCCACGACGGCGCGATTTTCCGCACGGCATCAGTCGAGGCGCTCGCCAGCCTTCACGCGGCGCGCAGTTCGGGCCTGCTCGACGACCTCGAGCAGCAAGGCCTGTTTGTCCCCATCACCATCGTCAAGAGTGAAGACGCCGGTCTCTCACCGGCCGACGCCGGCGAGTACGTCATCCGTCAGGCGCAACTGCCGCTGGTGACCTACAGCTATGAGTGGAGCTTCTCGATGCTCCGCGACGCGGCTCTGGTTACGCTGCGCGCGCTGGAATCGTGCCTGACCCGCGGTTACGTCCTGAAGGACGCCACCTCGTTCAACGTCGTCTTCGACGGCACCGTGCCGCGTCTTGTGGACGTGCACTCGCTCGAGCCGCGCAGGGAAGGGTCGCTCTGGGCCGGCTACGCGCAGTTCTGCCGCGCGTTCCTGTTCCCGCTGTTCATGGCGTCGTATCGCGGCATGGACGCGCGCCCGCTGCTGCTGTCGGGCCTGGGCGAGATTCCCGTGGATGTCGTGGCGCCGCTGTTCCGCCTGCGCGATCGGCTGAAACCGGGCGTGCTGACCAACGTGGCCCTCCAGGCCAGCCTCGAACGCCGCTTCGGCGGCCGCGCCGAGGATGTCGGTAAGGCCGGCGCCTCCATCAAGTACCCCGTCGCAGCCGTCGTCGCGCAGGTGCGGAAGCTGCGCGGCGTCGTGGAGAAGCTCCCGCTGCCCGCCGGTGACGAGTGGTCCTCCTACGTCCAGACGCATACCTACGACGACGAGGGCGTGAGGGCCAAGGAAGGCTTCGTGCGCGCGGGGATCGAGAAGCTGGCGCCGGCCACGGTGCTCGACCTGGGCACCAACACCGGCCAGTACGCCCGGCTGGCGCGCGCCACCGGCGCACGCGTGGTCGCAGTCGACATCAGCGCCGCCAGCATCGACGCGCTCTATCGCACGGCCGGCGCGGATACCAACTTCTCGCCGCTGGTCGCGGACCTCACCAAGCCCACCCCGGCGATCGGCTGGCGGCTCATCGAACGCAAGTCGCTGCTGGACCGCCTGTGCGGGGATTTCGGCCTCGCGCTGGCGCTGATTCATCACCTGCGCATCAGCGGCGGCATCCCGCTGTCCGAAGGACTCGGCCTGCTGACCTCGCTCACCAGGTCGGGGGTCGTCGAGTGGGTAGGCCGTGACGACTCGATGGTCAAGCGCCTGCTGGCGTTGCGCCCCGACGTCTACGACGACTACACACAGCTGCAGTTCGAGGCGCTGCTGGCGCGCCACGCACGGATCGAGTCGCAGCTCACTCTGCCCGGCGGCCAACGTACGCTGTACTTGTGGACGCGTTAAGCGCCTTCATGCCCCAGCTCTCTGTGATCGTGCCGGCGTTCAACGAGCGGGACAACCTGGCTCCGCTGACCGCCGCGCTCGCCTCGACCCTTGACGGCATCGACTACGAAGTCGTGGTCGTCGACGACGACTCGCCAGATGGCACTGGCGCGCTGGCCCGGCGCCTGGCGCAAGACAACCCGCGCATCAGGGTCATCCAGCGCATCGGACGTCGCGGACTGGCCTCGGCGGTCGTCGAGGGGGCCCTATCCACCAGCAGCCCGTACATCGCGGTGATCGACGCCGACCTGCAACACGACGAGCGCATCCTGCCGGCGATGCTCGCCAAGTTGCGCGCGGACGGCCTGGACCTGGTGGTGGGCAGCCGCCACACGGGCGAGGGCGGCATGGGCGACCTGTCGAGCGACCGTGTGAAGTTGAGCAACGCCGGACGCCGGCTCTTCCACGCGATCTCGCACACGCACATCTCGGATCCGATGAGCGGGTACTTCGTGCTGACGCGAGGGTTCTTCGACGAGGTCGCCCACTCGCTGAGCGCCATCGGTTTCAAGGTCCTGGTCGACCTGCTGGCGTCGGCCAGACGTCCAGTGCGCGTCGGCGAGGTCGGCTATCAGTTTCGTAGTCGCGCGCACGGCGACTCCAAGCTGGATATCGTCGTCGAGTTAGAGTATCTCGAACTGCTGTTCGACAAGCTCACCGGAGGCTGGATCCCGCCGACGTACTTTCTCTTTGGCCTCGTGGGCACCGCCGGGATGTTCTTCAACTTCGTGGCCGCTGCCTTGCTGTTGCGCGTGTGGGGGGTGGATTTCTTCCGCGCCCAGGCCATCGGCGCGCTGCTCACGGTGGCCCTCAACTTCTTCCTGAATAACGCCCTCACTTTCCGTTCCGCGCGTATGCGCGGCGCCGAGATCGTCACCGGCCTGTTGTTGTTTTACGTTGTCTGCTCGATTGCGCTGCTGGCGCAGCTTGCTGTTGCCAGCGCGCTGCGACAATTCGGCGTCCACTGGGCCCCGGCGACGCTTGTCGGCATCGTCATCGGCTCGGTGTGGAACTACACAATCGCAGCGCAACTGGTCTGGCGGGGCCACCGACGACGCGCCACCTGAAGGCACTGGCGCCAGGTTACGATGGCCTTAGTGGCATGAAGTAGATGTTGGGCTCGTCTACTCGTAGATACCGTCCTACTACCACATACCCCGCGCGCGCCATGATGTCGAGAATCGCCTGTCGGGACTTCGCATGCGCTTCGATGCACAGCAGTTCGGGCTTGTAATACGCGAGATTGAACGCTCGCGGGGCCGCGGGCTCTCCGAGCTCGATGTCCAAGGACACGAAGTCCACCTTCTGAATCCCGGCCTCTCGAAGGATCGAATCCAATGTCCGGCGGCGCACCTGAATCGGAACGGCTTTGCTGGTGAAGGTGGCCGTGAAACCCTCGTCACCCGATGAGATCAGCGCCTGCTCGGGGTCAACGTGCAGCGTGGCTTCACCATGGTCCGAGTCGCCGACAAACGGTTTCGCGAACTGCTCCAGGGCGTCGACGGCGACTCCCGACCAGCCCAGGTCGCGTTCCAGACGATAGCTGTTGCTGTATTTCACGGGATGGTACGCCCCGACATCGACAAAGACTCCATTTCGACGGTCGTCGAAAAAGTCCCTGATCAGCCATTCCTCAGGGCCTTGTGAGTATCGCCTGAGTCCAAAGCGCTTCTGCAAGAGCCGCCAAGAAGGTCAGCTTCGACCAGGCTTGGCTCGTCGTTGGGCAGCGTCACGTACGGGTGCACGGCGACCGTCACGATCACTGCCAAGAGTACGGCTGCGGCAAGCTCCAGAATATCGAAGCGGACTCTCCCGACACAGCTAGTGTTCACAAAGTCTCCTTCGGAGGTATAGCGAGGGGCCGGCAGACGAGTCAGAACCGAACGAATCCGGCCAACATGGTTTCGCTCGACTGAAACGCCATCAAATGGGGATGGTGTAACGCCACATCAAGATGACCCCGGCCACGGTGGTCGCGGCGACCGCGCCTAGACCGTGCCTGCCAGGCAGGGTCAACGCAGGCGCCACCGCCCACGTGAGATACCACGGGAAGTTCAGCGGCATGGCCACGACGCCCACGGCCAGCGCCACAGGAACCCAGCCGTCGAGCCAGGCGGCCGGCGTCGTCGGAACACCCTGACGCATTCGCCAGACCGCGTACGCGCAGGCTCCGGCCAGCGCGCCCGCAATCATCAGCGGCATCTGGGTGTGGGCAACGGCGGCGCGGCTGACAATCGCGCGCGCGAGTACGGCGGGCCCGCCAAACGGCAGTGACAGCACGAGCGTGGGCATCAGCGTCAACGCCAGCAACGTGATGGCCCGTAGCGCGGTGGACATGCCCGCAGAAGGCCGGGCGTGCGCCGCAATGACCAGCGGCACCGCCAGCAGGGCGACCGGCTTGATCGCTACGGCCAAGCCAACGACGATGGCGGCGCCGACCGCGTGGTGGCGTGCCGACTTCACCGCGGCCCACAGGAGCAGTGCGACCATCACGATGTCGTTATGACCTGAGCCAGGGCCCTCGATCAGCAGGAGGGGGTTGAGCGCGATGACCAGCGGCGCCCAGGAACCGAGCGGCGCGCCGCGGAGCGCGGCGAGCCGGCTACCGGCCGCCGCCGCGCCAAGCAGGGCGAGGCCTGCCCATGTCTTGTGCGCGAGCAACTCGGCGTGGAGACCCAAACCGATCTTCGCAACGGCCGCGGCGAGCAGGGCCCACAGGGGCCCGTACGGCAGGGGCGTGTCCCACACCAGGAAGCGCGCCGACGGGTCTCCGCGGGCCGCGAGGGCCTGGCCGCCCTCGAGATACGGGTTGAGCCCGTGCAGGCCTGGAAGCCGGCCATAGGCCACATACGCCAGCGCGTCACCGGACAGCATCGGGGGGAGTGCCGCAACAGCCAGCGCGACGCCGAGTGCGGCCAGCGCCCACGCGGTCCATGCCCGGGGCGGAGCGTCACGTTGCGCGAGGGCCGCCGCGACCACCCACGCCACCCAGGCGGCGGCCAGACACGCCTGCATGAGACGTCGGTAGAGATCGAGCGCGATCCCGGTGTCGGTGGGCCCCACGGCGGGCAGCGTCACAAACGCCTCGCCGTCCCGCGAGAGTGCCCAGGCGTTCTGAAACGTGTCGGGCGTCAGAGGCAGGAGGACGGCCAGCCCCAGCACTGCGGCAACCACGACGGCACCCGGGATTAGACCGCGCCAGGAGATGTGCCCGCCCGCGACGGCGCCCACGTCAACCGCCGAGAGGCATGAAGTACAGGTTTTCCGAATCGGCGCGCAGGTACTTTCCGACGACCACGTACTGGTGCCGGGCGAAGTAGTCGAGGATCTGCTGCCGCACGGGCAACAAGGCCTCGATGCACACCAGAGCGGGCTTGTAGCGCGTGACGTCGAATCCCTTCAGAGCCATCGGCTCGTGCAACTCGATGTCCACGTTGAGAAAGTCGATTGCCGTCACGCCCTCCTTGTCGAGCAGATCGTTCAGCTTGATAGTTGGCACCGTCTCGACCCGGTCCGGCGTGCCAAACGAACCCGTGAAGTTGGGATCCGAGGACGATACCGCGGTGTTCCCGCTGATGACGTAGAGCCGTGCGGCGGCATCGGAAACGTCGGAGACGAAGAACGAGCGGAACCGCGTACGCGGACGTTCGGTCTTGTACGCCGCCGCGAACTGGGCGAGCGGCTCGACCGCGATGCCGGACCATCCCAGCTGCCTCTCGATGTACCAGGTCTTGCTGAACTTCCTGGGGTCGTTGGCGCCGACATCCACGAAGAATCCGCCGCGGCGATCGGCGAAGAAGTCGCGAATGAACCATTCCTCTGCGTCCTCGGACTGGTGGTCGGGACCGTAGCGCGCGCTGTACGGTTCCAACTCACGCTCAGAGGTTGGCCGGCCTCCGCGGAACACGAACGGAAGCATTACCAACAGGGCGCCGACCAGGAGCACCTCCCAGACGTCGACACGGATCTTGGCAAAACGGGTCAGCGTCTTCACAGCCGGACGTCACTCATGGCCAAGAATCGTAGTCGAAGATCGCGCGAGGAGCCAGAGTAGTGCAACCATCGCTGGCGATGTCAACTGAACGTGGGTGATGGCGGCCAGGGGGCCCAACAGAGGTACCCACACGAGTGCGAAGGCCAGGTACTGCACGGACGTATCCGCCGCGTCGTGACGTTCTACGAGCCAGGCCGCAAGGCACGCCAGAGGGACCGCCATCAGCACGAGGTCGTAGATGTAGAGGTGCGGGTTCAGCAGCAGGCCGACCAGGCAGATGAGCGCGAAGCGCACATCAGGCGATTGATGACGCGACCAGGCGCGGCGCCCGAGCCAGACAACGCCCGCCACACCAAGCAGCCAGCACGCGGTCGCCATGCGGGTCTGACCCAGTATCAGTTCGAAGGCGCTTCGCAGGCTGTGCATCGCCCAGAGCTTGTGCTCGAACACTCCCGGCGACCTCGCGAGCCGTTGCACGACGCCGAGATAGTCCCCTAGCGAGCCCGTGCCCAACATCACCGCGACCAGAACTAGCTGCGCCGTGGCGGCGATCGTCAGCCCAGCCAGCAGGCGCCACGAGGGCCAGAACACGAGTGCTGCCAGCGCAAACGTGCCCAGCTGCGGCTTGAAGATCAAGCTGCCGAGCGCGAGGCCGACCATCAGAGGTTGACTGACCCGAAGGGCATATCGCGCGGCGACCAACAGCGGAAGCGCCAGCGACGCGATCTGGCCGTGCGCCACGAGCTGCAGGAAGGGCGTGAACCCGGTCGCAAAGCACCAGGCTTCGAGCCGATACGGTTCGAGCGCAGGTAGCGTCCGCAGAAGGGCCCGCGCCGAGCCGAGGTAAAGGGCGACAGAAACGAGAGTCCAGAGGGCCAGCGCCGGCAAATACGACAGTCTTCCAAGCGGCGCAAACAGCAGGGCGAGCTGCGGCGGGTAGACCGACAGAAACAGGAGGTCGCCGATACCGGGCGCAAAGGTGGGCAACAAGCGGGCAAACGCGTCCCAGTCGTACAAGTGCGACGACTGCCCGTGGGCGACCTGCCAGCCCGCCGCGTAGAACTGAAGGAAGTCCACGCCGCGCAGCGTGCCGAAACGGTCGAACAGCCCCGGCACGGCGTGCAACCAGGCCAGCACGGCGAAGCTGGCGACGGCGAGCGACACGGCGTTTAACCGAAGCGTGGACCGCTTAAGCATGAGGCCTCGAAGAGCGTGTGAGGAGCCAGAGCATCAGGGACATGCCCAGCGTCGACACCTGCACGTGATAGACCTCTGCCAGCAGCGGGCCCGGCCATGCGCCGACAAACAGCAACGCGAGCGCCCATCGCCATGGGCCGCGTGGCACCTCGCCCGCCCGCTCCAGGAGCCAGTCCACGACAAGCACGACGGCAGCTGCGATGATCAGCAAGTCGTACGTGAGCAGGTGGGGGCTCGCCAGCAGCATCGCCGTGACCAGCGACGCCCATCTGGGCCGCCAATCGGTGTTGGCGCGCCACACCCGCGCAGTCAGCCAGAGCACGGCGGGAATTGCCAGCAGGCCGATGGCGTCGACAAGCGGAGACCATGGCACCACCAGACGTGCGGCCCCGCGAAGCGAATGGGACTCGGCAGGAAACATCTGCACCAGCTCTGGGTGCCGCGCCAGTGCCGCGAGCATCTCGACGTACTGTCGCATGACGGCAGGTCCGGCCAGCGACAGGCTCAGCGCAAGTTCGGCGGCGGCCCCGGCCAGCAGGCCCGCCAGCAGCCGCCATTGGCGTGTCAGAGCAAACGCCAGGACAGGCACTACCAGAAGGTTCGGCTTGTAGACCAGCAGACCCAGTACCAGGCCGCTGGCCACCGCCTTCGACCGCGCGGACAGCACGGCGGCCATGGCGACAAGCGCCAGGGCCACGGCGCTCACCTGCCCGTACCGGAGCGTGATGTACAGCGCGGGCCAACTGGCCGCGATGGCGATCAGGGTGCCGACATGGGCGCTGAGGCGAGACGTCTGGAGCGCCAGGCCGGCGACGGACACCAGGTAGATCAGGGCCGACGCGACGGAGAAGAACAACAGCGCGCGGAGGAACGGGAGTCCGGTCAGCGGTGCGGCCAGCCAGGCGACCAGCGGTGCGTGGTTTGGGCGCAACCCCGACAGCACCAGGCGCCGGTCGACCCGCGTGCGGGCCATCTCGGCATGCGCGGCCGGCTCGTAGATCCGATCGCCGTGACCGGTCGCCACCAGCTGGCCGTAGGTGTAGAACTGAAGGAAGTCCGCCCCCTTGAGTCTGCCGCTGCGGTCGGCCAGGCCGTCGGGAGACAGGTCGTAGGCATGCCACGCGACCATGGCGACCATCACCGCCACCCCCAACAGGCTGGCTCGACGGCCGACGGTCAGCGTGAGCATGGTCACCAGAGCGGTATGCTACCGTGACACCGTGCGGCGCCCGATAAAGTAATTTCGGGCCCTCCGTGCCAGTGGCCACTGCTCGAGGACAAGACGACGTGCCGACTGCCGATCAACTTCGCGAACAGATAGCGGCGTTGGTGCGCCAGTACCACGGCGAACAGTTCGCCCATCGGGCGTTTGCCCCGGACAAGGACCTGGTGCACTACGCCGGGCGTGTGTTTGACGCCGACGAGTTGTGCAATCTGGTCGACGCCAGCCTGGACTTCTTCCTGACGGCCAATCGCTACGCTGATCGATTCGAAGGGGCCTTTGCCGACTACCTGGGCGTCTCTCATGCCCTGCTGGTGAACTCCGGGTCGTCGGCAAACCTGGTGGCGTTGACGGCGCTGACCTCGCCGAAGCTGGGCGACCGGCGGCTGCGGCCTGGCGACGAGGTCGTGACGGTCGCGGCAGGCTTCCCCACCACGGTCGCCCCAATCCTGCAGAACAATCTGGTCCCGGTGTTTGTCGACATCAACCTCGGCGATTACACGGCGAAGCCGGACCAGTTGCGCAAGGCGATCGGCCCGAAGACCCGCGCGATCATGATGGCGCACACCCTCGGCGTGCCGTTCGATCTCGATCTGGTCGCGGAGCTCGCAGCCAGGCACGACCTGTGGGTCGTCGAGGACAACTGCGACGCGCTCGGCTCCCGCTATCGCGGACGATTGACCGGGACGTTCGGGCACCTGGCCACCTCGTCGTTCTACCCCGCTCACCACATCACCATGGGCGAAGGCGGCGCGGTCGTGACCAATGATGACGCGCTGGCGCGCATCGCGCGCTCGATCCGCGACTGGGGGCGGGACTGCTACTGCGCGGGCGGCGAGAACAACACGTGCGGCACACGATTCAGCCAGCAGTTCGGGACGCTTCCGCGCGGTTTCGATCACAAGTACGTGTACAGCCATCTCGGGTACAACCTGAAAGTCACCGACATGCAGGCGGCCATCGGCTGCGCGCAGCTGCAGAAACTCGACGGCTTCATCGCGCGTCGCAAGGCCAACTTCAACCGTTTGCTGGAGATTCTGCGGCCCTACGCGGACCGGCTGTTGCTGCCCTCGCCCACCGCCCACTCGGACCCGTCATGGTTCGGGTTCGTCATCACCGTGCGTGACGGCGCCGGATTCACGCGCGACGACCTGGTCCGTTTTCTCGAAGGGCACCGGGTAGAGACGCGCAGCCTGTTTGCCGGCAACCTGCTTCGTCACCCCGCGTTCCAGGACATACCGCACCGGCTGGTCGGCCCGTTGACCAACAGCGACACGGTGACAACGAGCACGTTCTTCGTGGGCGTCTATCCTGGCCTCGACCAAGCGCAGCTCGATCACGTGGCCGACGTGTTCGCGCGCTTCATGCGTGGCGACGGCCTGCAGACGGCCTGACTATGGTTGTGGGGCACAAGGTCGGACCGTGACGCAGAAGCTGGCCTGCCAGGTCGAGCAGATCGTGAATCACGGTGACCGCGTGTACACCGTGGCGCTGCGGCCCGAAGGGCCGGCGCCGCGCTTTCGGGCTGGACAGTTCCTGCACCTGGCCCTCGACCACTACGACCCGAGCCGGTTCTGGCCGGACTCTCGCGTCTTCTCGATCGCAAGCCCGCCGTCTCAGCCAGACCTGCTCCGCATCTCCTACTCCGTCCGCGGGCGTTTCACCGAGCGGATGGAGCGCGAACTCGTCGAAGGACAGCAGGTCTGGATCAAGATGCCCTACGGAGACTTTGTTGTCGGACGTGGCACCGACGTGGTGCTCCTTGCGGGAGGAACCGGCATCTCGGCCTTCACGGCCTTTCTCGAGAGCCTGCCGCACGATGGGATGCACTCGGTGACCCTCGCCTATGGCGCCAGAACCGATCGCCTGTTGATCTATCGCGACGCGGTCGAGCGGTGCGCGATGCAGGCGCCGTCGATGCGGGCCGTGTATTTCGTCGAGGATCTGGCGCCTGATGGCGGCAGCACCGATACCAGTGACACGCAGGTGGGTCGGGTGTCGGTGGCAGCTATGTGGCCGCGATTGTCGCGGCCATTCGAGGCGGCATACTACATCTCTGGACCGCCGGCGATGTTACGCACGGTGTCCGACGATCTGCGCGCACACGGCATCACTTCGGAGGCCATCCACATTGACGCCTGGGAATAGCCCTTCACCGTCCGGCTCCTCGTTGTGGCTGGATCGACCAGTGTTCGTGACCGGCGCCAGTGGCTTTCTGGGAGGCTGGCTGGTTCGACGCCTCGTGGCGCTTGGCGCCGACGTCGTGTGCCTCGTCCGCGACTGGGTGCCACGCTCGGAACTGGTGGCCGACAGGTTGGTGGGCGACGTCAACGTCGTTCGGGGCGACGTGCGGCATCAGCGCACCCTGGAGCGGGTGCTGGGCGAATACGAAGTCCGCACGATCTTTCATCTCGCGGCACAGACGACGGTTGGCGTGGCCAATCGCAATCCGGTCTCGACGCTGGACACCAATATCCGGGGCACGTGGGCGCTGCTCGAGGCGGCTCGGCGCAGTCCCACCGTGGAGCAGATTGTCGTGGCATCGTCCGATAAGGCCTACGGGGACCAGGACGTGCTGCCATATACCGAGGCCTCCCCGCTGGTGGGCCTGCATCCGTACGACGTCAGCAAGTCGTGCGCCGACCTGCTTGCGCAAATGTATGCAAAAAGTTACGGCCTGCCGGTCTGCGTCACCCGCTGCGGCAATTTCTATGGGGGCGGCGATTTGAACTGGAACCGCATCGTCCCAGGGACGATCCGGTCGGTTCTGCGCGGCGAGCGCCCCGTGATTCGGTCCGACGGCCAGTTCGTCCGTGACTACTTCTACGTCGAGGATGGGGTCGGCGCCTACCTGCTGCTGGCTGAACAACTCGCGGCGCGGCCCGACCTGGCCGGCGCCGCTTTCAACTTCTCCAACGAGTTGCAGATCTCCGTGGCCGAGCTGGTGACGCGCATCCTCGCGGTCTTGCAGTCCGATCTCGAGCCCGAGGTGCGGAACGAGGCGTCGAACGAAATTCGCAGCCAATACCTGGACGCCAGCAAAGCGAGAGCCCTGCTGAACTGGGCGCCCACCTTCACTCTGGAGGCGGGACTTCACGCGACCGTCGCGTGGTACCGGCAGCACCTGGCCGCGCGGGACGGACGCGAGCCGGAGGCCGTCGGTGCCTGACGCGCCGATTCCCGTCGTCATCTTGTGCGGCGGGCAGGGCACGCGGCTGGCCGAGCAGACGGAGGTCCGCCCCAAGCCGCTGGTGGAAATCGGCGGGCGGCCGATCCTCTGGCACATCATGAAGCACTACTCGCGGTATGGCTTCAACGAGTTCGTGCTGGCCCTCGGGTACAAAGGCGACCTGATCAAGCGTTACTTCCGGGACTACCACGCGCTGGGGCGCGACATGACCATCTCGCTCCAGAGCGGGCAGGTGCGTCCTCTCAACGACAACAACATGGAGCCGTGGACGGTGCACCTGGTGGACACCGGAGAGGCCACGTTGACCGGCGGCCGGCTCGCCCAGTTGCGGCCGCTCATCGGCGACCGCACGTTCATGCTCACCTACGGCGATGGCGTCTGCAACGTGGCCCTCGACACGCTCTTGGCGTTCCATCGCGCTCAGCGCGGCCTCGTGACGCTGACGGCGGTCAGGCCGCCCGCCAGGTTCGGCGCGTTAGAGTTCGACGGACACCAGATTCGGCACTTCAAGGAGAAGTCGACGCTGCACGAGGGCTGGATCAACGGTGGCTTCTCCGCCGTCGAGCCTGGCGCGCTGGGCTACATCACCTCGGACGTGATGTGGGAACACGCACCCATGGAAGCGTTGGCGGCCGAGGGCCACCTGTTCGCGTACCGCCATGAGGACTTCTGGCAGTGCATGGACACGCTGCGCGATCTGCGCTATCTGGAATCTCTGTGGGAATCGGGCCACGCGCCCTGGAAAACGTGGTAGGCCTCCGACATGGGGAATCTTCTCGCCGACGATCTCGATCGCATCCTGCTCCACACCGACGGGCTGTGGGAGGATCTGCGCGGGCGGCGGATCTTCATCACGGGGGGCACGGGCTTTTTCGGCAGCTGGCTGCTCGAAAGCTTTGTCTGGGCACAGGATCGCCTGGGCCTTGACGCGCGGGCCGTCGTCCTGACAAGGGATC
>JAENWD010000070.1 GCA_016650245.1 Vicinamibacteria bacterium
CTGCGGGCCGACCTCGAGGATCTTGCCGCCCTCCACCAGCACGATCTGATTGCGAGCGACGGTGCCGGTCGCCGGGTCCACGAGGTTCCCGGCGCGAATGGCCGTGACCTGTGCAACGCTGGCGCTCGCCGTGGCGAGGAGCAACCACACGGCGAACACGACACGTCCGTACGCGCCGGTGCCCGAACTGAAGTTCGGGCCTACGTACGGAGTCGACTTCATGCTTTCAGGTGCTTTCCGAAGAACGCCATCGTCCGCTCCCAGGCCAGCTTCGCCGACTTCTCGTCGTAGCGCGGCGTGGTGTCGTTGTTGAACCCGTGCTGCGCGCCCTCGTAGATGTGCGCTTCGTAGCGAACGCTAGCCGCCTTCAGCGCGGCCTCGTATGCGGGCCACGACGCGTTGACGCGCTCGTCGGCGCCGCCAAACTGCAGCATCAGCGCAGCCTTGATCTTCGGCACATCGGCAAGCGGCGCCGGCCCGCCGTAGAACGGCACGCTGGCCAGCAGCTCCGGCACGCGCGTCGCCAGCAGGTTGACGATGGCGCCTCCGTAGCAGAATCCGACGGCGCCAAGCTTGCCCGTGGAGTCGGGACGGGTACGGAGGAAGTTCGCCGCGGCCACGAAGTCTTCGCGCGTCTTGGTCTGGTCCAGCGTCGGGAACAGCTCGCGCGCCTTGTCCTCACTGCCCGGATAGCCGCCAAGCGGGAATAGCGCATCGGGCGCAAAGGCCATGTAGCCGTCCAGCGCGATGCGGCGCGTGATGTCTTCGATGTGCGGGTTGAGTCCGCGGTTCTCGTGCACCACCAGCACCGACGGCAGCTTGCCGGTTGCGGTAGCCGGTCGCACCAGGTACCCCCGCATCGTCTGGTACCCCTGCGGCGACGGGTACTCGACGTGCGACGTCTTCAGCCGTGCGTCGTCTTTGGGCACTTGCTGCGCCTCGGCAAACTTCGGGCTCAGCGTGTCCAGCACCATCGCCGCAGTCATGCCGCCCACGGCGTACTTGCGGGCCTTGTCCAGAAAGCCACGGCGGTCGATCGCGCCGTGGACGTAGGCGTCAAACAGGATCAGCAGCTCAGGATCGAAGTCAGCGGCGGTCTTCATGGTGGCCCTCCAGGTGGGTGAGCATACTGCAATCGTGAACTCGCCTAGAATCTACGCGGCATGCAGGTGGGCGACAGCGGGATTCTCCGCGGCGGATACGATTGCTTTGTCGTGGGGTCCGGTCCAGCCGGAGTCAGCCTGGCGCTCGCGCTGGCCGAGGCCCGCAAGCGGGTGCTCATCTTCGAGTCGGGGGACGAACACACCGTACGGAGTGAACTGGCCAACACCGTCGGCTACGGTCACTACTCTGGCGCCTACTGGAACGCGCACTGGATCCGAACGCCCGGCGGGACCTCAAACGTGTGGGCCGGATGGTGTCCCACACCTCGGGCGTTCGATCTGGACAACCCAGCTGTCGGCGTCCGCTGGCCGGTGACGCGGTCCGAGCTGGTCGGGTACTGGAAGCGCGCCGCGCCCATCCTGAACCACGACGCCGCCTACATCGAGTTCGAGGCGCCGCTGATTCCGGGGTTCCGCTACCGGCCCGTCCCGACGCCTCCGCCGAAGAACTTCGCGAGCTCGATGGCCACGCTGAAGGCGTCGCCCTACGTGGACATCGCGCTGGGTTATTCGGTGGTGGGCCTCGACGCGGACCGATCGCGGTCCACCGTCACGAGATTGGAGTTCCTCGACCACCGGCTCAACACGCGGGGCGAGTTTGCCGTGACTCCCGCGCAGACGGTGGTGCTCGCGGCCGGCGGCATGGGCAACGCGCAGTTGCTGATGCTGCCGCGCGCCGACGGCAGCGTGCCGGTGGGCAACGAAGGCGGCCAGGTCGGCAAGTACCTGATGGAGCACCCCGAGTTCCAGGTGGGCGGCGAGATCGCGATCGATCTCGAGCTCGATCGCTACTGGCCGGCGGCCCACAAGGGGCGCGGCGTCCACGCCATCGTCGCCGACGACGATACGGCGCGCGAGCAGGGGCTGTATGGCTGCAGCCTGCAGTGCACGCGCAAGACGACGGACCATCCGATGGCGACGTTCCTGAAGAACCAGACCGGGCGGCCGTTCTACTACTACAGCATCACGCCGCGCGCCGAGATGCTGCCCTCGGCGGCCAATCACGTCTTTCTCACCGGCGAACGCGACGCGGCAGGGTTCCACCGGCTGGCCGCGCGGTGCGTGCTGGACGCGCGCGACTTCCTCAACGTCGAGCTGACGCTTCGGGCGCTTGGCGAGACGCTGATGCGGCTGGGCAAGGGACGCGTGCGCGTGAACAACGATCGCATCTACAAGCAGGTGTGGGGCGGCGGGCATACGATGGGCACGACGAGGATGGGACAGAGTCGCTCGACGTCGGTCGTGGACGCGGACTGCCGCGTGCACGGATACGACAACCTGTGTGTCGCCGGTTCGTCGGTGTTCCCCAGCGGCGGAGGCTCTGCCAACCCGACGCTGACCATCGTCGCGCTGGCGCTTCGCCTGGCCGACGTGCTCGCCGCGAGGAAATAGGGACGTGGCCCCAATGCACCTGTCGCGAAGAGCGTGGCTGGCGGTCGCCGGCGGAACGCTGCTGGCCGCTGGAGCCGCAGCCGTCGTGTGGCGAACGGGCCTGCCTGGCGTGACGCCGGGTGCCGTAGTGGCAGGCGCACCGGCCGGCTACGTCGATCACGAGGGCTGGATGCTGACGCCGGCCGACAAGCAGGCGCTGGCGCAGGCCAGCACGGCCGCGGTCGAGAGTCCCTAGCGTGGATCGACGCGATCGGCTGTGGGCGGCTGCGGCGGGCGTCACCTCGCTTGCCGTCTACGCGCGGACGCTGGCGCCCGGACTCGTCGCCGAGCTCGACACGCCGATGTTTCAGTTCATCGGGCGCGTCCTCGGCGTCGCGCACAACCCCGGCTACCCCCTCTACGTCCTGCTGACGCATCCGATCGCCCTGATGCCGTTCGGGTCGCTGCCGTACCGCATCAATCTGTTCTCCGCGCTTTGTGGAGCGCTTGCCGTCGCGCTGGTATTTCTGGTGGCACGCCGGATCGGATGCGGACGGCTGACCAGCCTCGCCGGTGCGCTCGGGCTGGCGTTCGGCCGGGTGTTCTGGTCGCAGGCGGTGGTTGCCGAGGTCTACACCATGCACGCCGCGCTGGTCGCGGGTGTGCTGCTCGGCATGCTCGAGTGGGGACACTCGCGACGGGCCTCCTCGTACTACGCGGCCATCGCGGCTCTCGCTGCCGGCCTCGCGCACCACACGACCATCGTCGCGTTCCTGCCGGCGATGCTGGTCTACGCGTTGATGGTGGACCGTGCGTTCCTCCTGCGCGCGCGCACGCTGCTGGCGACCGTCGCGATCCTCGCGGCCGGGCTGCTGCCCTACGGCTTCATCGTCATTCGGTCGAACCAGCCGGGCGCGTATCTCGAATCAAAGGCGACGTCGGTCACTCAGCTGCCGGGCGTCATCCTCGCCAGGCAGTTCAGCGACCGCGTGTTCGCCTTCGACTGGCGGAGCGTGGTGACGGAGCGGCTTCCCGCGATCGTGACCGACGTGGTGGCCTCCGAGCTGACGGTCGTCGGACTGGCGTTTGCGGTCGTGGGCGCCGTGTGCCTGCTGCGGCGACGGCTCGCCGATGCGTTGCTGCTGCTGATTGGCGCCGGGGCCGTGTTCGCGTTCGCGCTCAACTACTCGGTCGTGGACACGCCCGTGTTCCTGATCCCGACACTCCTCGTGCTCTGGCTGCTTGCCGCCTTCGGCGTCGACCAACTTGCCGGCCTCGCACGTGGGCGCCTTGCGCCCAGGAGCGCGATCCTGGTGACGGCTCTGCTGCTGCCAGTCTGGTTGCTGGCCCACAACTTCGATGGCAACGACCGCAGTCGCGACACCGGCGCCTCCGTGTTCCTCAACAAGCTGTTCGAGGCGCTCCCGGCGCGCACCGCACTGGTGCACGAAGACTTCCTCGTCGATCGGCTGGTGATGTTCAAGCTCCTCGGCGAGGGATCGGCCGGCGGCCGATCGATCGATCTGGTCGAGCGCGACGCCGACGCCATCCGCCACCGGCTGGACGCCGGGGCCGCAGCGTTTGCGTTCAGCAGGTCAGCCCGGAGGCTTCGGCTCGAGGGTCTCGCCGTGGGCTTCCAGCCGCTGGCGCTGTCGGGTCTCTCGCTCGCCGAGTTCACGGCCTCCCTCCCCGACGGGTCGGTCGTCGCGCTGGCGGCGCCAGCAAGCCTGGCAGGGCAGTTCGCGGCGAGTGCTGGCGCCTCCTTCACCAACGTCGGCGGTCCGGACGAGCTGGCGCGCGCCTCGCATTCGAGCGTCGCGATCGTTGGCGTGCGCGGCGCGCGTCGTGGCGCCCTCGTGCGCGCCGACGCCATCGACACCGAGCTCGACGTCGCGCCCGGCGGCGCCATTGGCGCGACGGGGCGCGCGGCGCCGTCAGAGATCTCCATTCGCGCTGGCGCCACCGACGCGAGCATCCGGCAGGGCTCGCGCGATCTCGTGCGAAGCTCCGAGGGGGCCGTCCTGGCGATCTGGGGACGGGACGGCCGGCTGACGCATGCGCTGGTCCTGCAGGCCATCGACGGCTTCCGCGCACAGCTACCTGCCGGGCCGTTGTCGATCTTCCCCGTGCGCCGGGCTCCGCCGCAGGAACTGCTCCTCGGCTGGACTGAAGTGACTGGCTCGGTCGCCACCGGCAGCTTCGTCGTGCGGGTGCCGGCGGGGCAGGCGATGGTCCTGCAGATCTCCGACGACGGCCCGCTTCAGCCGCGCGTCGTGGACCGATCGCCGGACGGGACCCGGGTCGTTATCACGAGGGCCGCAGACCAGCCGCTCGACCTCTATCGATACACGTACTGGATCGAAGTGCGGGCGGGTGCGGTGGAGGCTGCCTCGGTGCTGGTCGCGCTTGGAGGCGTGCCGCGGCGGGCGCTCGGCCGCCTCGTTGCGGCGAGCCCGGCGGCTTCGCTTGTCCCCGTGGACCATCGAGGCCTGCTTCGGACGCCCGACGGCGTCACCGAGGTCCTGCTGATGTCGCGCGACGAGCAGTCGCAGCTGGTGGGAGCGGGGTGGTCGACGGTCGATGCGGATGCTGGCGGCCCCTACCGGTGGATGATCGCCGCCCAGGCGCGGGTGCTGCTGCCGGTCGCGCGCGAGGGGGCGCGGCGCATCCGCATCCAGGCCCTGCGCACCTCCGACGGCCCGACGTCGATCCGGCTCGCGCTTGACGGCGACGCGCTGCCCTGGCAGGACCTTCGACCTGGGTGGCACGACTACGAATGGGATTTGCCCGAGGGCCTGGTGCGGCCAGGCTCCATCGAGGCCGCGATCATCGTCGACGCGCTTCCTGCGCCCGCAGGCGACGATGCGCCCAGGGCGGTCGCGATTGCCGAGATCCGCCTGCTCGCGCGGTGACAGTTCGGGTAGCATCCAGTCTGGGATGGGGTGCCCGGGCGTGCTCGCGCCGGGGCCAGCCCTGCGACTTGGAGATCACATGAAGACGCTACCTGTGTGGCTGGCAGTGACGGTGTTAGGGGCGATCGCAGTTGGACTCGCGCAGCCACGCGCCGTTACGGCCCCCGGGCCAGTGGCCTACGTGAGCTCACAGCGAATCTCGAACGAAACGGCCGACGGGAAGGCGGGCGTCGCGAGACTCCAGACGTTGCAGCGCGAGCGTGCGGCCGACGTGCGCACCAGGCAACAGGCGCTCGAAACCACACGCCAGCAGATGACCCTGGCGAAAGACGATGCCGCGCGTGTGCGCCTGCGGGCGCAGGAGCAACAGCAGCGCACGGAACTGGAGCGGACGGCCGCGCAGTCGCAGGCAGATTTCCTGTCCCTGCAACGGCAGGTGTCGGCCGAAGTGGCCACCAAGGTCAAGGCGGCCGTTCAGGAAGTGGTCAAGGGAACCGAGGTTCACCTCGTGCTGAACGGCGAGAGCTCGGTGGTCTGGGCGGCACCCGGGCTCGACCTCACGTCGGCTGTCATCGAGCGGATGAACGCGCAGCCATCCGCGCCGCGTACGCCGTGAAGATCGCGCTAGTGGGTTCCTGCCGGCTTGGACAGCCGCTCCTTCAGAAATTCCTCAGCGCGCGCGAACAGCTCTTCCCCGGTCGTCTTGCCTGCATCCACGTCTGCCAGAATCGACCGCTGCGCCTGGTACTCGCGGTTCACGATTCCCGCCTTGCTTTGAAGCATCCGCCATGCCTTGCGACGCTCCACGCAGAAGAGCACGAGCTGGCGCGACAGCGATCGGTACTCGATGGCGTCGTTGGTGCCCTGGACCTGGATACAGACACCGAAGTCCGGCACGTAGGATCGGTGATCGGGGTTCAGATAGCGTCGATAGACGACATCCTGCTGGGTGATTCGAACCAGCATGTTTTCCAACGCGATCAGCGTGGCCGCGTCGTCTTTCCCGATCTTTCTCAGGTGATTCCGGAACCGCGCCTCGGTGGCGCACCAGTGGGCGACGGTGTACCGGTAGCCCTCGCCGGTTCCCTTGAACTTGGTCTCGTACCAGTCCATGTCGATCGACGGATTGCCTTTGATGTCGAGCGCCTCCTGGTAGGATTCGCCGAGTCTGGGGTTGAAGACGAACTCGGGCGCGCCGCGCGAGTCCCGCACGCGCTGCGCCTGGTCCAGGGCCATGTCGTCGGCCACGCCGTGCTCGGGCTGGCACGTCGTGAAGCACTGCATGAACATCGTGCCCCGGTACTCCAGGCCATCGAGGATGGCCCGGTAGAGCTTGGGTGCGTTGGCGATCGAGACCTGCGCGATGAAGGGCGACCCGTGCCCCGCGAGAAACGTCTCGGCGACGGTCTTCTTCTCGGTGTTCTTGCCCTGGCTGGCCGTGCCGAACACGTTCATGTCGTTGCCGCCGAGCATGGGCGTCGAATCCGAGTTCTGGCCGCCGGTGTTGGAGTACACCTGCGTGTCCAGCATCAGCGCCTTGACGTTCGGGCGATTCTGCAGCACGACCTTCGAGGTGTTCTGGTACCCGATGTCGCCCATTCCGCCATCGCCACCGACGACCCAGACTTTCGGCAGCTCGAGGATCTCCTGATCCGTCATGATGGCGTCGCTGAAGTGGGTGTACTCGTAGTGCTCGCGCGGACTGATGACGCCTGTCTCGCGGTGCATCAGCGCATCGGCCAGCCGTTCAGGGACCACCGACGTGCGCCCGTGATCGACGATGAAGCTCTCGCCCAGCAGCCAGCCCACCGTGATGCCATCCTGGAAGAGCGAATTCATCCACGGATACGGATGGGGGTTGTTCGGCGGCGTGGACCCGTACACGGTGTTGCAACCGGTGTGGGCCGCCATCGCCATCACCGACATGCCGTTGGCGATGCGCCCGTCGACGGCCTGCAGGTCACGGTGATTGAAGGCTTCCTGCCGCAGGACCGCCACGATGGCGCCGATCGTGTCCTGGTCGGAAATCGGCTGGTGCGCGGCGATGCGCGCGTTGGTGTCGCTCTCGTCTTCGCCGCCCAGACCCATGAGGACGTGCGCGATCGTCCGCGTGAACAGGTTGTACTCCTCCGGGCTCCGCGCCGCCAGCGCCGCGAGCTTCCCGACGCCCTCCTGCTCGAGCAGATCGGCCTTTGCGCGGAAGCGGTCCGCTTTCGCGTGGAACAACGGGCGCATGTAGGCTTCGGTGACCGACGTGATGGCTTTGAGCACGCTCTTCTCGCCGCAACCGGCGCACGCGCCGTCGCCTGAGACGAGCGCGTCGTAGTTTCTGCGCACCATCAGCATGTTGCGCAAGGTCGCGGTCTTGGAGTCCTGTGGCCGCTGATCGTTGTACAGGCCGAGGTACTTCTGTGGCGTGTCGGGCAGCAGGTTGAGGAAGGCCGTGCCCGTTTCGTGCTCGGCGTTGACCTGTTCGGTCTCCTGCACCATCCGCAGGGCCTTGTGGTCGCCGCAGGCGGTGACGCAGGCCCCGCAGCCCTTGCACAGATCGGAGACGAAGATGGAGAAGACGCCGCCCGCCCCCGGAGTCTTCCTCTCGGGTGTCGCGAAGATCGCGTTTGCCTTCTGGTAGGCCATCGGCACCCTGTCGATGACCGCGAAGAACTGACTCTTGGCCTCCTGCGAGAACCCGTCGACGACGTTGGTGACCTCCCGAATCAGATCCTGAATCGGGGTCTTCCCGCTCTTGGCGACCGATTCGCGCATCAGCGCGCGCGTCCGTGTCTCGATCTCCGGCAGCGACCGGAACATCTTCTGGCGCTCGCCCGGATCGGTGACGTAGTTGGTGACCGCCGCGTGGAGCATCGTGCCCAGATCCTGCGAGCAGTTGGGGAGCGCGGTGTCCGGGCAGACCGCGATGCACTCCATGCACTGGGTGCAGTTCTCGGGGATGTAGAGCGGCGTCTCGCGGC
>JAENWD010000071.1 GCA_016650245.1 Vicinamibacteria bacterium
CGCCGAGACGCTCGTGAAGCGGTACGCCACGGGCGACGCGGCGCCGATGGGCTACGTCATCGCAGGTCGCGCGACGCTGGCGCTCGATCCGTCGCCGGTGGGTCTGGATTCGGCACTCGCCAGCTTCGACCGCGTCCCCCGGCTTTTTCCGCGCAGCGAGGCTGTGGCGCCGTCGCTGTACTACGCGGCCGATATCGAGCGCCGGGCCGGCCGCGCCGGCGACGCCATCGACAATTTGCGGCGGATCGCCCAGTTCTATCCGCGTTCGACGTGGGCGGCGCGCGCCAGTCTGCTCGAGTCGTCGTTGCTGCTGGCCGGCGGGCAGCCGCAGGAGGCGATGCGCGCCCTGCAGCGCGTCGTGCGGCGCTACGGGTCGGGCGTCGAAGCGTCGACCGCACGCGCCTGGAACACCACGCTCTACCGGCTCTACGTGCGGCCGCCCGTGCAGCCGCCGTACCTGTTCTCGGGGCGCTCCATTGCGGGCCCCGGTGGCAAACTGAAGGATGTCGAGGCGATCGCAGTGGCTCCGGACGGCAAACTCGGCGTGGCGACCCGGACCGGCGTCCTGGTGATCGACGACAAGGGCGTGGTCTCCCGTCAGATGGCGGCCACCGACGCGCGGCAGGTCAGCATCGACGAACGCAACCGGCTGTTTGTCGTGCAGAAGACGATCGTCGGACGCGAGGGCGACAAAGGCATGCAGCGGCTGTCGCTGACGGCCTCTTCGAGCGCCGGCCCGAAGCTGCTGCAGGACATCTCGGCCGGCGTGCGGCTGTTGACCGGGGACCTGCTGATCGCCGATCGCGGAGCGCGCATCGTGGCGCGCTTCGACATGACAGGCAGGTCGCTCGGCAGTTTCGCGGTCGGGCGCTTCGCACGCATGGCCGTGGGGCGGAGCGACGAGGTGGCCATGCTCGACAGCGAGTCCAAGAGCATCGTTTGGACCGACCGCACCGGGAAGCTCCTCACGAAGATTCCGGCACGCGGCACCGGCTACCTGCTCGAATCACCGACCGATCTCGCATTCGACATGTTTCAGCACTTGTACGTCCTGGACAAGACGCAGGTCGTCGTCTTTGCCCCGGGCGGCAGACTGATCGCTGTCTTCACCCCGGACGCGCAGAGCGCGTTTCGATCGGGCACCGCGCTGGCACTTGACAGCGCGGCCCGGCTCTATGTCTATGACGATGCGCAGGAGCGGGTTCTTGTTTACCAGTAAGGGCCGTAGCTACATCGGCCGTAGCGCAGGCCTTCAGGCCTGCCTCCTCCTGCTGGCGCTGGCAGTGTGTACGCCGGCGCCGGCGTTCGCGCAGGAGCCGGCGGATTTGGTCGAGGGACGGCGTCTGTTCGACGCGCTCGAGTACGACCAGGCGTTGCCGTTTCTGGACCGCGCCGTCGGCGTGCTCGAGCCGCAGGCCGGCCGCGATTCCGCCAGCCGCACCGCGCTCATCGCTGCCTTCGAGATGCGCGCCCGCGCGCGCTTCGGCATCGGCAACCGCGAGGGCGCCGTCTCCGACTTTCGCGCGTTGCTCGGTTTGGAGCCCGGCTTCGCTCTGGCCGACGGCGTCTCGCCTCGAGTGGTCGCGATTCTCGACGAGGTCCGCATCGCCACGATTGGCGCCATCGAGCTGACGCTCGATCCGACCGACGCACAACTGGCGGTCGACGGAGTGCCTCGTCCCTTCGGCAACGGCCGCCTGGCCGTTGCGGCTGGCGCGCACACCTTGCGCGTGTCGCGCACGGGATTTGGTCCGATCGACCAGCCCGTGACCGTGCTGGCAGGGCAGAGCCTGCCGTTGCGCATCGCGCTGCAGCGCACGGCCAGCGTGGTGACGATGGTCACCACGCCGCCTGGTGCGGAAGTATTCGTCAACGGCGTCTCGAAGGGACGCACCGACCAGGCGGCGGCAGGCGCCGCCGCCATCGCCGCGCAGTTGCAGGTGCCGGTCGAACAGATCGCGGCCCTGGTGCTGACCGATATGGCCACGGGCACCTTCGACGTGGAGTTCCGCCGCGAGTGCTACGTCACCGAGAGGCGGCGGATCTCGATCGCCGAACTCGGCGACCACAGCGTGGAGCCGGTGACCCTGAAGCCGTCGGTGGGCTCGCTCGTGCTCGACAGTGAGCCCGCAGGGGCCGCCGTGCTCATCGACGGCGATGCGCGCGGCGAGGCGCCGGCGACCATCGACGGCGTCTGCGCAGGTACACACGTCATCGAGTTCCGCACCAGCGTCGGCCGTGCCGTCGAGCGCGTTGCGCTGGAACCGGGAGCGAGCCTCACGATCCGTGGCAGGGTGCGGCCGGCATTTGCGCTGCTCGCCGCTGACGCGGGTGCGGCGGCCGACCCTCGTCTGGCTGTGGAGCGCGCCTTTGGCGCGGCCGAGACGGTTGTGCTGTACGCGCCCCCCGCCGACGTGCTCAAGGAAGTGATCGCGCAAAGCGGCGCGGCGGCCGAGTGGTTCGGCGTCGGCGCGCCTGACGCCAAACCTCCGGCCGACCTTCGTGATCGCCTGCGGCGGCTGGCTGACCGGCTTGGCGCGCAGGGGCTCGCTTGGGTGCAGCCTCTGCGGCCTGGCGGCACCGAGGTCCGCCTCGCGCTGCTCACGCCTGGCAGCACCGACCCTGACGAGATCACGCTGAGCCTGGACCAGCCCGACAGCGTCAAGCAGGCCCTGGATCGGCTGCAGACGCCACTTGTCCTCACCCGCGGGTCGCTCGGGGCGGCCGTCATCGACGTCCTCGATGTCAAAGGCGCCATCGTGATGGAGGTCGACCCTGGACAGGCCGCGGCAGAGGCGGGCCTGGCCCCTGGCGACCTGGTGCAGCAACTGGACGGTCAGGCCGTGGACTCGGCGCTCGACCTCGAGTCCAAACTGGGGTCGCGTCAACCCGGCCAGCAGGTCAGCCTGGGGGTACGCAAGCGCGCCGGCCAGACCCAGTCGTTGCCGGTCGTGCTTCGGCGGGTGCCCGTGCTGGTAACGTCGAGCGACCGTTTCCGGCCAGCCAACGTCACCGTGGCCGTCCTGCGTGCGCAGATGGCGACCACCACCGACCCGGCCCTCCTGCCCATCGTCGGGCTCAATCTTGCCGCCGCGCTCCTGCGGGCCGGCGATTCGGCCGAGGCGCTGGCGCTGCTGAAGGACACCACCTTGCCCGCCGGGCCTGGCGTTTCTGCCGGGACTGTCCTGTATCTTCTTGGGGAAGCGGCCCTTGCGCAGGGCGACCAGACCGCTGCCAGGCAGGCCTGGGATTCGGCCAGCCAGGCCGATGGGCGGCTCACAGACGACGGCCCCTCCGTGAAGGCGCTTGCTGCCAGGGCCCTTGCGCGCCTGAAATGAGGGGTCGCAATTGACGATTTTCGATTGACGACTGCAGATTAGGGAGAGCAACGCCGTGGCCGGGGTGCGTCCGGACGGTGGCGTTGCCCCCCTTAATCGTCAATCTGCAATCTCCATTCGTCAATGTCTACCCGGCCACTCCTCTTGACCCAATCGGCCGGGTTCCTGTATATTCGTCAGGTTCTGTTGCCTCTAGGAGCACCCTATCTAGGGGCAAACCGCTGAAAGGCGACGTGGCACTGTCCCGTCGGACCTGATGCGAGAGCGCGGGTGGCTCCAAAAAGCCGCGAGGCGCTCTTTCGGGAATTGACCGTCTTCCGCGCGGGGCCGTCGTGGGCCCCCGTAGGCGCGTCGTTCGAACCAATTCATAGGGGAACCACGTTTCAGGCGCCGAGCGTCGTGCTCCCAGGCCTGAACAAGCCGTACTGGCGCGGTGCCGCGTCTGGACGGGTGGACGGTTTTTGAAGTCGCCTGTGGGTGCGTTGATGCGCCCGGAGGTGGGTGGAGCCATCGTGCCGACGATCAGCCAGCTCGTACGCAAGGGCCGCGACAGGATTTCGACGAAGACCAAGAGCCCGGCGCTGCAGGACAGCCCGCAGAAGCGCGGCGTGTGTGTCCGGGTCTTCACCCAGACGCCGAAGAAGCCCAACTCGGCGCTGCGCAAGGTCGCGCGCGTCCGTTTGACGAACCAGATCGAGGTGACGACCTACATCCCGGGCGTTGGCCACAACCTGCAGGAGCACTCGCTGGTGCTCATCCGCGGCGGCCGTGTGAAGGACCTGCCGGGCGTGCGGTATCACGTCGTCCGCGGCACTCTTGACGCCGTCGGGGTGCAGGGCCGCAAGCAGGGACGGTCGAAGTACGGGGCGAAAAGACCGAAGCAGTAGTGCGAAGTGCCAAATGCGAAATGCAAAGTAAGCCTTTGCACTCATTTCGCACTTAGCATTTTGCATTTTGCATTTCAAGGGTTCAGTAAATGCCACGCAGACGAGAAATCCCGAAGCGCGAACCGGTTCCGGATCCGATCTACCAGAGCGCCCTGCTGACCAAGTTCATCAGCACCGTGATGCGCGACGGTAAGCGCAGTCTGGCCGAGCGGATCCTGTACGACTCGCTCGACATCATCAAGGAACGCACCGGCGACGACCCGATCAAGGTCTTCAAGAAGGCCATCGACAACGTCAAGCCGAGCCTCGAGGTGAAATCGCGCCGCGTGGGCGGCAGCAACTACCAGGTGCCGATCGAGGTCAACCCGAATCGCCGCCTGTCGCTCAGCATCCGGTGGCTGGTCGGCTACGCTCGCAGCCGCGGCGACGGCAAGACGATGCAGGAGAAGCTGGCCAACGAGCTGCTCGACGCGTCGAACCTGCGCGGCGGCGCCGTGAAGAAGCGCGAAGACACGCACCGGATGGCGGAAGCGAACAAGGCTTTCGCGCACTACCGCTGGTAGGGATCAGCAGGACGAGCAATGGCGAGGCAGTCACCACTCAATCGGACGCGGAACATCGGCATCATGGCGCACATTGATGCCGGCAAGACCACGACTACCGAGCGGATTCTCTTCTACACGGGGAAGACGTACAAGGTCGGCGAGGTGCACGAAGGCACCGCGGTGATGGACTGGATGGATCAGGAGCAGGAGCGCGGCATCACGATCACGTCGGCCGCGACGACCTGTTTCTGGAAGGA
>JAENWD010000072.1 GCA_016650245.1 Vicinamibacteria bacterium
CCCTACACAGTCGGTATCAGCACCGATTTAATCACCCGCCCCGAATGCATCGCGTCAAAGGCGTCGTGCCAGCCGGCGAGGTTGGTCTTCAGCCCGACGATCAGGTCGGCCTTCGTCAGCCCCTGATCCAGTAGATGGATCACGCGCTCCCAGATCGGGTAGTTGTGGCTGAACGAACCCTGCAGGCGGACGTTCTTCTGCACGAGCGGGTTGAGATCCACGGGCACCTGGTCGGGCGACCACCCCACCTTGATCACCTGCCCGTCCGGCGCGACCAGCGTCAACGCGACGTCGAGGGGGCGGCTGGCGCCAGAGGCGTCGCACACCACATCGGCCCCGAGCGGCGAGAGGCTGCGGACGACCTCGCCAAGCGACTCGGCCTGGATGTTGACGGTGTGCGTGGCACCCAGCGCGCGGGCCGTGGCGAGGCGCTCGGCGTCGCCCGACAGCCCCGCCACGATGAGGGGGTTGGCGCCCGACAGCGCCGCCATACGCGCGCACAGCAGTCCGATGGGCCCCGGGCCCAACACCAGCACGCTGTCGCCCGGCTTGATGGTCGCGTTCCCGCACATCGCGTTGTAGGCGACGCAGTGCGGCTCGGTGAGACACGCCAGCTCGAACGGCAGGCCGTCTGGCACATGGTGCAGGCAGCGCGCCGGCACCTTCACGTACTCGGCCATCGCGCCGTTGACGCCATAGCCGAAGCCCTTGCGCGTCGGGCACAGATTGTAGCGCCCGGTGCGGCACATCAGGCACGTGCCGCAGATGACGGCGGCCGTCTCGCTGACGACCCGGTCTCCATCCTTGAAGCCGGTGACCTCGCGGCCCGACGCGGCGATGGTGCCGCCGAACTCGTGCCCCAGCGTCACCGGGATGTTCACCGGCCACGAATGGGTCGCATAGGCCTGGTGCACGTCGGACCCGCAAACCGAGACCGCGCCGACCGCGAGCAACACGTCGGTCGGCCCGATCTCGGGCACCGGCACTTCGCGAAGCTCCACCGCCATCGGCGTGAGCGCGTATTGAACAACTGCTTGTTGTGTGCGCATGTCCTGTTTTGCCACGGAGGCACGGAGGTCACGGAGGTAGCCGGCGCGCCCGGCTGTGGCTATCCCCAGCTCTTCGGCTGCTTGAACGGCGTCTTCCGAATCTCCGAACAGATCTCGCTGAGCACCGCGTGCAGGTCGCTGCCCGCTGCCTTGAAGTCGTCCGCGTCGATCACCAGCGGCGCGCCCAGCACCACCAGCGGTGCGCCGTGCGCGGGGCACTCGATCGCCTGCCTGATCGTGAGCCCGCCAACGGCCTGCACCGGCACCGACACGCATTCGACCACCTCGTCGAGTTCGTCCATCGGGCTCAGACCCTTGATCAGCCGGCGCTCGTCGTAGCCGATGTGGTGGATGATGTAATCCACGCCAAGCGACTCGAGCCACTTCGCATTCGCGATGCGATCGTCTGCCGCGAGGTTGTCGCCCATCACCTTGATGCCGTATTCCCGCGCGGCATCCACGACTCGCCGCACCGTCGCTTCGTGCGCGCGTCCCATCACGACGACGAAGCTGGCGCCGGCCTTGGCCATCATCTCCGCTTCGAGGTAGCCGCCATCCATCGTCTTGAGGTCGGCGACGATCGGGTGTTTCGGAAAGCGCGTGTGCAGCGCTTCCACCGCGCGCAGGCCCTCGCCCAGCAGGAGCGGCGTGCCGGCTTCAAGCCAGTCCACACCCGCCGAAACCGCGACGTCGGCCATCTCGAGAGCGTCGGCAAGGTTGGTGAGGTCGAGAGAGATCTGGACGATGGGGTATTTCAGGGGCGAAGGGTCAGTCATGTCGGAGAGCCACAATCACGAAGGCGCGAAGAAATCTCTTGGTCCCGTTGGCATCGATTGTAGCCCAACCGCTCAACAGGCTGACCTCTCCAGCCCTTCGTGCCCTTCGCGCCTTCGCGCCTTCGCGCCTTCGCGATTGTGACTGCCTTCGCGCCTCGCTACGCGCCGATGCGCTCCACCCTGTACCCACCCGTCGTCTTGTCGCGAAAGTAGATCGCCCCGAAGATCGCGACCAGCACCACCGGCAGGATCGCCCAGAGCGCCAACATCTCGCGCGGGCCATACATGTCGTTGAGCCGCCCCATCACGGGGCCGGCGATCGCCGTCGCGAAGCTGCCCGTGCCGCCGATGACGGCCAGCCCGAGCGCGCCGGCGCGCGGGAACCGCTCCGACGTGATCCCCAGCATCGTCGGCCACCAGAACGCGGTGCCGATCGCCAGCAGCGCCGCCGCTGCAAAGGCGGCCGCTGGGCTCTGCGCGTGACTGAAGAAATACAGGCCGGCGGCGGCCGGGATCGCGGTCACCGCGACCAGACCCACCGGCGACAGCTTGTGCGAGATGCCGCCGCCGAACTGCCGCATCAAATACATGATGCCGTTGACCCACACCAGCACGAGGATGCCGGCCTGGGCGGTGCTCGCCATGACCTCGTTGAAGACGTTGGCGTACCACTGCCCCGGCCCCAGTTCGGTGGCCGCCGTCAGCATCATGCCAACCCAGATCACCACAAACAGCGGGCGCGCAAGCTCTTTGAACATGTCGCCAAACGCCACGCCGGCAGCCACACGTTCAGTTGGCGGGAACGTCTGGCCGAGGAGCAGGAACGTGTAGATGACCGATGGCACGAGCATCAGCAGCATCTTGGCCTGCCAGCCCAAGCCGATCTGCGTGAAGACAAACGCCAGCACGCCGCCGATGACGACACCGCCCGGGAACCAGGCGTGCAACGCGGTGAGCTTGACCGTCTTCTCCTTGTCGTAGATCGTCGCGATCAGCGGGTTCACGGCGGCTTCCACCAGCCCGTTGGCGATGCCGATGATGACCGTCGCCAGAAACAGGACGGGAAAGTTCGGCGCGACGATGGTGAGCAGCGTGCCGCCGATGTGGCCGGCCGCCGCCAGGCGCATGATGGTGCCCATGCCGAGCACGTCGCACAACGGGCCGCCGATGAAGATCGACAGGCCGAAGCCCCAGAACGCGGCGCCGGCAATCCAGCCCACGTTGGTCTTGTTCAACTGAAAGATGGACTCGAAGTCGCCCATGATGTCGCCGCGGATGGCAAACGACATCGCCGTGGCGATGAGGGCAATGCAGCTGGCCGTGAAAAGCCGTTGCTTGTTCATGACGTGGGCGATCCTCTCCTGGGGCGGTATCATGCCGACGGCGCAGACGACCAAGTGGTCAGACCGCCCGGGCGGGTTGGACTATAGACTGTGGCTGAGCTTTCGACAAGTGGGTGCGTCGTTCTGTCGATGACCGTCGCCCGTCTTCTCCTTGCCCTGCTTCTCGTTGGCGTCTCCACACCCGCACTCGCCCAGAACGCGCAGACTCCCCGGCCGCAGATCGTCGCGTCGCCGCTGACCACGGCACCGACGCTCGACGGCAACGTCATCGGCGACGACGTCTGGCGAGGGGTGATGGCAGGCGGCGACTTCCGGCAGACGACCCCGGACGAGGGCCAGCCGGCCTCCGAGCGCACGGAGGTGCGGATCGGGTTCACCAAGGACACGCTCTACATCGGCGTGGTCTGTTTCGACCGGACACCGTCGGCGATCATCGCGTCGGAGGCGCGGCGTGATGCGCCGCTTGACGACAGCGACAGCGTCCGCGTGATCCTCGACACCTTTCGCGATCAGCAGAACGGGTTCGTCTTCGGCACCAACCCCAACGCCCTCGAGTACGACGGCCAGGTGACCAACGAAGGCCAGGGCGGCAGCATCGTGCTGGGCGGCGCGCAGGCCGGGTCGGGCGGCGGATTCAACCTGAACTGGGACGCGTCGTGGGCCGTACGCACGTCGGTCACCGACATCGGGTGGAGCGCGGAGTTTGCCATTCCTTTTCGGACGTTGCGCTATCCGGCAGGCGACACGCAGCAGTGGGGCATCAACTTCCAGCGCACGATCCGCCGACGCAACGAGGTCGCGTACTGGTCGCCGCTTCCCCGCCAGTTCACGCTGTTTCGGTTGTCGCAAGCGGGCATCGTCGCCGGCCTCCAGATTCCGGCACAGCGAAACCTGAAGCTGACGCCGTACGGGCTCGGCCGCTACGCCTACGCCGGCCGCACCAGCGGCGAGTCATCGGCCAGCGGCGATGTCGGCGGCGATCTGAAGTACAGCCTCACCCCCAGCATGACGCTGGACGGGACCATCAACACGGACTTTGCGCAGGTGGAGGTGGACGAGTTTCAGATCAACCTCGATCGCTTCAATCTCTTCTACCCGGAAAAGCGACCGTTCTTTCTCGAAAACGCCGGCTTGTTTGCGGTCGGCAGCCCGGCAGAGGTCGAGCTCTTCTTCAGCCGGCGCATCGGCATCGGCGAGTCCGGCGAGATCATTCCCATCGTGGCGGGAGCGCGGGTCTCGGGCAAGGTTGGTGGCCTCAACGTCGGGCTGCTGAACATGCAGACCGACTCGTTCGGATCGGAGGCCGCCAGCAACTTCACCGTCGCGCGCGTCCGCAAGGACCTGCCCCACCGCTCCAACATCGGCGCCATCGTCGTCAATCGCGACGGCACCGGATCGCTGTCGGGTCCGGGTGACTACAACCGCAGCGTCGCCGTGGACGGGCGTGCAGGCATCGGCCGCTACGCGTTCGTGTCTGGCTTCGCGGCGCGCACCGTGACGCCGGACAGCGGCAACGACGCGGGCGCCTTTGAGGTGCGGGCCGAGCGCGACTCGCCCGCCTGGCTGCTCACCTCGACCTTCACGTCGGTCGGCCGCGACTTCAACCCCGAGGTGGGCTTCCTCAGCCGGAACGGCGGGTTCCGGAAAGGCGAAGCCCTGGTCTATTACCGGTACCGTCCGCAGGACCTTCTTGGCCTCCAGGAGATCCGCCCCCATGCCTCGTACCGGGGATACTGGAACCCGGACGGTTCTCAGCAAACTGGCTTTGCGCACTTCGATTCGCACTGGGAATGGAAGAACGGCTACGAGGTGCACACCGGCTTCAACCTCACGCGCGAGGGCGTGGCGACCCCGTTTGAGATCTATCCGGGTGTCGTGGTCCCGCCGGACACCTACGACGAACAGGAGGTGCAGGTGGTCCTTTTCACGCCACGCGCCAAGGCGGTGAGCCTGCAGATGACGACGCGGGTTGGCGGGTTCTTCGGCGGCGACCGTGTGGCGGTGACCCCCTCACTGAAGATTCGCGTCAGCGACGAGTTCAATGCCGAGTTCAGCATCGCGCGCAACGACGTCGATTTGCCTGGGGGATCGTTCTCCACGACGCTGGCGCGGACGCGCCTGTCGTACTCGTTCACGCCGCGCATGTTCATCCAGGGGCTCGTGCAGTACAACGACAAAGACGATCTGTGGTCCACCAACCTGCGCTTCGGGTGGCTGCAGCAAGCCAACACGGGACTCTTCGTCGTCTACACCGACCTGCACACGCTGGTCGACGACGACCTGATGCCACGCCCGCAACCAGGCACCGACCGCACGCTGGTAATCAAGTTCACGCGCATGTTCGACGTCCTCAACTGATCACGTACGCCAACCACGATGACGTACGCCAACCACGGAGACACAAAGAACACGGAGGACGCACAGAGACTTTTTCTTGGAAGAGAGTCCCCAATGAAATCCTCCGTGCGTTCTCTGTGAACTCCGTGCCTCTGTGGTTGGCGTACGTGATCACCGCACGCGCGCGACGATGAGCGTCAGATCGTCGAATTGCTCGGCGGCACTGTGCTCGCCGACGGCGGCAACGATGGCGTCGAGCAGGGCTTGCG
>JAENWD010000073.1 GCA_016650245.1 Vicinamibacteria bacterium
CCCGACCCAACCTCTTCGTCTCCACGGTAATAACCTTCGTCGGTTCTGTCGTAAGACGAAGCGGAGGTCATCCCTGTGCTCTCTCGATCTGTTCTCGCCCTTTCCGGCGTGTTCTGTTTGGCCCTGTCCGCGTCCGTGTCAAATCAGTCCCCGACGGACTGGCCGCAGTGGCGTGGGCCGAATCGCGATGGACGGTCGGCGGAGACAGGCCTGCTCTCGCAATGGCCGAGCCAGGGGCCGCCGCTGGCGTGGAAGGCGGGCGGCGCCGGCATCGGGTACTCGTCGATGAGCACCGCGGCCGGCAAGCTGTTCACCGTCGGCAGCCGAGGCGGCACCGAGTACGTCCACGCGTTCGATCTGGCCACCGGCAAGAAGTTGTGGGAGGCGGCCAACGGCTCCGAGTTCAGCAACGATCGCGGCAATGGCCCGCGCAGCACGCCGACCATCGACGGCAACCGTCTCTACGTGCTCGGCGCCAGCGGCGACCTGACCTGCCTCGAGACCGCGGCCGGCAAGCGCGTGTGGAGCGTGAACGTGCTCAGCACGTTCGGTGGCAGCAACCCGCGCTGGGGCCTCAGCGAGTCGCCGCTGGTGGTGGGCGAGCGCGTGCTGGTGAACGCCGGCGGGCCCGGCGCGTCCATGGTCGCCTTCGACAAGCAGAGCGGCAAGGTGATCTGGAAGAGCGAAAGCGACGGCGCCGGGTATTCCTCCGCCGTGACACAACGTGTCGGCGACACGCAGCAAGCGGTCTTCTTCACCGCGACCCGCGCGGTCGGCGTGGACGTCAAGGACGGGCACTTCCTGTGGGGATACCCGCGTGTGGCCAATCGCGTCGCCAACATCGCGACGCCGATCGTGAAGGACAACTTCGTGTTTCTCTCGTCGGACTACGGCACCGGCGCAGCGCTGCTCAAACTGGACGCCACCGGCAGCGGCATCACGGCCGCCGAGGTGTACTTCACGCAGGAAATGCGCAACCACCACAGCAGCTCGGTGCTGGTGGGCGATCACCTGTACGGCTTCTCGAGCGCGATCCTCACGGCCCTGCGCTTCGCCGACGGCGTCACGGCGTGGAAGGATCGCAGCGTCGGCAAGGGGTCGCTGGTCTTCGCCGACGGCCACCTCTACCTCTTCAGCGAAGGCGGCGTCGTCGGTCTCGCCGAAGCCACGCCCACCGGCTACGTCGAGAAGGGCCGCTTCTCCATTCAGCAGGCGGGCCTGCCCACCTGGGCCCACCCGATCATCTCGGGGGGACGGCTGTACATCCGGGATCAGGACACGATCTACGCGTATAACGTGAAGAAGTAACCTGCTGGTTCGGACGGGTTCGGACAGGTTCGGGCGGGTTGGGACAGGTTGGGTCACGTTGGGTCAGGTTGATGCTGGTTGATCAGGTTCTCGGGGCAACCCGACCAACCGATGCCAACCTGACCCAACCCGGCCCAACCTGTCCCAACCCGATCAACCGGGTGCCGCCTCAGAAGTCATGCCCGCGAGAGTGAAGGTCACTGCGAAGGGCCTCCATTTCGGCGGCGATGGCAGGGCCCCAGTCGGCGTCGTGCACGGTCTTGTTCACCGTGAACGCCGCGAACCGGACGGCTTCGGAATGCGACGCGCTGACCGACAGTTGCAACCGTTGCAGATGGTAGAGCGCTTTGTCACGCCGCTGGTCGGCAGGCACCGCCCGCAGCAGCGCCGCCAGGCGATCTGCGGCGTCCAGAATCGACGACTTCGTAGCCTCGGCCATAACCGAACCCGCCCCAACCCGCCCCAACTTGCCCCAACCTGCCCCAACCCGGTCAACCTGTGCGAGTCAGCGAGATTATTTGTCTTCGAGGTACGTGTATCCGTGCAGTCCGTCTTCGTAGAACCGCAGCAGGCGGCCTGACTGTTCCAGCTCGATGCGGCCCTCGCGGACGGCGGCTTCCACGTCCACCCGCATGCGGTGCAGCAGCATCTCGGCGTCGAACTCGACGTAGTCCAGCACTTCTTGCACCGTGTCGCCCTTGATCACCGCTTCGAGCACGACGTTGCCGTCGCCGTCCAGGCGGATGTGCACCGCGTGCGTGTCGCCGAACAGGTTGTGCATGTCGCCCAGGATCTCCTGGTACGCGCCGACGAGGAACACGCCGAGGTAGTACGGGTCGTCGCCAAAGGCATGCAGCGGCAACGTGCGCTTGACGTCGCGCCGGTCGATGAACTGATCGATCTTGCCATCGGAGTCGCAGGTGATGTCGCCAAGCACGGCGTGCTCCGTGGGCCGCTCCTGCAGGCGGTGAATCGGCATCACCGGAAACAGTTGCTTGATGGCCCAGCTGTCCGGGATCGACTGGAACAGCGAGAAGTTGCAGAAGTAGGTGGACGACAACTGCTCGTCCAGGTTCTGCAGATCCTCGGGCACCTCGTCCATCTGCTGCACCAGCTTCTGCAGCTTCAGCAGGATCGCCCAGTACAGCGTCTCGGCCTGCACGCGCTGTGTCAGGGGCAGATAGCCGCCACTGAACAGATTCAACGCCATGTCGAGCGCCTGTTGCGCGTCGTGATACCCCTCGAGCGCGTTGCGTGTCGTCAGGTTGTTGAACGTGTCGGTGAGGTCGACCAGCGGCTGTTCGACCTCGTCCGGGTTGGGCAGCTTGGGCCCGCCGTTGCCGCCAAAGCCGCTCACGCCCAGCACGTTGAAGACCAGCACCGAGTGATAGGCCACCACGGCACGGCCGCTCTCGGACACGATCGTCGGATGCGGCACACCCGCATCGTCACACACGCTCTGGATGTGGTAGACGACGTCGTTGGCGTATTCCTCGAGCGTGTAGTTCGTGCTCGACTCGAAGTTGGTCTGGCTGCCATCGTAGTCCACGCCCAGACCGCCGCCGACATCCAGATACTGCAGTCCGGCACCCGCCTTGTGCAGCTCGGTGTAGATGCGCGCGGCCTCGTTGAGCGCGTGCTTGACGACGCGGATGTTGGGGATCTGGCTGCCGAGGTGGAAGTGGAGCAGATTGAAGCAGTCGGCCATGCCGCGCTGCTTCAGCGTGTCGAGCCCGTGCAGGATCTCGCCGACCGTGAGGCCGAACTTCGAGCGATAGCCGCCGCTGCCTTGCCACCGGCCGCCGCCGCGGGCGGCCAGCTTCACGCGCATCCCGATCTGCGGGCGCACGCCGACCTTCTCGCTGTATTCGAGGATCAGGTCCAGCTCCGTGTATTTCTCGACGACCGGGATGATGGTGCGGCCCATCTTGGCGGCCAGCATCACCGTCTCGATGTACTCCGCGTCCTTGAAGCCGTTGCAGATGATCGGCGTGTCGTTGGACGCCATCGCGATGACGGCCAGCAGCTCGGGTTTGCTGCCGGCCTCGAGGCCGAACCGGTACGGCGCGCCGAAGTTCAGCACTTCCTCGACCACCTGCCGCTGCTGGTTCACCTTGATCGGGTAGACGCAGCAGTAGCGCCCGCCGTACTGGTGCTGGGTGATGGCGGCCTTGAACGCGTCGTGGATGTCGGAGAGCCGGTGCCGGAGGATGTCGCTGAAGCGGATGAGCAGCGGCAGGTTGATGCCACGGGCCTGGAGGTCGTCGGCCAGCTGCTTCAGATCGATGGCGGCCGAGGGGTCCTTGGTCGGGTGGACCATGACGTTGCCGGCGCTGCTGATCGAGAAGTAGCCCTTGCCCCAGCGGGGCACCTCGTAGAGTTCGCTTGC
>JAENWD010000074.1 GCA_016650245.1 Vicinamibacteria bacterium
CCTGGTCGCGCTGCTCCTGGTGTACGAGCAGTCGCTGGTATCGGCCACCGACCTGTCACAGGTCAAGCGCGCCTTCGACCTCAACGGCTACGTCGGCATCCTCTATCTGGTGACCACGGCGATGGCCGTGTATCTGGCGCCGTGACCCCCGACCCCTTCGTCTCGTCGCCCACGGACGTGGCCGTGGACGCCGCCTTGCGCGCCAAAGAGCCGGCACGCATCGCGGGAATGTTCGACGCGATTGCGGCGCGCTACGACCTGTTGAACCGGGTGCTCAGCGGCGGACTCGATCAACGATGGCGCGCCCGCGCCGTCAAGGCGTTGCGCCTGCGACCCACCGACACGCTGCTCGACCTGTGCACCGGCACTGCTGATATCGCCCTGGCGGCGGCGCCGTCGGCCGGTCGTGTGATCGGAGTGGACTTCTCGCAGGAGATGCTCCGCCTGGGGCTCGACAAGGTGCGCTCCCGAGGGCTGGGTCACCGGGTCACGCTGGCGCGCGGCGATGCGATGCGCCTGCCGCTTGGCTCGGCGTCGATCGACGCGGCCGCGATCAGCTTCGGCATCCGCAACGTGCAGCAGCCCGACGAGGCGCTGCGGGAACTGGCGCGGGTGCTTCGGCCAGGTGGCCGGTTGGCCATCCTCGAGTTCGGTCTGCCGACCTCGCGGCCATTCCGGGTCCTGTATGTGTGGTACTCGAACCGGCTCTTACCGGCCGTCGGGCGTCTGATTAGCAGGCACGCCAGCGCCTACCAATACCTGCCCGAATCGGTCAGCCGTTTTCCGGCTCCCGAGGTGTTCGGCCGGCTCCTGCAGGCGAATGGATTCCCGCACGTGGAAATCGTCCCGCTCACGATGGGCATCGTCTACCTGTATATCGCCCGGAAATAGGGCGTCCCGCCGCCTTCGCCATGGCCGGGTGGTATAATCACTAGCTCACCGTAACTTACTGATGTTATTCGATTTCGAGGACGGACACCCCGATCTGGCGCGGGTCCCGAGCGCGCTTACCGCGCGTGAAGGAGTCCTGCTGTCGATCATCGTCCACCTCGCCATCGCGCTGGTCGCGGTGCTGCTGCCGGAGACCGGCTGGTGGAAGGCGCGGGAGGCGGCTCGGCAGGCAGAGCTCGAACGGATTCAGCAGACGCTGGTCGAGAAACAGCGCGACCAACCGCGATTCGTGTTCGTGCAGCCCCGGGTGGAGTTGGCCCCGCGCAACGTGCCGCCACCGGAAGCGCCGCCCTCGGACAGGGATCGGACCTCGGTCACGCGCGAGGCCGCGCCGGTGCCGACCAACCCCCAGCCCTTCTCGCGGGGCAACACGCCCGAGTTCGTCGAGCCGTCGCCGCCTCCGGCGCCCCCGCGGATGGCGCGCAACCAGGGGCCGATGACGCCACCCACGCCGCCGGCTCCCCAGAACCAGACACGGGCGACCAATCCCGGCGAGGTGCCCGATGCGATCCGGTTCCCCAATGGCGGGAGCTCGCCGGCGTATCGGCGTGAACCCGACAGTGGCCGCCCGGCCGCGACCTCGCCGCTGAGCCAGGCGCTGCAGAACCTGTCGCGCTACGCGGAGCAGGCGGCGTACGAAAACCCGAACGGAGGCGGCACCAACGCGTTCGGCCCCGCGATTCAGTTCGACACCAAGGGCGTCGAGTTCGGCCCATGGATTCGCCGGTTCATCGCGCAGGTCAAGCGCAACTGGTTCGTGCCGTATGCGGCGATGTCGCTCAAGGGGCACGTCGTCATCACGTTCAACGTGCACAAGAGCGGCGCGCTCACCGACCTCACGGTGATCGGGCCCTCGTCGGTGGACTCGTTCAACAACGCGGCCTTTAACGCCCTGTTCACGAGCAACCCCACCGAGCCGCTGCCGATTGAGTACCCGTCCGACAAGGCGTTTTTCACCGTCACCTTCTACTACAACGAGCCGCCACCTTCTCAGTATTGATGCCCACGCGGAGCCAGCAGGTCGGCCTGGTCGTGCTGCTCGTCGCGTTGACGGTGTACGTGTGCTGGCGGGTGCTGTTCTGATTCCGTCGCTCGCGCTCACATAATCACGAAGGCACGCTACCATCTGAGTGATGATCGACAGCCAGCAGGAGCGACCGCGAGTCATCGCCGTGCTCGGCCCGACGGCGTCTGGCAAGAGCGCGCTCGGCCTGGCCCTCGCGGAACGTCTCGGTGGCGAGATCGTCAGCTGCGATTCAACGGCCGTATACCGCGGCTTCGACATCGGCACCGACAAGGTGCCGGTATCAGAGCAGCACGGCATCCCTCACCATCTCATCGACATCGTCGAGCCCACCTCCGAGTACAGCGCCGCCGAGTACGCCCGCGATGCGACCAAAGCGATTCGCGACATCCTGACGCGCGGACGGGCGCCCATCCTCGTTGGCGGGACCGGACTTTACTATCGGGCCCTGACGCGCGGGCTGTTTCCTGGTCCGGGCAAAGATGCGGTGCTGCGAACACGGCTCGAGGCCATCGCGGACCGCCATGGCGTGGAGCACTTATGGCGGATGGTACGACGCGTGGATGCGGAATCGGCCCTCCGCATCCAGCCCCGCGATCGACTCCGCCTCGTGCGCGCGCTCGAGGTCTACTTCCTTACGGGCCGGCCCCTGACCGCGCACTTTGCCGCGACGAAAGCGCCGCTGGATTTCTGCACGGTCGTCCCGATCGGCGTGCACCTGCCGGCGGCGCTGACCTCGGAGCGTGTCACCCGACGGGTGGAACAGCAGTTCGCGCGCGGGCTGCTGGACGAGGTGGGCGGCTTGCTCGAGCGCGGTGTGCCCGAGACCGCGCGTCCCTTTGGCGGTCTCGTGTATCGCCAGGCCCTCGAGCTGCGGCACGGCGTGCGCGACCCTGCCGCCACCAAGGCCCTCATCGTTCAAGGGAACCGCCAATACGCGCGCCGCCAGTTGATCTGGTTCCGCAAAGAGCCTAACCTTAGGTGGTTCGACGGACCCGGCGAGTCGCCAGATGTGATCGCCCGCGTCGCCGAGATCCTCGCCGGACCCAACCAGAATCGCCCCTGATGCCGCACCCGCCCGAACCCAGGGTCAGCCCCACGGTCAGCGCTGCCCAGCCCAACATTCAGGACGTGTTCCTCAACTACGCACGCCGCGAGCGGCTGCCCGTGTCGATCCAGTTGATGACGGGCGAGAAGCTCGAAGGGCGCATCAAGAACTTCGATCGCTTCGCAGTCATCGTCGAGATCGAAGGCGCCGATCACATGGTGTTCAAGCACGCGATTGCCACGATCAGAATGCCGCGGCCGGTTGCCAACGACTTCTCGCCCGGCTAGCGCCACGGGAACGCCCGTCACGTGAGTCACATCGACCGCGTCATCCTCGTCGTCCTGGACAGCGTTGGCATCGGCGAGTTGCCTGACGCGGCCGAGTACGGCGACCAGGGCAGCGACACGCTGGGCAACATCTGTCAGCGGGTCGACCTCGCCGTTCCTGCGCTGCAGTCGCTGGGCCTTGGCAACATCCGCCCCCTGCGCGGCGTGCCGCCGACGCCGGCCCCGCTGGCGTCGTTTGGCCGGATGGCGGAGGCCTCGCCAGGCAAGGACTCCGTCACCGGCCACTGGGAGATTGCAGGCGTGGTGCTCGACAGGCCGTTCCCCACGTTTCCTCACGGCTTCCCGCGGGAGGTCATCGACCGCTTCGAGCGGGAGATCGGCCGGGGCACGCTTGGCAACGAGGTCGCCTCCGGCACCGAGATCATCGAGCGGCTTGGCGACGCGCACGTCGCCTCGGGCAAGCCGATCGTCTACACCTCGGCCGACAGCGTGTTTCAGATCGCCGCGCACGAGCAGGTTGTGCCCGTACCCGAACTCTACCGGATGTGCGAGGCCGCGTACCGGCTCGTCGTCGACGGCCTTGGCGTCGGGCGCGTGATCGCACGACCGTTCGTCGGGCCGTCTGGCGCGTATTCGCGGACGCCGAACCGGCACGACTACGCGATGCCGTCGCCGCAGCCGACCCTGCTGGACCTTTTGTCGGACGCGGGCGTGCCCGTCATCGCGATCGGAAAGATCGCCGATCTGTTTGCCGGTCGCGGCATCACGCGAAAGCTACCCACGCCGTCAGATGACGCGGGCGTGGATGCGGTCGTGGCGGCGATGCGCGAGGAGCCCGAGGGGTTCATCTTCGCCAACCTCGTGGACTTCGATACCCAGTACGGCCACCGGAACCAGGTGCGCGGGTACGCAGACAACCTCGAGCGGTTCGACCGTCGATTGCCGGAGATCATGTCGTTGCTGCGCGACGACGACGTGCTCGTCATCACGGCCGATCACGGCAACGACCCGACGACGCCGAGCACCGATCATTCACGTGAGTACGTGCCCGTTCTCGCCGTCTGCGGGCGAGGTCCCACGCGGGCCGATCTCGGCACCCGCGACACCTTCGCGGATCTCGGGCAGACCGTGGCCGAGATCTTTGGCGTGGGCCCGCTGCCGCACGGCACTAGCTTTCTCAAGGGCGTATGTCTCTAATCCGAACGCAACTCGAGCAGCGCGAACGCGAGATCCTCGCGCCGCAAGCGGCCAAGTCGGCCGACTCGCGCGGGCGCCAACGGCCCGAGGCCGAAGACGACATTCGTCCCGCCTTCCAGCGCGATCGCGATCGCATCATCCACAGCAAGGCGTTTCGCCGTCTCAAGCACAAGACGCAGGTGTTCTTCGCGCCAACCGGCGATCACTACCGCACGCGGCTGACCCACACGCTCGAGGTCTCGCAGATCGCACGCACCATCGCCAAGGTGCTGCACCTGCACGAAGAACTGACCGAAGCGATCGCGCTCGGGCACGACCTTGGGCACACTCCCTTTGGCCACGCGGGCGAACGCGTGCTGAATGACCTGGTGCCAGGCGGCTTCAACCACTACGAGCAGAGCCTTCGGGTCGTGGATGTGCTGGAAAACGACCGGCGTGGCCTGAACCTGACATGGGAAGTGCGCGACGGCATCGCGAAGCACTCGAAGGGCAAGCGCGGAGCTCCAGTGGGCGCCGATCCGGGCGGCCGGGCGGCGACGCTCGAAGGCCAGATCGCCCGCGTGGCCGACCTCATCGCCTACGTCAACCACGACATCGACGACGCGATTCGGGCCGGGCTGCTGAAGGAGTCGGACTTGCCAGCGGCTGCGGTGGCCGTCGTCGGGCATTCCTCGTCAGAGCGTATCGGGCGCATGGTGTCAGACGTCGTCTCGGCGACCACCGGGGCCGAGTGTCGGGAGATCCAGATGTCGGCCAACGTCCTGGACGCGATGCTGACGCTGCGCGATTATCTCTTCGAGGCGGTCTACGAGAATGAAGCCTCGACGGCCGAGTTCGAGAAGGCGCACGGCATCCTGGGCGGCCTCTGGGAAAAGGTGGGGCAGCGCCCGGGCGAGTTTCTGGACCCCCAAACACTGGAGCAGGAGGGCAAAGACGCCGCCCTTCGCGATTTCATCGCCGGCATGACCGACCGGTTCGCCGTGGCGCTGTTCGAGCAGTTGTTCATCCCGCGACCCTGGGTCGCCAAAGAGATGCCGTGAGCCGGCAGGCCCCCCTCGGCCCGGAAGGGCCGAGTCCCCCGCCGAGCGGAGCGAGGCGCCTTCCTCGGCGCGAAGCGCCGGGCCATGTTAGACTTGTGGGTCGGCCCGAGGCGAACGCTGCGGGCTGTAGGGATATGCTCGCTCTAGACGTCGCCACGCTGCGGGAAGGCACCGCCAGGCTCGACCGGCACATCGCGCCGGACGCGATGACCCGGGAGCAGGACTATCGGGTCCTGGCGCCGGTGGTGTTGGAGGCGACCGTCAGCCGCAGTAGAGCGAGGGTCGGCATCGCTGGCCAGGCCACGACGACCCTGGAGTTGTTCTGCAGCCGGTGCCTGGAGGGGTTTGCGGTCCCGGTGACTTCCACCTTCGACCTTTCGTATCTGCCCTCCGATGAGGCGCCGGTCGGCAGCGTCGAGGTCGAGGTCGCCGACCAGGACATCAACACGGCGTACTACCAGCACGGCCAGATCGACCTGACCGAGCTGATTCACGAGCAGCTCTATCTGGTACTGCCGATGAAGCCGCTGTGCAAGGACGACTGCCAGGGGCTGTGTCCGGTGTGCGGAGCGAACCGAAACTCGACGCCCTGCACGTGCGAGGCGAGCTGGACCGATCCACGGCTGGCCGGCTTGAAAGCGTTACTGAACGAGAACGACGATGCCTAATCCAAAGCGACGCCATTCAAAGACCCGCACCGCCAAGCGCCGGACGCACGACGCCTTGTCGCCCGTCCAGCTGGGCCAGTGCCCCCAGTGCAAGGAAGCCAAGCGGCCCCACCAGGTGTGCCCCAACTGCGGGTTCTATCGCGGCCGGCAGGTGAAGCCGGTCGACGACGCCTAGCGTCACACGCGACTGCCCAGGTTGGCCGCGCCTACCCGCGTGCCCTCGTGCCAGACGTCCACTCGACTGCCACATCCTCAATCGCCGTCGACGCGATGGGGGGCGACTCTGCCCCCGGTCCCATCGTCGAGGGCGCCGTGGCGGCCGCGCGCGCGTTGAGGACGTCGGTGCGTCTGGTAGGGCCGCTCGGGATCATCGAGATCGAGCTGTCGAAGTACCCGGACCGTGAGCGCCTTGGCGTCGTGATCGTCGATGCCCCCGAGGTCGTCGGCATGAACGAGCCGCCGACGACTGCGTTGCGGCGCAAGCCTGGCGCCTCGATTACGGTCGCGGTGCAGCAGGTGGCCGACGGCCACGCCTCCGCGGTCGTCTCGGCCGGCAGCACCGGCGCCACCGTGATGGCGGCGCGCACGGGGCTTGGCCTGATTGCGGGTGTGGAACGACCGGCGCTGGCGGCGATCATCCCGACCACGCAGCGCCCCGCGATCCTGCTCGATGTCGGAGCCAACGCCGAGTGCCGTCCCGCCCATCTGGTGCAGTTCGGCGTGATGGGGGCCGTGTTCGCGCAGATTGCCCTGGGCCTGGAGCGGCCACGCGTGGGGCTGCTGTCGATCGGGGAGGAAGCGTGCAAAGGCAACGATCTGACGCGCGCGGCGCATCAGCTGCTCACGAGCGCGCCCGTGCACTTTGTTGGCAACGTCGAAGCGCGCGACGTGTACGCGGGCGTGGCCGACGTGATCGTCTGTGACGGCTTCACCGGTAACGTCGCGCTCAAGATCAGCGAGAGCATGGTGGACATGATCGCGACGCTGGCCGGCAGCGCGTTGACGGCCGAGGTGAGTCGGCGCCTCGACGCGGCGGAATACGGCGGGGCCTTGCTGCTAGGCGTCAATGGCATCGTCATCGTCGGCCACGGCCGCTCGTCGGCGACGGCGGTGGAGAACGCCGTCGGCATGGCGCATCGGTTTTCGGTGGGGCGGCTGGTCGAGCGCCTCGAGCGCGGCATCGCGTCGATTCCCGTGAGTGCTACGTGATCGCCTTCGTCTTTCCAGGCCAGGGATCGCAGAAAGTCGGCATGGGCCGCGCGCTGGCCGAGGCCTATCCGGTGTGCCGGGCGGTATTTGATGCGGCCGACGAGGCACTGGGCGAGTCGCTCAGCCAACTGTGCTTCGACGGCCCCGAGGACCGGCTGGTGCTCACCGAGAACACCCAGCCGGCGATTCTCACAGTGAGCATCGCAGCGGCGCGGCTGCTCGAATCGCGCGGGATTCGCCCGCAGATCGTCGCCGGCCACAGCCTGGGGGAATACTCGGCACACGTCGCCGTGGGCACGCTCGACTTCGCCGATGCCGTGCGCATCGTCCGACGCCGTGGGCGCTACATGCAGGAGGCGGTGCCCGTGGGCACCGGCGCGATGGCTGCCGTGATTGGCCTGGCACGCGACCAGGTGGCTGCGGCCTGCGCTGAAGCCGCCGAAGGCGACGTGGTTGCGCCGGCCAACCTCAACGCGCCCGGGCAGGTCGTCATCGCCGGCACGGCCGCTGCGGTGCAGCGGGCCGGCGAGCGCGCCAAGGCACGGGGCGCACGGCGTGTCATTCCGCTGCCGGTGAGCGCGCCGTTCCATTGCGCGCTGATGAAGCCGGCCGAGGATCGACTGGCACCCGAGTTGCGGGCGCTGGCCACCTGGACCCCGCGCGTGCCGGTGGTGGCCAACGTCGACGCCGAGCCGAAGACCGACGGACCGGCCGCCATCGAGGCGCTGGTGCGGCAGGTGTCGGCGCCGGTCCGGTGGGAAGACGTCGTCGGGCGGCTTGCGTCGGCTGGCGTCCGCGCGTATGTTGAGGTGGGTCCGGGCACAGTCCTGAGCGGACTGGTGCGGAAGATTCAGCGCGACGCCCGGGTCGCTTCTCTGGAAACCCCTGCCGATCTCGAGGCCGTCGAGCGGCTCGTGCAGGAAGTTCAGGCCTGAACGCCCGGGCGCGCACGTAGGATGCATCTGTCGTTTCATGGTGGATTTGACTTCTCGGGTGGCGCTTGTGACGGGCGCGTCGCGCGGCATCGGCCGAGCCATCGCGGTTGCGCTGGCCCGCCAGGGGGCGACGGTTGTGGCGGCCTCGCGCGGCGACAACGCGCGTCCGGTGGCCGAGCAGATCGCGGCGGCCGGCCTGAAGGCCGAAGCGCTGACGCTTGACGTCACCGACGACCAGTCGGTGGGCGCGGCCATCAGCGGCGTCCTCGAGCGGCATGGCCGGATCGACATCCTGGTCAGCAACGCCGGGATCACGCGCGACCAGTTGCTGCTGCGGATGAAACGCGAGGATTGGGACGCCGTGCTGGCGACCAATCTGACGGCGGCCTTCACGATGTGCCAGGCGGCGCTGCGGCCGATGCTCAAGCAGCGCTCGGGGCGCGTGATTGCCATCAGCTCGGTCGTGGGCCAGATGGGAAACGCCGGTCAGGCCAACTA
>JAENWD010000075.1 GCA_016650245.1 Vicinamibacteria bacterium
AGCTTTGCGCTGACATGGCGACGACCCCACTGCAGCGGGAACTGCGGCAGGCCAGACCGTTCGAGTCTCCGGCGCAGGAAGCGGCCCTGGGGCTCGTGCGAACGGCCGATCGGCTCCGCCGCCACTTCAGCAGCTTCGTCGAGCCGCACGGCATCACGGTGCAGCAGTTCAACGTGCTGCGCATCCTGCGCGGCGCCGGGCCCGAAGCGCTGCCGACGCTGGAGATCGCCGAGCGCATGGTGGAGCAGACGCCTGGAGTCACGCGGCTCCTGGATCGCCTCGAGGCCAAGCAGTTGATTGCACGCGCGCGATGCCCGAACGACCGGCGTCAGGTGCTGTGCCGGATAACGCCCGTCGGGCTGGCGTTGCTGGCGGGGCTCGACGAGCCGATTCGCCGGGCCCACCAGCAGGCACTTGGTGTGCTTCCAGTTGCCGCGCAACGCCAGCTCATCGGGCTCCTCGATCGAGTCCGCGCCGGCGGCATCGGGGGCTTGGAGCGCTGTCGGGCCGACCAGGATGGGAAGTAACGAGCGTTGCGCCGAAGCCGTAGTAAGCCACCGGCGCGGCAGTTGCCCAAAATCCGAGTCGACCGTGAAGGAGTCGTGATGATGTTACGTAAGATTCTGCTGACCCTGGGTGTGACGCTGGCGCTGGCGGCGCCGGCCCTTGCCGATACCTACACCGTGGACCGCGCGCACTCCGAGGCGGCGTTCCAGGTTCGCCACATCCTGACGAAGGTGCGCGGCACGTTCCGCGACTTCGCGGGCACCATCAATTTCGACAAGACCAAGCCCGAGAGCTCGTCGGTCGAGTTCGTGATCAAGGTCACCAGCATCGACACGGGCACCCAGAAGCGCGACGACCATCTGCGCAGTCCCGATTTCTTCGACGTCGCCACGCATCCAGAGATCGTCTTCAAGAGCACGAAGGTCGTGCCGAAGGGCAACAACAAGTTCGACGTGGTCGGGGACTTCACGATGCATGGGGTGACCAAGCAGGTCACCTTGCCGGTCACGTTTCTCGGCGAGCAGAAGTTCATGAACGGCAGCAAGGCGGGCTTCGAGACGGCCCTGACGATCAACCGCAGCGACTACGGCCTGGTGTGGAACCGCGCGGTGGACGGCGGAGGCGTGCTGGTCGGCGAGGAAGTCGAGATCAGCATCAACATCGAAGCCAACCTGCAGGTCCCGAAGCCTGCTACGAACTGACGCTGATAGCCTCAGGCCTCAGGAGCGGGCTTTGATCAGGCCCCTCACGTACCCCAGGTTCCGCGTCATGTCCGCCTTCACGTCCTTCGACGGCGACTCGGTCTCGAGCTGGGCCCACTTGTCGAAGCCGATCTCACCCAGTGCGTCGATGACGGCGGGGAAGTTGATGGGGCCCGCGCCCAGGTAGTGCGGGTTGTCCTTGAGATGGACCTCGCAGATCCGCGCGTTGCCCAGCCAGCGGATCTCCTCGATGATGTCCAGGCCCTGCTTGATGGAGTTGCCGACGTCGTAGTACGTCTTCACGGCCGGCGACTGCGAGCGCTCCATGATGCGCACGTTGTCGCGCGCCGAGATCGTGTCTTCCAGGCCCAGGACGATGCCCGCCTTCTCGGCCTGCGGGCCCAGCTCGCGCAGCAGGTCGCCGACGTAGTCCATCTCGGCCGGCGTCTTGAGCGCGCCAGGTCCGAAAAATGGCAGCAACACCACCTGCACGCCGACTCGCCTGGCCATCCCGATCGAGTCTGCCACGCGCTGCACGCCCAGCGGGTCGCTCTTCAGGTAGTTGCGATGCAGGATGTTGAGGCAGACCGAGGCGATCGGCACGTTCAGGCGCTTGGCCTCGGCTGCGAACTGGTCCAGCACCGCCGGGCCGAGATAGTCGGTGCCGCTGGGCCGGTTGCTCAGGCTGATCTGCACGCCGTCGAACCCGCACTCCTTCGCCAGCGCCACGGCCTTCGGATCGCCCTCGAGCTTGAGATTCCAGTCGGTGACGCCCAGGCGGAACTTCACGCCGGCAGCAGCCGCTTGTGCGCGCAGTGCTACGCGCCACGGGCTGACCAACCCGGTGGCGCCAAGGCTGGCGAGACTCAGGAACTGACGACGTGTGGACATTGGCACTCCTGCAACCCGATCAACCTGATCAACCCGTAGTTCTCACATCGTCAGTACAATCTTCCCAACCGCCCGATCCGTAAGAATCGCTCGATGCGCGTCGGCCGCTTGCTCCAGCGGCAGCTCGCGCCCGACGACGGGCCGCAGCACGCCGGATTCAAGGGCGGCCACCAGCGCGGCGTGAATCTGCGTGTACTCCTCGGGCGTGGTGGACCACAACGTCGTGCCCAGGATCGCCGTCTCCTTGCCCATCGTCTGCCGCGGATCGATCTCGATGCGGCCGCGACTGCCGATCACGACGATGCGGCCCCTGGGCGCGAGCAGCGTCAGGTCGCGGTCAAGGTTGATGTTGGCCAGCATCTCGAGGACGACGTTGACGCCTCGAGCGCCGGCGGTCTCCGTGATCCGGGTCGCGTATCCGTCCTGACTGTGGTCGAACATGTCGTGCGCGCCGGCACCCTTCGCGGCCGCCGCGCCGGCGTCGCTGCCCGCCGTGCCGAACACCCGCAGTCCCAGCCCCCGCGCCAGCTGCACGGCCGCGATGCCCACGGCGCCGCTGGCGCCGTGGACCAGGACGGTCTCGCCGGCCTTCACCTGTGCCCGCAGCACGAGCGCTCGGTAGGCCGTCGCTGCCGGAACCCCGAGCGCCGCGCCCTGGCCGAACGACACGCCGTCGGGCAGGGGGTGCACGAAGCGCGCGACACAGGCGATGCGTTCCGCATAGGTGCCGGTCTTGCCCAGGAAGGCTGCCACGTACACGCGATCGCCGACAGCCATTCCCGAGACGCCCTCTCCGAGCGCCTCAACCACACCGGCGCCGTCGCCGCCGGGCGTGTACGGCAGTTCCGGCAATCGCGCGTATTGCCCCGTGCGGATGTAGGCCTCGACCGGATTCACCCCGGCGGCGTGGAGGCGAACGACCACCTCGCCTGCGGCCGCGCGCGGGTCCTCGACCTCGACCAGACGCAACACTTCGGGCCCGCCGAACTGATCGACACGGACAGCGCGCATGGGGGCAGTATAGAGCACCCTCCCCCCTATTCGTAATGCAACGCCTTCACGGGATCGAGGCGCGACGCCCGCACCGCGGGATATACGCCGAAGGTCAGGCCAATGCCGACCGAGACGAGAAACGAGATCAAGATGGAGGTGAGCGTGACGATCGTCGACCAGCCCGCCAGCACCGCGATCATGCGTGAGAGGCCGACGCCGACCAGCAGGCCGATCACGCCGCCGCACACGGCGATCATGATCGTCTCGACCAGGAACTGCCGGACGATGTCGGTTTGTTTGGCGCCGATGGCGCGGCGAATCCCGATCTCGCGCGTGCGTTCCAGGACGCTGGCCAGCATGATGTTCATGATGCCGATGCCGCCCACCAGCAACGAGATCGATGCCAGCGCCACCATCACGAACCCGAAGATGCGCTGGGTGCGCCGCTGTTCGGCCAGCAGCGCCGCTGGCACGATCAGCGAGAAGTCCTCCGTGTCGCGGTGCGACGCCTTCAGGATGCCGCGGACCACGTCAGAGGTCCGGATCATCTCGTTGGTGTCGGCCATCTGCAGATAGATGCCGTCGATCTCGTCCTTGAAGCGGCTGTAGCTGTCTTCCAGGCGCAGGATGGCCGCAGCCACGGGGATGTAGATCAGGTTGTTCCGATCCTCGGTGGGAATGCCGGCCACATCGCTTTGCGAGCTCACCTGCGGGCCGACCATGCCGATCACGCGGAACCACTGTTCGTTGACTTTGAGGTACTCCCCAATCGGATCCTTGGCGCCGTACAGGTTCGTCCGGGCTCCTTCCCCGATCACCGCCACCGCGGCGGCCGAGGCCGCCTCGGCATCGCTGAAGAAGCGGCCCGCGACGATGTGAAGGCCGCCGATCTGCTGGTAGCTGGGCTCGATGCCGTAGACCTGCGGCGCGTCGCGCTGCGGCTTGGGCACCAGCTTCTGTGGCACGAACCGCTTGCGCGCCGTCGACGCCGTGATGCCTGGCACGTTGGCCCGGATGACGCGCAGGTCGCGCTCGGTGAGGCCCGGAGAGGCTTTCCGGGCTTTCTGAAACGCCATGAAGTCGTCGGCCTCGCGCGCTTCGACGATGAGGTTTCGCACGCCGAGCTGTTCGATGAAGGCCAGCACCTGCTGCTGCGCGCCGGCGCCGATGGACATCATCGACACCACCGCCGCCACGCCGAAGATCATCCCCAGCATCGTCAGCAGCGACCGCACCTTGTTGGCGAGCAGCGTCTCCATCCCGCGTTTGCAGTCCACCAGGATCTGCAGCCGTGCAGAGTCGTCAAACAGCGCCGCCAGGCGCGAGGTCACCGGCCTCCTCCCGGAACTGGTCCTGACGCCGCGCCAGGCTTGTTTCCAGCCGTGCCCGTTTCGGGGTTGACCAGCGCGACGTCCAGGTCGGCGTCGAAGTCCTGCAAGACAATGCGGTTCTCCGTGATGCGCATGACCTTCACTGGTACGGCCTTGAACTGCGCGCCGTCGCGGACGTAGACGACGGGCTTGCCTTCCTTTTCGAAGAGCACCTGTCGAGGCAAATGCGTGACGCCCTTGAGCGTGCCGCCCTCGATGATGACGCGCGCGGTCATGCCGGGCTTGAGCGCGGCCGACGGGTGTTCGAGGGCAAACGCCGCTTCGAACTGGCGCGTGGTCTGCGGCTCCCAGAATGCGTTTTGCGCCAGCCCGCCGATGCCCTTGGACGCGCCGGTCATCGTGCTGGCCGGCAGTGCCTCGACCCGCACCTGGGCGGCGGCGCCGCCTTCAAGAGCCGCGCGGTCGGTCTCGGCGATCTTGGTCTTGATCTCCATCTCGGTCAGGTCGACGATCTCGACCACCGTGCGGCCCGGCTGCACCGTGTCGCCGGGGCGGTATTCGGGCAGCGTCATGCCTTGGAAGCCGAACCCGCCGGAGGCGTCCTGGTTGTCCTTCACGACGACCAGGCCGTCCAGCGGCGCGCGGACGGTCATGCTGTCGATGTTCTTGCGCGCGAAGTCCGAGGCGATCCGCGCCTTGCTTCGCTTCTCCTCGAGCACGGCCCGACCGGCCTTGTTGCTGACAGCGTGCGTCTTGATGTCGTCCTGGAGCTGCGAGAGTGCGCGACGCGCTTCCTCCAGCTTGATGTTGTTCTTCTCGGCTTCGATGCGGCCGACAAACTCGTTGCCGCTCACGTCGATCTCGGCGCGGCGTACTTCGTGTTGTCCGTGCAGCAGCGCGAGCTTGTCGGTGGACACCTGCACTTTCGCGTCGGCCTCCACCTTGGCGATCTCCTGTTCGGCCTCGGCCAGCTCGGATTCGGCCTGCTGGAGGTTGTAGTGCTGCTCGGCCCGGTCGAACTCGATGACGACGTCGTCTTTCTTCACGGCCGTGCCAGCCGGGCTCAGCGTCAGGATCTGCAACAGCCCCCCGACCGTGGGTGCGGCCAACGTCATCGACCGGCGCGGACCCAGTTCGCCCAGCGTGTGCACCTTCACGTCGATGTCCCCGCGCGTGGCGCGCGTGGTGGGGATGCGGTCGAGCGTCGGCGACAGGTCGGGTAAGCCCAGCACCACCACGCCGCCCACCACGGCGAGCGCGACCACAGCGGCCAGAAGCCTCCAGCGCTTCATCGACGGGCCTCGAGCGTCGGGTCCTGCAACGCCACGCGCTCGCCGGGTGTGAGCCCTGTGCGCAGGGCCACGCGGTCCGCGTTGCGCCGCTCGATTGTGATGACGCGGCGCTCGGGAGCGCCGCGCCCGATCACGTAGACCACGTCGGCGCCGTTGACCGAGAACACCGCTGCCGGCGGCACGATCAGCACGTCCTCCAGCGTCTCGGTGGCGACGCGGATGGTGGCGGTCATGCCCGGCTGGAGGCGAGGGTCGCGCTCGTCGAGCGCGACCTGGACGTCGAAATTGCGCGGCGGCGGCCACGACGTGAAGTCGGCCTTGGCCAGGGCGCTGATGCTGGCGATGTGGGCCTTCAGCTCCTTGTCGGGCAGCGCTTCGACCCGGACCGTGGCCGGCTGGTTCAACGCCAGGCGCCCACGCTCCACTTCGTCCACGCGCGCCGAGCCGAACATCGACGAGGCGTCCGGGAGCTCGGCGATGCTGGCGCCGGACCACACGCGATCGCCTTCCTTGAAGTCCTGGGGGTTCATCCAGTTGCCAGAGCGCCAGTTGCGCAGGATGTCCACCACGCCGTCGCTGGGCGCGGTGACCCGGAGCGCGTTGAGCTGCCGTTCTGCCTTGTCGAGGTCGAACTCGGACTTGGCGCGTTTGCCGGACACGCCGGCGACCTTGGCCTTGCCACCGACCCGGTCGCTCGACAGCCTGGCCGACGCCTCGCGCAGCTTCTCCTCGTTGTCGTTCACCTTGAGGCCGCGCTGTTCGCCCTCGACCCGCGACAGGATCTCTTTGGCGGAGTAGTCCAGCTTGGCGCGATCCACGTCGTAGCCGGCCGTCATCTCGGCGGTGACGCTCTTCTGCTCGGTGGCGCGAGACTGCGATCGGGACTGCTCGATCTGGGCTTCGAACCCGCGCACCTCGCTCTTCTTCTCATCGAGGGTGCGGTTGACGGTGACCCCGTCGAACTCGATCAGCACGTCGCCCTTCTTCACCGACGTGCCGTTGCGCACCAGCTTCATGATGCGCAAATCGCCGGCATCGGACGGCGCGATGATGGTGATGGACCGGCCGGCCTTGACCTCGCCCCGCATCTGCACGGCGTCGACAAAGCGGCCGCGCTCGACCACCGCCGTCGGCACATCCGGCGCCGCGCCGATCACCGCCCAGCCGATGGCGGCGATGACCGCGATGCTGGCGACACCCGCCGCTGTCAACGTTGCGCGTCTGGTCATCGCAGCACCACCTGGCCGGCGGTGAGTCCCGAGGTCACGACGACATCGACCTCGTCGGACGGCCCCAACGTGACTGCCCGCGCGACGGCGGTGTTGCCTTCGCGTACCCGAACGCTGGCCGTATCGCCCTTGCGCGTCACGGCCGACCACGGCACGACCAGCGCGTCTTTGACCCGCTCCACTTCGACGTCGATGGCGGCTGTGAGATCTGGCAGGAGCCGCGCATTGCTGC
>JAENWD010000076.1 GCA_016650245.1 Vicinamibacteria bacterium
CGGCGCCCAGGGAAAACCCGAGACGACAGCATTCCCGGCGGACCCCGTCCCCGCGATCGCGTCGAGCCGCACGGCTGAGCCGCGGATCAATTCCCCGCGCATCACCGGCGCCACGCCGGGCCGCTGGTTCCAGTTCATGATCCCCGCCAGCGGCGACGGCCCTTTGACGTTCACGGCGAAGAATCTGCCGGCGGGCCTGGCGCTGAACCCGGGCACTGGCGTCATCACCGGCACGTTGAAGGGCGAAGGCCGCACGGTCGTGGACGTCACGGTGACCGGGCCGAAGGGCAAGGCCACCGGTCAGATCACGATCGTGGGCGGCAGGGACTCGCTTGCGCTGACGCCTCCGCTCGGCTGGAACTCGTGGAACGTCTGGGGCGGCACGGTGACCGACGCGAAAGTGCGCGCGGCGGCCGACGGCTTGACGAGCAGCGGCCTCGCGGCACAGGGTTACACCTACATCAATATCGACGACGCCTGGGAAGGCGTGCGCACGCCCGACGGCGAGATCACGTCGAACGAGAAGTTTCCGGACATGACGGCGCTCGCCGACTACGTCCATGGCAAGGGGCTCAAGATCGGGATCTACTCGTCGCCCGGGCCGCGCACGTGCCAGCAGAAATACGCCGGCAGCTACGCACACGAAGCGCAGGACGCGCGGACGTGGGCGAAGTGGGGGTTCGATTACATCAAGTACGACTGGTGCTCGTACAGCGACATCGAGAAAGAAGCGTCGCGCACACCGCTGCCCGGCCTCAAGAAGCCCTACGTCCTGATGCGCGGCATCCTCGACACTCTCGATCGCGATTTCGTCTACTCGCTGTGCCAGTACGGCTGGGGCAGCGTGTGGGAGTGGGGCGAGGAGGTAGGCGGCGACCTGTGGCGCGTGACGGGCGACATCACCGACACCTGGAGCAGCATGTCGGGCATCGGGTTCGCGCAGACGGGGCACGAGCAGCACGCGGGGCCCGGGCATTGGAACGACACCGACATGCTGGTGGTCGGCAAGGTGGGATGGGGCAGCACGCTGCGCGATTCGCGGCTCACGCCCAACGAGCAGATCACGCACATCACGCTCTGGAGCCTCCAGGCGGCGCCGTTGCTCGTCGGCAACGACATGTCCCAGATCGACACGTTCACGATCGACCTGCTCGGCAATCCCGAAGTGCTCGCGGTGAACCAGGATCCGTTGGGCCAGGCGGCCGGACGGAAGCGTGGCGACGGACGCGCCGACGTCTGGGCACGCAGGCTGGCGGACGGCACCACGGCCGTGGGCCTGTTCAATCGCGCGCCGGTCGCGTCGAAGGTCAGCGTGAGCTGGCAGGAGCTCGGCGTGTCGGGCGCGCAGCCGGTCAGGGATCTGTGGCTGCACAAGGACCTCGGCAGCATGCGCGACGAGCTCGCGGTCACCCTGCCGCGCCACGGCGCCCTGTTCGTGAAGATCGGCCGCGCGGGGGGCAAGCAATGAAACCTGTGTTGACAACGATGTCGATCCTGCTGGCCGCCGGGGCGTTGACGACGGGACAGTCCCCCGCCGGTGGCACGGCGCCGCCGCCGCGGCGGCAGTGACGAGGGCGCCAGGCTTTCAGGCTCTGGGCTTCGAACTCCAGGGAGTGGCAATGGGAGAAAAACGCACGGGTGTGTTGCGCCGGCTCTTCGGTCCGAGCCGGGAAGAGATCTGGCGGCAACTGAGCACCGAGATCGATGCGCGCTACGTGGCCGGAGGCTTCTTCAGAGGGGACAAGGTCGAGGCCTTCCACGGGGAATGGACCGTGACGCTGGATACCTACGCGGTCTCGACCGGGAAGACCACCATCGTCTTCACCCGGATGCGGGCGCCCTATGTGAACCCGTCCGGCTTCCGCTTCACGATCTACCGCAAGGGGATGTTCAGCGGCATCGGCAAATGGTTCGGCATGCAGGACATCGACGTGGGCGATCCGGCGTTCGACGAGGCGTTCATCATCAAGGGCACCAGCGAGGGCCAGGTGATGTCGCTCCTGGCCAACCCGAAGCTTCGTGAGCTCATCGCCGCGCAGCCGCAGATTCACTTCGAAGTGAAGGACGACGAAGGCTGGTTCGGCCGCAGTTTTCCCGAAGGGGTCGACGAGCTGTATTTCAACGTCGTCGGCGTCATCAAGGACGTCGAACGGCTGAAGCAGACATACGACCTGTTTGCCACCACGCTGGACCAGTTGTGCCGCATCGGCGCGGCCTACGAAGGGGCGCCGGACAAGAACTGAATGACGATCCTGGGCGACACCGCGACGCGCACGCAGTAGGTACGGCGGACGCTGCGCACATCGTGCGAATTTGCACGCTTGCCGGGCTGCAGTACGGCAAGACTGTTGCCGATAGCACGTACGGCTCTCCTTGACCACAATCTTCACACTTGCCCAGGCAGGCTCTCCCCGGCGCGAGCGTCACCGTGACCCTCATCACCGCGCCACCGTGCCCAGCCTCTGCAAGGGGACCACATGACGGCCACCGAAAGCACCCAATCGGAACGCTCGGGCACAGTCGCGCTTCTGGCTGCCGGGATCTCGGCAGCAGCCATCGCACTGCTTGCCCTGCTCGGATGGGTGCTGGACGCGCCCGCTCTCACCGCGTGGGGAGCCGACACCATTCCCATGGCTCCGAGCACGGCGGCGCTCTCCATGCTGGTCGGCGCGGCCCTCGCGCTCTGCGCGCCGATGCGGCCACGCTCCGGCGCTCTTCGGCTCGCCACACTCGCCGGCTGGGTGGGCGCGGTAGCTGCGCTGCTGCTGCTCCTGCTACGCCTTCGGGGCGAGTATTGGCCGGTCGAGCATCTCGGCCTGCCCATCGGCGGAACGTTTCGCGGCGCGGCCGTCGGGTACATCTCACCCATTACGGCCTTCTGCTTTCTGCTGGCCAACGCCGTGCTTCTGGCTCTGCTGCCCGCCGGCGCGCGCGGATCCTGGCGCCGCTGGCTCGCGTGGAGCTTCGGCGGGTTGATCTCGGTCATGGGTTTCGCGCTCCTGCTGGCCTATGCCTTCGGCGCCCCGCTCCTCTTTCGCGAAGCGTTCATCCCCCCCGCGTTCAACACCAGCCTCATCCTGCTGATCGTGGGCCTGGCGCTGTTGCTGCTCGCGGGCCGTCTGAGCAGGGAGCCGCGCGTCTCGCCTGAGGGCGCTCCTAAAGGCAGGCTCGTCTTCGTCGTGATGTTCGTGGGCTTCGCGGCAGCGACCATCACCGGCGGCTACAGCTATTACCGGCAGGAGGAGCGGGAACTACGCGGGGAGGCTGGGCGCCAGCTCGATGTCGTCGCCAGGTTGAAAGCGACCGAAGTAAGTCACTGGCGCAAAGAGCGGCTCGCGGACGCCACAGTTATGCTCCGCAGCGCTTTTCTCTCCGCCTCGTTCGAGCATTTTCTGCAAAGGCCTGGCGACGCGGCGATGGTCGGCCAGCTTCAGGAATGGCTCGGCAGCTACCAGGCCTACGGCCAATATGACCGGGCCTTCCTGATTGACGCGCACGGCGCCACCAGGCTGTCGCTGCCGGCGTCGGCGGATCCGCCATCCGCCGCGATCTCGCGGCGGGCGTCTGAGGTCCTGCGTACGGGTCAGGTGGCCTTGCAGGATTTCTACCTGGACGAGCGCGACCAGCGCGTCCATCTGGCGATCCTGGCTCCCATCCTCGACCGGTCGGGCGCCAGTCGGCCGATCGGCGTGCTGGTTCTGCGGATCGACCCGGAATCGTTCCTGTATCCGTTCATCGAAAGCTGGCCAGCGACGAGCACGACGGCCGAGGCCCTGCTCGTCCGGCGCGATGGCGCCGACGTGCTGTATCTCAGCGATCTGAGATTCGATCCGAACGCCGCCCTGCGCAGGCGCGTACCATTGGAGAACGCCCGCGTGCTGGCGGTGAGAGCCGTGCTGGGGGAGACCGGTGGTGTTGACGGCCTGGATTATCGCGGCGCGCCGGTGCTCGGCTCGCTTCACCCCATCCCGGATTCCCCGTGGTACCTGATCGCCCATGTCGACATCGCGGAATTTCGCGCGCAGTTGTGGGGTCGGGTCTGGCGGGTCATCGCCTTTACGATCGCTCTGCTGTTGGGTGGGGGTTCGGCCCTGGGCCTGATCGGGTGGAATCAGCGCACACGGTTCTACCGGAAGCAGGCGGAGTTGACCTCGGCGCTGCGGGCGAGCGAAGAACGATTCCGAGGCTTCATTGAGAATGCCAGCGACATTGTGTATGGGCTGACGCCGGGAGGGATCTTCACCTACGTGTCGCCCAACTGGCTGGACCTCATGGGAGAACCAGCAACCAACGCGGTCGGCCGGTCCTTCGAACCCTACGTGCACCCTGACGACGTTCACTTGTGCAAGGAGTTTCTTGAGCGGGTCCTTGCCACGGGAGAGCCGCTGGGTAGCGTCGACTATCGAGCGTTGCACCGGGATGGGTCGACTCGTTGGCATTCTTCCAAGGGGTCGGCGCTTCGCGATC
>JAENWD010000077.1 GCA_016650245.1 Vicinamibacteria bacterium
CGACGAAGCTGCTGAAGTGGCGGCGGAGCCGATCGGCCGTTCGCACGAGCCCCAGGGCCGCTTCCTGCGCCGGAGACTCGAACGGTCTGGCCTGCCGCAGTTCCCGCTGCAGTGGGGTCGTCGCCATGTCAGCGCAAAGCTTACACCGTCAATAATTGACTAGTCAAGTAAAATCCGAAAGCCTCTGCCGGCAACCTCCTCGGGTATGTCGATTCATCCCGATGCGTTACGCGTAATCGTCAACCTGCAACCGTCAACCAAACCGGAGGCGGTGTGATCTCTTCCGCCGGAGGTCCCCCGGCGTCGGCCCTTCCGCTGCCTTCGAGGCGGCTGATCGCGCGGATGGTCATGTCGTGATCGACCACGATCTGGCACGCCAGCCTGACGCCGGTCAACCCCCGCTCGGCCAGCCTGCCCTTCTCGGCCTGGGTCATCTGCCCGGGCTCTCCCGCAAGAAACTCCACGCGGCACGTGGTGCATCGCGCGTTGCCTCCGCACGCGTGGAGGATGTCCACGCCGGCATTCTGCTCGGTCGCCAGCACCAGGCGCTTGCCCTGCGGCACTTCGAATGTTCCATAGCTTTCAACGGTCAGTTTCGGCACGCTACCTCCAAACAGCCTTCGGTCTTCGGCCTTCCGCCCTCAGCCATTCCGCAGATTTCAGCCCGAGGGCCGAAGGCTGAAGGCTACAAGTTGCCCTTCCGAATTTCTTCCGCCACATAGTCTGTCGCGCGCCACGACAGCGCGAGGATCGTCAGCGTCGGGTTCTTCTCCGAGGCGCTGGTGAACGCCGACCCGTCGACGACGAAGAGGTTCTTCACCTCGTGCATCTGGTTCCACTTGTTGAGTGCCGAGCGCCTGGGGTCCTCGCCCATGCGGCAGCAGCCGTGCTCGTGGATCGCTGAACCGTTGCTGTCCAGCTCGCCGCGCTTGAAGTGGGCCCACTCGATGCCGGCGGCCTTCCCCACCTCTTCGAGCACGTCGAAGATGTGGTCCGCCATCTTCCGCTCGTTGTCGCCGATCTCGTACTCGATCTTCAGTCTCGGCACGCCGTAGCGATCGGGCTGGCTCTGGTCAACCGTGATGCGGTTGTTCTTGTAGGGCAGTGTCTCGCCAAATGGATGAAGCTCCACCCATGCCGGGTACTTCCGCTTGATGTCGGCTTTCATGCCCGCACCGAAGCCGTCACTGAGGTTGGCGACGCTCGGCAGGTTGGAGGGCAAACAGCCCGTGTTCCAGAACTGCATCTGGAACCCGCGCAGGTAGTTCAGGTTCTTCAGCCGGTGGTTGAACCGCGGCATGTAGATGTGCTCGCCGCCGATCCCCAGGTCGTTCTGGACGCCGTTGCCATACAGCTGCGGCAGGAAGCCGGAGACGTGCACGCGCAGTTGCTCGCACAGGTAACGCCCGATGACATCGGACCCGTTGCCGATGCCGTTGGGGTGCGTGCCGGATTTCGAGTTCAACAGGATGCGCGTCGTGTCCACGGCCGAGGCGCCCATGATGACGACTTTGGCGTAGACCCGCTCTTCCTTGCCCGTCACGCGGTCGAAGTACTGCACGCCGTTGGCCAGGCCGTTGTCGTCCACCAGCACGCGCGCGACGACGGCGTTGCTGCGCAGTTCGAGCTTGCCGGTCTTGATGGCGTCGGGCAGCAGGTGATCGGCCGAGCAGAAGAACGACCCGGTATCACACCCCGCGCCGCAGTTGCCGCAGTAGTGGCACGCCGGGTACCCGCGAAGCGGCTTGGTGCGGTTGGCGCGGCGGCCGGCGACGATGGGGATGTCGGTCTTGGCGAACGCCTTGCTGAGCAGCACCTCGCCGCAGCGGGGCGCCGGCGGCGGCATGTGGAACTTGCTGCCAGGCAACGAGTCCGAGTCGTCATTGCCGCCACAGACGCCGATCAACTGATCGACCTGGTCGTAGTACGGCGCGACGTCCTTGTATTCGATCGGCCAGGGGATCTCCCAGCCGTCGTTGGCCGGGCCCTTGAAGTCGAGATCCGAGTAGCGCAGGCTCACGCGTCCCCAGACGTTGGTCTTGCCGCCGTGGCCCCAGACGCGAATCAACTGGAAGGGCTTGCCTTCGGACGTGAGGTAGGGCTGTTCCTTCGTGTCGAGGAAGAACTGCGTTGGCTTCTCGCCGCGAGCACGACGCGCGCGCGCCTCCCAGGGCCGGACGTGGGTCCAGAACTGGCTGCGCTCGAACTTGCTGCCGGCGTCGAGCAGCAGGACGTTGATGCCCTTGCGCGTCAGGTTCCAGGCGGCCATGCCGCCGGAGGCACCGCTGCCAACCACGACGACCGGGTGAACCTTTCGAGAGCGAGTGACCTGCCCCATGGGGGTCATTCTAGCGGGGCCAAAGCCCCGCCGCCACGGATTGTAAGAGAGCTCAGTCAGTTGTGGCGGTAGGGCCTTAGCCCTGCATCGGACCAACCGACCGGCCGTCCAGCCGGGCGGCCAGCTCTTTCAGGAAGAACTGGCAGTCCGTCACCAGGCCGAACGCCTGCCGCGTGCCGCGGTCCATGAGCTTGGTGATGGTGTCGGTGTTGTTGTCCACGCAGATGATGCGCACGGTCGCCGGCAGCAGGTTGCCGGTCGCCACCGAATGCAGCGTGGTCGCGACCATGATGGCCAGCCCGACGCCCGGCACCCGTGCCCGCATCTGGTCCTGCGCGGTCACCGTGTTGGTGATGACATCAGGCAGCGGCCCATCGTCGCGGATGCTGCCGGCCAGCACGAAGTCCACGCCGTTGGTCACGCAGGCGTGCATCACGCCGCTCTTGAGCAGGCCCTGCTGCACCGCCGCCTGGATGCTGCCGACGGCGCGGATGGAATTGATCGCACGCAAATGGTGGTTGTGCCCGCTGGCCATCGGCACGCCGGTTGACAGCTTCACGCCGAGCGACGTGCCCAGCAGCGCGGCCTCGATGTCGTGCGTGGCCAGGGCGTTGCCGGCAAAGAGCACGTTGACCCACCCGCCGACGATGAGCGCTTCCAGATACTTGCCAGCGCCAGTGTGGATGATGGCCGGGCCGCCCACGAAGAGGACCTTCTTGCCCTCGCGGCGGGTCTCGATCATGCCCTCGGCCACGGCCGCCACACTCAGTTCCTTGGGCCGCTCGGCCGAGACC
>JAENWD010000078.1 GCA_016650245.1 Vicinamibacteria bacterium
AGCAGCACGACCTTCTCCACCTCGGCATTGAACTTCGTGCGGTCGGGCACCACCAGTAACGCGCTGTACATCCCGGAGCTGAGCTGATTCGGGTCGTGCGCGTGCGTGTGGTAGATGAAGGTGCCCGCGCGCGGGGGCGTGAACCACACGTCCAGGGTGCCGCCGGCGGGCACCAGCTTTGTCGTCTGACGGGTGTCGCCGCTCCACCCGGCCACGCCGTCGTTGTAGCTTTCCAGTTCGATCCCGTGCCAGTGAATGGTCGTGTCGCTCGTGGTCTTGTTGGCCATCCTGAGCATCACCGGTTCGTTCTTCTGGAGCACCAGTGTCGGGCTGGGATTCGGCGGCGGCGCCTCGGAACTGGAAGCTCCCGCCGGTGTGACCGGCTGTTCCGGATCGATGATTCGGAATCCGTACCCCGGGTTGGCGCCGTAGCGATTCGGGAAGCTCTCGATCTCGATCGTCATCGGCCGGTACGTGTGCGGCTCGAGATCCGGGGCCGCCGTTTCGTCGCCGGGCAGCACGTTGATGCCGAGCACAAGGCCGGCCATCGAGCGCTCGACGTCGTGCGTCCCGTGAGCCGAGGCGGTGTGGGCGCCCGGGGCCTCGTCAGCCGCGCGCATGTCGCCAGTCACGTGCGCCTGAATATGGCAGTGAAACAGCCAGTTCCCCACCCGGTCGGGCACCCACCGCATCGTCATCGTCGCGCCCGACGACAGCGCCTCGGTGGTGACGAGCCGGCGGCTGTCGTGGTCGTAGATCGTCCCTGCCGCGTAGGTGCCCAGGCTCTCGACGCTGTAGAAGGTGCCGTGCAGGTGCATGGGATGGGTGCCGAAGGTCGCGTTGATGACGCGCCACGTCGCGGCTTTGCCAAACGGGAGGGCCAGCCGTTCGGTGTACGGCCAGGACCGTCCGTTGATTGCCAGCGAGGCCGGCACGGCGCCGGACGCGGTTGGAGGACCGAGGTACTCGGTCATCAGGAAGATGCGGTCGTCGTGCTCTTCGCGGCCCTGGGCCGGGTCCACGATGAAGGCGCCCGACAACTCGGCGTCGACGCCGGGAATGCGAAAACCCAGCGGCGGACCTGCGGTGGCGCCGAAGTAGAAATACGTTCCGGGCGCTCCCGCCTTGAAGCGGAGATCCCGCACGGCGCCCGGCGCGATCTCGACAAACGCCGCGGCGTCGCCCGGGCGCGTCATCGCCCCGAACAGGTGAAGCGGCGCTCCCGCGATGGCGTTGCGCACGCTCATCCGGATCTCGGTGCCGGCCGGGACGCGGACGAGGGGGCCGGGAATCTGGGGGGCTTTGCCTTCCTCCGCAAACACCTGCACGATGCGCGTGGGGTCGGTGACGCCCTGGCCTTCGGGTTGCCACCGTGCGACCGTGGCGACCAACTTCAGCGTCAACACGCCGTCTTTGAGCTCGCCGGCCGGCACGCGGTTGTCGTTGGCGACCGCCGTGGCTGATCCCTGCACGGCCGCCGGAGTGGCGGCGGGCTGGGCATTGACGGCGACGGGAAAGGCCACGACGCCCAGCAACGCAGATGCGATGAGGGCCAGACTTCCTGATGTGGTCATGTTCCTCGCTCAGTGCGCTGCTGGCGGCGGGGTTGGCAATTCCAGCGCCGGCCGTTTCTGGCCGCGATGGCAGGTCGTGCAGTTCACCGACGGGTTCGCGCTGTTCAGGGTGGTGATGTTCTTCAGGTAGTCGTTGTTGATGGCCGAGACCATGGCGCTCATCGCGCGTGCGGTCTCTTTGGCGCCCTTGTCGTCGGATTCCCACTCACCGGGCACGTGACAGTGCGTGCAGGTCACGCCGAGCGAGCGCGAGAACCCAAACTCCATGATCCTGAGCAACCGCTCCGCCGTGACGCCCTTGTACTGCTTGACGTTCATGAACACGTCCACGGCCTGCTGGTCCTCCTTGCCCTCGATCGACTTCCTGAGCTCGGCCAGCGCCTTGGCCTGGTCGAAGGGCGCCTCCGGGCTTTGGGCGTGTGCAGGGCTGATGGCGACCACCACCAGGGTTAAGGCGCACCACAAGCTACTGCGGATCAGGGACACCTGTCTCCTCCTGTTTGACCGAGTCGCGAACATGTTGTCGTCAGGCGACACTGTATAGGAGACGAGTCAAATCGGTAATTCTCGCGCGCGTGCCACGACCGCGTCGGCGACCGCCTCGGTCGTCGACGTGCCTCCAAGATCGGGCGTGAGGACCGACTGATCCGTCAGCACGCCGACAACGGCCGTCTCCACCAGGACGGCCGCTGCTGTCTCTCCCAGGAACTCCAGCATCTGCGCGCCCGCGAGCATCGTCGCCATCGGGTTGGCGATGCCGCGGCCGGCGATGTCTGGCGCCGAGCCGTGCACGGGCTCGAACATCGAGGGGAACGTCTTCGGCGGGTTC
>JAENWD010000079.1 GCA_016650245.1 Vicinamibacteria bacterium
ACGTGTCGTTTGACAACGTCAAGGTTGGCCGGATGCAGGCCGAGGCGTTGCTGGCGGTCGCACCGCGCGGCAACTACGTGCTGCTGGGAGGCTCGCCCACGGATAACAACGCGAAGCTGGTGCGCGAAGGCCAGCTCGACGTGCTCAAGCCGGCGATTGCCAGCGGCGCGGTGAAGGTCATCGCGGAACCGTGGGTGCTCAACTGGGACACGGCGCTGGCCAGGCAGGAGATGGCCGCGGCGTTGAAGAAGACCCGCAGCATCGTCGCGGTCGTGGCCAGTAACGACGCCACGGCCACCGGTGCGGCCGACGCGCTGGCCGCGGCGAAGCTGTCCGGCAAAGTCGCGCTCTCCGGACAGGATGCCGACCTGGCGGCCTGCCAGCGCATCGTTGCCGGCACGCAGACGATGACGGTCTACAAGCCGCTGCGGTCGCTGGCGCGCATGGCGGCGGGCTCGGCGCTGACCCTGGCCAGAGGCGAAGCCGTGGACAGCCTGGTGAAGGTGAACAACGGTCTCAAGGACATCCCCTCGCGGCTACTCGAGCCCATCGCGGTGGACAAGAGCAACATCGACGTCACCGTGATCAGCGACGGCTACCAGACCAAAGACGCAGTGTATCAGTGACGGTGCCAGGTACTGGCACCTACTCACAGCTCTTGGCAATCACCGCGATCGCATCCACTTCGATCGTCGGCGTATAGGACGGCTGCTGATCCATCGACCCGGAGCCAGGCGCCACGCCGATCCCAATCGAGGTGCCGCCCATCTTCGTGCCTTTGACCACCGACTGCGGTCCGGGTTTGATCCGGCCCGTGATCTGGACAAGCGCCTTGTTGGCCTTCTTGATCTGCGCCTTCATCTCTTTCGACCCGATCATCCGGTAGCGCTCGCCGGACGCCAGCGAGCCACCGGGCGCGTTGTCGGAATCGACCACCGCGGACTTGAGCAGCGAACCCGAGACACAGCCGCGCATCGTGACGACCACGCCATCGCCGGCGCGGCCGCCCTCGGGCGCCTGTCGTGCAACCGCCGCAATCACCGCCGACGCCACGACCAGCAGGGTGGCGCACACAACCGCACGTCGCATGGATCGAAGGTCCTTTCGAACTGGCAGGCGTCCTCGGCCATAATACTCCCTTGGACCGGCCGCGTTTGGCGGCCTTCGCTGGAGTCGACCGTGTCGCGAATCACGCTGCCCATCCTCGACGCCGTTACGCTGAGGGCCGCCTGCACGCAGATCGTCGCCGAGGCCCGCGCGGCGTTCGACCGGCTGGCCACGCTGCCGCTGTCCGAGGTGTCGCCGGAGACGGTCCTGGATCAGTGGGACCGCATAAGCCTGCTCGTCGAAAACATCGAAGGGCCGGTGTCGATCTTCAACAACGTGCACCCGGACAAGGCCGTACGTGACGCGGCCGACGAGGCGATCCGTCAGTTGTCGTCGTTCCAGGTCGAGATCTTTCAGAACGAGGCGCTGTACGCGCGGCTGCAGGCGGTGGTGCCGACCACGCCTGCCGAGACGCAGCTGCGCAAGGACCTGGTCGAGTCCTTCGACGACACCGGCGTCACGCTGGCACCGGAGCGCCGGGCACGCGCCAAAGCGATCGCCGAGCGCATCACCGCCCTCTACCAGGAGTTTTCGAGGAACCTCCGCGACAACCAGTCGCGCATGGCGTTCACCGCCGAGCAGATGCGCGGGCTGCCCGAGCAGTTTCTCTCGCGCCAGCCGCGCGACGAGCAGCAGCGCTACCTGCTGTCGTTTGACTATCCCGACTTCAACCCGTTCATGGCCAACGCCGAGGACGAGGAGGCACGGCGGCGCTACTACGTCGCGTACCTCAATCGCGGCACCATCCGGAACGTCGAGATCCTCGACGAGGTGATGGCGCTGCGCCACGAGCTGGCCGGCCTGTATGATCTGGCCAGCTTCGCGCACTTCGTCTTGCGCCGTCGCATGGCCGGCACGCCAGAGGCGGTGGAAGGGTTCCTCAGCGAGGTACGCGCGGCTGTCGAAGAGGCCGAGCGTCACGACATCGAGGAGCTGCGCGCGCTCAAAGCCGCACGGCTCGGTCGTGCTGCCGACCAGGTTGCCGTGACGCGCTGGGATATCGCGTTTCTCAGCGAGCGGCTGCGCGAACAGCGCTACAGCGTGGACCAGGAATCGCTGCGGAAGTATTTTCCGCCACACGCCACGCTGGACTGGCTGCTCGACGTGAGCGGCGAAGTCTTCGGCCTGCGCTTCGTGCCGGTCACGGTGCCCGTGTGGCACGAGGATGTGATCTACGTCGACGTGCTGGACGGCGAGGACGGACGCTTCATCGGAGGCATCTACTTCGACCTCTATCCGCGCGAGGGCAAGTTCCCGCACGCGGCGGCCTGGCCCGTGCGCGGCGTGAGTACGCGCGCCAGCCGCACGCCGGTGAGCGTGCTGGTGACCAACTTCGATCGGCGGGGCCTCACGCACGACGAGGTCGAGACGCTCTTCCACGAGTTCGGCCATATCCTGCACGGCGTGCTCTCTGAGACCGAGTTCAACTTCCACGCCGGCACCAGCGTGCAGCGCGACTTCGTCGAGACGCCCTCGCAGATCTACGAGGAGTGGACGCGGCGGCTGGACAGCCTCGACCGCATGCGGCTGGTCTCGCCCGACACGCCGGTGATGGATGCCAACCTGGTCGCGCGGCTCAACCAGGCGCGGCGCTTCGGGCAGGGGCTGCGCTACGCGCGGCAGTGGCTCTACGCCTCGTACGACCTGGCCCTCACCGGCCCAGCGCCAGGCGCCTCGATGGAGGTGTGGGAGCGCATGGAGGGCGCCACCGCCCTGGGCCACGTGAGCGGCACCGCCTTTCCAGGGACCTTCGCGCACATCGTCGGCGGCTATGCGGCCGGGTACTACGGCTACATGTGGGCCGAAGTCATCGCGCTCGACATGCTGTCGGCCTTTGGCGAGACGCTGGTCAACCCGGCGGTTGGACGTCGCTTCCGGCGCGACATCCTGAGCCGCGGCGCCCAGGAGCCCGCCGCGGTGCTGGTCGAGCGGTTCCTGGGCCGTCCGGTCAAGGCAGACGCGTTCTTCCAGGAAATCGTCGGCGCCCGGGCGTGACGTTTGTCACCTGTGAGCGCTGACGCCCGCCACTGCCACGCGAACCGGCGACACGCCACCATGTCGCCATGGTCGCTGAACTCCTCAATGTCTCTCACCGGTACGGCAGCGTTGCCGCGCTGACCGACGTCTCACTGTCGCTGGAATCCGGGCAGGTCACCGCGCTTCTGGGTCCCAACGGCGCGGGCAAGACCACGGCGGTGAGCCTGCTCACCGGTCTGGCCCGGCCCACCCAGGGGCAGGCTCGCCTGTTTGGGGGCGACCCGCAGTCGCTGGCCGCACGGCGGCGCATCGGGGTCATGCTGCAGGTCTCGAAGGTGCCCGAGACGCTGACCGTGCGCGAGCACCTCACGTTGTTTTCGAGCTACTACGCGTCGCCCCTGCCCTTGCCGGCGCTGCTCGACCTGGCAGGGCTCGCCGAGGTCGCCGACTCGTCGCCTTGGGAGAACCGAAGTTCGAGCAGTTCAAAGCCTTCTGGCAGCAGCAAATCGCTCCAGCGGAAGAGCAGAAAATTGCAGAGTGGCGCGAGCAGTTGGCGACCACGAAGCCGCTTGAAACCCTTCAGACCTTAGCTCGCCTGCCATTCCCGTCGGCGACTCTCGATGTGGTCGCGATGGGGATGCATGGCGCCGGAAGTGCGAATACTTACCCGCCCGCGATCTATACCGGCCTTCGCGTCCGCAACATCGCGTGGGCCATCGGACACGAAGGGACCCACCTGCTCGTCGATCGATACGCGGGAGCGAACTGGTTCGCAAGGCAGCGAGCGACGGAGGCCATCCGACTAGTGACGAATGCTGGAGGTCAGCAGAACGACATCGAGAAGGCGCTATGCCTGCTGATGCAGGCGAGGCTGTCAGCCACTGCCGGTCTCACGCCTATCGAGTACAGGGTCTCCGCAGCGTTGGCAGAACCTTCCCCCAAGCGAGACATCCTTGTCGCCCTAGAGGAGGGCTGGGACAGCTACCGCCAGAGCACCAGCGGCGATCTGATTGATTTCATGCTCGACCGCGCAATCTATGCACTAACGACGGCGCGACGGTAGGGTCAGTGTGCGTGGGTTAGTAACCGGATACTTAGTTTAGAGTGCGTTGCAAAATTGACGGATGGGTGGGTGGCGCCGGACGGGGCGCCCCGCCTGGCGCGCAGCCAACACCCGTGACAAGCGCAGTACGGCGAGCACCAGGTGGGGCTGTCCGGCGACAGGACCCGCCCATCCGCGAATTTTGCAATGCACTCTTAACTTCGTGAATTAGAACTCCCACAATAAGCCCGCAGATGGCACAAACGGCACGAGCGGATCGAGCAGCCCCGTGATCTCGCCGTCTGGACGAATCCCTCCGTTGCCGGTCCTCCAATTCGTCTTCCCGAACACGTTCATCAGCTCGACGTAAAGCGTCAGCCGGCTGCGTTGCAGCGTCCACGTGCGGTTGGCGCGCAGATCGAGGCGCTGGTAGACGGGCAGCCGCGCGCCG
>JAENWD010000080.1 GCA_016650245.1 Vicinamibacteria bacterium
CGCGCCCTCGCCCGAGGCGTTTTTCGGCTACGCCATGGGCGCCGGCCCGCGTCTGCCGTCGTGGGACCGCACCGTGGAGTACCTGCGCACCCTCGCCCGCGCCAGCCCGCGCGTGCGGGTGGACGAGGTGGGCAAGACCACCGGCGGCCGGCCGTATCTGCTGGTCACCATCAGCACACCCGACACCCTGAAGGCGCTCCCTGAGGCGCGCGCCGCGCAGCGCCGGCTGGCCGATCCGCTCGTGACCACCGGCGCCGACGCCGAACGGATCGCGCGCGAGCACAAGGCGATCGTGCTCATCGGCGCCGGTGTGCACAGCAACGAAACCGGCAGCGCACAGGCGATCAACGAACTGGTGTGGCGCCTGGCGACAGAGCGATCGCCGGCCATCGACCACCTGCTGCGCAGTCTCATCGTGCTCGTGGTCCCCTCGCAGAATCCCGACGGCCTGCAGATGATGGCCGAGTGGCAGGCCCGCAACGCCGGCACGTCATACGAGGACGCGCCGCTGCCCGAGCTCTATCACCCCTACGCGGGCCACGACAACAACCGCGACAGCTTCATGCAGACCCAGGTCGAGACGCGGTACCTGTCGACGCTGCTCTATCGCGACTGGCTGCCTGAGGTGTACCTGGACCTGCACCAGATGGGGCCCACGCGCGCGCGGATCTTCGTGCCGCCGTATCGCAGCCCCGCCAACCCGAACATCGACCCGCTGGTCTGGAGCCAGGCCAACCTGCTGGGCCAGACGATGGCCACCAGGCTGCAGGCCGAAGGCAAGACGGGCGTGCTGTGGGGTGAGACCTACAGCGGCTACTGGCAGGGCGCCAACAGCACGACCCCGTGGTGGCACAACATCATCGGGATGCTGAGCGAGGTGGCCAGCGCGCGCCCGACCAGCGCCGTGGTGCACGAGGCCGCCGACGTGCAGTTCCGCATGAACTATCCCGAACCGTGGCTCGGCGGCCGATGGACGCCGCGCGACGTGGTCGAATATCACCTGCTCGCCGCGCTGGGGCTGCTCGAAGGCGTCGCCAACAATCGTGTGATGCTGAAACGCAACTTCCACGCGATGCAGCGGCGCACCATCGAGCGGTTCACCACTGGTGGGCCGTGGGCCTTTGCCGTGCCGGTGGCGCAGCACGACCGGGGTGCGGCCGATCACCTGCTGCATCTGCTCCGCGCCGGCGGCGCCCACGTCGAGGTCGTCACCGGGCGCGGCGGCGGCAGCCTGGCACCAGGCGACGCGGTGATCCGTCTGGCGCAGCCTGTTGGACGATGGGTGAAGGACCTGCTCGAGCCGCAGGTGTACCCAGAGCCGCGGGCGACCGTCGATCGCCCGTACGACGTCACCGCGTGGACCCTGGGCCTGCAGATGGGCGTCACCGTCAACCGGCTCGACACCCGTGTGACGGTCTCGCTGGCGCGCCTGGAGGAGGGAGCCAGGCGAGCGGGCCGCATCATCGGCAGCGGGCCGGCCATCGCCATCAGCCGCGAGGCCAACGCCGCCGCCACGCTCATCAACCGGCTCTGGGCCAAAGGGGCGACGATCGGCTGGACGCGGTCGCCGCTGAGATTGCTCGAGGCAGTGCTCCCCGCAGCAACGGCGGTGGCCTCAGGTCTGCCACCGGCGGTCATGGAGCACGAGGTGGCCGCGTCGGGCCTCGACGTGCTGGCCGTGTCCGACGAGATGACCACCGACCTGGCGCCGGCGCGACGCCCGAGGGTCGCCGTCATCGAGCCGTGGGGCGGCGCCATCGACGCCGGCTGGACACGGTGGGTGCTCGAACAGCACGCGTTCGAATACACGAGGATCCGCCCGGCCGACCTGCAGGACCGCGCCGTGGCGGCGCGCTTTGACGCGATCGTGATCCCCGAGGTGCCGTCGCTGCAGCTGCTGCGCGGGCTGCAGGGCAGCCAGATACGGCCCGAGCATCGCGGGGGCATCGAGGACCGCGGCGTCGCCACGCTCAAACACTTCGTGCGCGCCGGAGGCACCGTCATCACGCTCGGCAACGCCGCCGAGTTTGCGATCGACCACCTCGACCTGCCCGCGGTCGTCGCCTCCCGCGCCGACGACCCGGACACGGCGCTGGTGCCCGGCACGCTGCTAAAGACGACGCTGGCGCCCGACCATCCGGTCAACGCAGGCATGACGCCCCGGGTGGACGTGATGAACGTCATGAACAACGCCTACGCGCCTGGGCGGGGCGCAGAGGGACTGCGCGCCATCGCGCAGTACCCGGACGAGCCGCTGGTGGCCAGCGGCTATGCCAGCGGCGAGTCGCGGCTTCGTGGACGCCTGGCCGCATTTGACGTCGCCATGGGCCGCGGCCGCGTCGTCGTCCTCGGTTTCCGAGCGCAGCATCGGGCGCAGACATGGGCGACATTCAAGATGCTCTTCAACGCGATCTTCCTGGCGGGCAGCGGATCGCCCACCTCCGATCCACAGACCATCGACAACTGAGCGGCGCGGGTGCGGCCCTGTCCCGCGATATCATGACCGCAGGCCCGGCCGCCAGGTCTTCCCCATTGAACCGTGATCCCGCTGCCCATGCGCTTATCTGCCCTGCTCACCTGCGAGACGCTCGCCTTGTCGCTGCTGTCCGGACCGGCGCACGCGCAGCCGGCCAAACCCGCATTGGTCGTCGTTGTCGTCGTCGATCAAATGCGTCGGGACTACATCCAGGACTACGGTCAGAAGTGGACCAAGGGCTTGCGGCGTCTGGTCGATCAGGGCGCGTGGTTCACCAACGCGGCCTACCCGTACACCACGACCCTGACCTGCCCCGGACACGCGACGATCAGCACCGGGACGCTGCCGTCGACCCACGGCATCATCAGCAACCAGTGGTGGGACCGCGCCGCGCAGCGGGCCGTGTCGTGCACGCATGATGCCAACGCCCGGGAAGTGCCGTACGGCGCGCGGCCGGCCGGCTCGGGCGGCAGCGCGCGGCTGCTCGGCGCGCCGACACTGGCCGCGGCCATTGGCCAGCCCGGTGGGCGTGTGGTGACCATGTCGCTCAAGCGCGCAGCCGCGGCGATGCTCGCCGGCCAGGGGCGTGCCGACGCGGTGCTGTGGTTTCAAGGCGGAGGGTGGAGCTCGTCGACGGCCTGGGCCAGCGCGCCTGAACAGTCGGTGCTGCGCTCCGCGGAGCGCGCGCCCGTCGAAGACGACTTCGGACGCAGCTGGGATCGGCTCGCCAAGCGATCGGACTACAAGTTCGACGACAAGGGCGTGGGAGAAAGGCCGCTCTCAGAGTGGGACGTCGAGATGCCGCACGCCCTGCAGCCGCGAGACGGCAAGGCGACGACGTTTTTCTACGAGGCGTGGCAGGAAAGTCCCTACTCGGATGCGGCGCTGGGACGGCTGGCCTCGGCCGCCATCGACGGCATGAAACTCGGGCAGGGCTCCACCACGGACTTTCTCGCCGTCAGCTTCTCGGCCCTCGACATCGTGGGCCACGACTTCGGCCCACGCAGTCATGAGATTCAGGACGTGCTGCTGCGCCTCGACGATGTGGTGGGCAAGCTGCTCGATCAGCTCGACAAGCGCGTCGGACGCGACAAGTACGTGCTCGCCTTCACCGCCGATCACGGCGTGGCCGTCATCCCCGAGCAGGCCGCATCCGACCGACTCGACGCCGGGCGCATCAAGATGGGCGACATCACGGACCTGGTCAACAAGGTCGTCGGCGGAACGCTTGGTGCGGGACGGTGGGTCGCCATGCAGGCCTACAGCGAGTTCTACTTCCGCGGACCGGTGTTCGAGAAAATCGCCGAAAATGCCGCGCTGCTGGCGTCGATCAAAACAGCGATCGGCGAGGTGCCCGGCATTGCGCGCGTCTACGATCGGCGCGAGGTTGCGGCGCTGGCGGCAAGCGACGACCCGGTCGCACGTGAAGTGGCCGCCGGGTTCTTCCCCGCCCGCAGCGGCGACTTGATTATCGTCCCCAAGCCCAACTGGATCTTCGTCTCCGACGACAAGTCGGTCATCCCCGGCAACGCCACCACGCATGGAACCGGCTACGCCTACGACACTCAGGTGCCGCTCATCCTGATTGGCGCGGGCATCTCACCTGGACACTACGAGGCGGCGGCCTCGCCCGTCGATATCGCGCCGACACTTGCCAAGCTGGCGGGCGTGGCGCTGCCGACGGCGACCGGACGCACCCTCGACGAGGCCCTCAAGAAGTGACGGCGCGCCTGGCCGTGTCGCTCGCGCTGACGGCGGTGGCGCTTGCGGCCCCGGCCGGCGCGGTGCACCCGGCGGCCCAGACCACCCGTCGCGAGGTGCGATTGGCCGTCGGCGAGGCGGACGCGGTCGGGCCGTGGAGTGCCTACATCGACGCGCTGCTGCGCGACGGCCGGCTCGACCTTGGGGCGATCGCCGACGATACGATCGTCGCCGGCCGGAGCCACCAACGCCTGGTGCAGCGCCATCAGGGCCTGCCTGTCTTCGGCGGCGAGCTGGTGCGGCAACTCGCAGGCGAGGGGGTCGTGTCGATCTTCGGCCGGCTGTACGACGACGTCGTCGTCGATGTCTCGCCGACGATCGAGCCCGGCGCGGCGGCCTCGCGCGCGCTGGCCCTGTGGGACGCCATCGGCACCGCGTCGGCCGACGAGGCGACACTCGGCGTTCTGCCGACCGATGACGGCCGGTACGTCCTGGTGTGGCGGCTGCAGGTCCGGTTGCCGCGCGACCTGCGCCTGGCGTTCGTCAACGCCCACAGCGGGGTCGTCGAACGCGAAGGGTCGATGCTGCGTACGCAACTGCCGAACATCGGCACCGGCGGCGGCGTGTTCGGCGATCCCAGGAAGGTGTCGGCGGCGGTCTCGTCGCAGGGCTTCGAGTTACGCGACCAGTCGCGCCCCGGGCCAATGGCAACCTTCGACTTCGCCGGGTCGCCGTCGCGGCTGCTGGCGTTTCTGCAGTTCGGCGCGCTCTTCGATTCTGACATCGCCGTCGACGGCGACAACGCCTGGACCGACGGGGTGGCCGTGGACGCACACGCCTATCAAGGCTGGACGTACGACTACTTCTTCGCACGCGCCGGGCGCCGTGGCATCGACGACCGCAACGGCCAGACGTCGGTGATCGTCCATCCCGTGGCCCGTGCGGATGCGGGGTCGGTCGATGAGGACACGCGCGGCCTCTTCGTCAACAACGCGCTCTACGTCGGCAACCGCACGCTGATGTTCGGCGACGGCGACGGCGTGACCTTCGACGCGTTTGCCGGAGCACTCGACGTCGTCGCTCACGAGTGGGCGCACGGCGTGACCGAGTATGGCGCGGACCTGTTGTATCGCGATGAACCGGGAGCGCTCAACGAGTCGTTTTCAGACATCATGGGCGCCAGCGTGGAGTTCTTCTACCAGACGCCCGGCAGCGGGCGGCAGCGCGCGGACTGGCTCATCGCCGAAGACATCACCAAGACGGCGGCCGGCTACATCCGTTCGATGAGCGACCCGATCAGCGTGGGCGATCCCGACCATTACTCGCTCGTCCGTTTCATCGGCACCTCCATCGACAACGGCGGCATCCACATCAACTGCGGCGTGCCCAACCAGGCGTACTACCTGGCCGTGGCCGGCGGCACCAACCGGGTGTCTGGGTTGCGCGTTCAGGGTATCGGGCTGGCCAACCGCGAGCGCATGGAGCGCATCTTCTATCGCGGGTTCGTCTACTTCCTGGGGTCGTCCTCGTCGTTCCACGACGCGCGCGTCGCGACGATCCAGGCAGCCGTGGAGCTGTACGGGAGCGCCAGCGCGGAGACGACGGCGGTCACCGACGCGTGGACGGCCGTCGGGGTCCTCTGATGCGGCACCGCACGGCCAGACTGCTGATGGCCTGTGCCGTTTCAGCCACTGCCCAAGGCGTCGTGCACGCGCAGACGCACGCTGGGAAGGCCGCCAGGGGCTATGCCG
>JAENWD010000081.1 GCA_016650245.1 Vicinamibacteria bacterium
TCACAACACATTGTCGAGCCGGCTGGGGAGCTCTCTCGGCAGTACCCCGAGGCTCGCGGAACTCGCATGATCGCCGACTTCATCCTGCGCCACGCGCAGCCATTGCTGACCTGCGCTGGACCGGCGCCGCGCCTGGGCGCGGACATGGCACACGTCGCCTCGATCGACGACGGGGCGCTGGCGGCGCGTGAGGGGCGCCTGCTGTTTGTCGGCCCCACCGAGGTCTGCGACCTCCTGATCGAGCATGCACCGGGCGCGGTGGTCATCGACGCCTCGGGATGCACCGTCCTGCCTGGCTTCGTCGATCCACACACGCACGCGGTGTTTGCCGGGGACCGCCGCGATGAGCTTCGACGACGGTTGGCCGGCGCAACCTACGCCGAGATCGCCGCCGAGGGCGGCGGCATCCTCAAGACCGTGCACGCCACGCGCGCCGCCAGCGTCGACGAGTTGGTCGAGGCTTCTCGACCTCGCCTGACGGAGATGCTGCGCGCAGGCACCACGACGGCGGAGGTGAAGAGCGGGTACGGCCTGACGACCGACAGCGAGCTCACGATGCTGCGGGCGATTGCCCGGCTCGGCGCCGAGCAGCCGATCGAGCTGGCCGCGACCTTCATGGGCGCGCACGAGCTGCCGCCCGAGTTCGAGGACGACCGCAGCGGCTACCTTCGGCTCCTCGTCGACGAGATGATTCCCGCAGTGGCGGCCGAACGGTTGGCGGAGTGGAACGACGTCTTCTGCGAGCGCGGTGTGTTCACGCCGGATGAGGCGCAGCAGGTCCTCGATGCGGGCCGACGCGCCGGCCTGATGCCGCGCATCCACGCCAACGAACTGGGTGAAACCGGCGGGGCCCAGGTCGCTGCCCTGGTCGGCGCGCGGTCCGCCGATCATCTGGTGTTCGTCAGCGACGCCGACATCGCAGCCCTGGCGCAGGCGGGCGTGGTCGCGACGCTGCTGCCGACGGCATCCTTCTACCTCAAGCTGGGACGATTTGCGCCGGCCCGACGCATGATCGACGGCGGTGTGCCCGTGGCGCTGGCCACCGACGTCAACCCGGGTGGCGGCTTCTCGCCCTCCATGCCCTTCGCCATGACGCTGGCGTGCTTCGCGATGGGGTTGACGTTTGAAGAAGCGCTCAACGCCGCGACGATCAACGCCGCGTATGCGCTCGATCGACACGATCGCGTCGGCAGCCTCGAACCCGGCAAGCAGTGTGACGTCGTGATCGTCCGCGGCGCGCCGGTCGAGCTGTTGCGGGTTGGACCCTCGACGATCCAGACGGTGATCAAGCGGGGACGGGTCGTATGAAACCTGCCAGCCGGCCAGTTTCAGGACCGTCGCGACGATACGAGAAGAACCAGTCTGGGTGGCACGCGGTGCACAGGCGGCTGACGAAGATCTGCGCGCCTGGGACGCCGGCCCGTTCGAGCTGGTCGGCAGTGGCGCGCCAGATGTCCAGAAAGCGTCTCCCGTCGTGGCGAACGAACCACCGCTGGCAGTCGGCCTCGCTCCAGCCCTTCGACCGGAACGCGCCCACGAGCTCCTCCCCCACTTCGTAGCAGCAGGGGCCGATGCACGGGCCGATGGCCACAGACAGCGTGTCGGGCGCGGCCCGATAGCGGTCGGCGAGCGCGCGCACGGTCACGCCCGCGACATCGGCGGCAGTACCGCGCCACCCGGCATGCGAGGCCGCGACAAAGCGGCCCGATCGGTGCGCGGTGAGTATCGGCGCGCAGTCTGCGACCTGAACCGTGATGACGCGGTCGGCGGCGTCGGATAAGGCGATGTCCGCTTCGGGAATGCCGCAGAGTCCGTTGGTCGCCACGTGAACCGCAGCCCCGTGCACCTGCGAGAGTCGGACGACCCTGTCGGGCGACAACCCGACGGCCTCGCCAATCGCGGCCCAGCCGGCACGCTCGGCCTCTGGTGTGCGGTGCAACCGCAGTTGCCGGGTGGTCCAGCCGTGCGCGACAGGTCCGAGCGCGCCGCAATGCAGGGCCAGGCCCCACGGCGCCGCCACCCACGCAAACTCTCCACTCACCTCCGGCGGCATCTTCCTCGCATTGTAAAGTACCCCTCATGACCATCGTGGGGCTCGGCATGGATGCGACCGAAGTCGGGCGAATTGCGGAGTCGCTTGCCCGGTACGGCGAGCGATTTCTGCGGCGCGTGTTCACCGAGGAGGAGATCGCCTATTGCATGCGGCGCAAGTACCCGGCGCCGCATCTGGCCGGGCGATTCGCGGCCAAGGAAGCGGGCATGAAGGCCATCGGCACCGGCCATGCCTTTGGTGTGTTGTGGCGGGACCTCGAAGTGGTGCGCCGCGGAGGCCCGCCGCAACTCCATTTTCACAACGCGGCCGGTGAGCACTTCAGGCGTCTGGGCGCGATCAAGGCGATGCTCACCATCACGCACACCGACGCGTTGGCACTCGCCCACGTGATCCTGGTCGGCGAACCCGTCAACCCGCGTTGACACCCGCGCGGCCACCGATGCGGCGCACGCGTGGTCCTTCCCCCGCACGTAGACGGTAACTCCCACGCACACTGCGCGTTGCACGAACGCACGCCTTGAACACCCTGCATGGCGAGGCGCTTGCCTCCTCCTGCCGCATGAGGCCGGCACGGGAAGGTCGACGCGCCGGCTCCAGGGAGCCAACGCCGTGGTGATCAAGATCACGCCGAATGAGAAAGGCAACCCGCCGGGAAAACTGGCGGAGGCGGAACTGCACTTCACCGAGGGTCCGCTCGAAGGGCTGAAGCTGATCGGGTTCTCCGTGTGGGAACGTCGCAGCGGCAACGGCCGCAACGTCACCTTTCCTGCCCGTCAGTATGTCGTCAACGGCGAGCGCCGCAGCTTCGCGCTGCTGCGCCCGTTGGTGGACGGGACTTCCCAGGACCGCGTTCGCGACCTGGTGCTGCAGGCCTATGCCGAGTACGAAGCACAACAGCAGGCCGTGGCGATCTGAGGCAGGTCACGGCCAGCCCGTCGTCTTGTTGATCATGCGGCGCCGTCGGTCACGCGCGCACGGGTGCTACCACGTGTTCTGCGACCGACGGCGCCGGGCCGGCTAGCCTTCGTGCTGCCGCCGCATGAATGCCGGCACGTCCAGCGGCGACGACTCGTCGAAGCCCTCGATGATCTGGCCCTCGCCGCCGACAGCCATGGCCATCGGTTGCGACAGCTCGAGCCCCGGCCTCCGCGTGATCGCCGTGCGCGCCGACATCGACACGGACACGGGCTCGGACGAGCGGGTTTTCACCGAGTAGTGCGACAGATCGACTGGGGTCTGGATGGTATTGGCCACTGGCGACCGCGAGGCGCCCCCGCGGTCGAAGCCGGTGGCGATGACCGTGATCTTCACCCGGCCGATGAGCGAGTCGTCGATCACCGCGCCGAAGATGATGTTGGCGTCCTCGTGTGCCGCCTCCTGGATGATGGTGGACGCCTCGCTCACTTCGAGCAGCGAGAGGTCCGGCCCTCCGGTGACGTTGATGATCACGCCACGCGCGCCCTCGACCGACGCGCCCTCCAGCAGTGGGCTGGAAATCGCCTTCTGGGCCGCGAGCATCGCGCGGTTCTCGCCCTCGGCGATGCCGGTGCCCATCATCGCGAGGCCCATGCCGGCCATGATCGTCTTGACGTCGGCGAAGTCCAGATTGATCAGGCCCGGCACCAGGATGAGGTCCGAGATGCCCTGAATGGCCTGCCGCAGCACGTCGTCGGCCGTCATGAAGGAGTCGTGCAACGACGTGTGGCGATCGATGATCGCCAGCAGCCGCTCGTTGGGAATCGTGATGACGGTGTCCACGCACTCGCGCAGCGCTTCCAGACCAGCCTCGGCCTGCTGCTGGCGCTTCCTGCCTTCGAACTTGAACGGCTTGGTGACCACGGCAATGGTCAGGGCCCCGAGTTCCGAGGCCAGGCTCGCGATGACCGGCGCCGCACCGGTGCCGGTGCCGCCGCCCAGACCCGTCGTGACAAACACCATGTCGGCGCCGTCGAGCGCCTGAATGAGCTTGTCGGTGTCCTCGAGCGCGGCCTGCCGTCCCACGTTCGGGTCGGCGCCGGCGCCGAGGCCCTTGGTGAGTTTGCTGCCAATCTGCACTTTCACCGGCGCCGGGTTGGCCTGCAGCGCCTGCAGGTCCGTGTTGGCGACCAGGAAGTCGACGCCCTGGAAGCCCGTCTTCACCATCCGCGCGACGGCGTTGCTGCCGCCGCCGCCGACGCCGACGACTTTGATGCGTGCGCCGGCACGCCGGTCCTCGTCGAGCTTCAGGCGCAGCTCCGACGGATCGATGTCCCTGAAGATCGGGGTGAAGAAGTTCGAATCCTGCGACATGCGTATCCTCCGCGTCCGTAGGCCGGGACGCCCTTTGCTTAGAAGAACTCCCGGAACAGCCCCTTGAGCCGGCCCGCTACACGTCCAAAGGCGCCCGCGCCAGACGAGCGCACCGCTTCCACCACCTGATGCCGCTGCCCGTAGAGCACGAGGCCAACGGCGGTTGCAAAGGCAGGACTGCCGACGTGGTCGGCCAATCCGCCGATGCCGGTTGGCGCCCCGCGCCGGATCGGCAGGTCGAAGATCTGCTCGGCGATCTCGGGCATGCCCTCGAGAATCGCGCCGCCGCCGGTGAGCACGATGCCAGAGTTGAGCGACTTCTCGTAGCCGGCGCGGCGGATCTCGTCCCACACCAGATGGAAGATCTCCTCTGCGCGCGGCTGCAGGATCTCCGACAGGATCCGGCGCGCCATCACGCGCGACCGGCGCCCGCCCACGCTCGCCACGTCGATGGTCTCGTCTTCGTCCACCATCGCCGACAGGGCGCAGCCGCACTTGCGCTTCAGCTTCTCGGCATCCGGAATCGGCATGCGGAGCCCGACGGCGATGTCGCTCGTGAAGTGATCGCCGCCGACGCCAATCACCGCGGTATGCCACAGGCTGCCGCGCTCGAAGATCGCGATGTCAGTGGTGCCGCCGCCGATGTCCACCAGCGCGACGCCCAGTTCCTTCTCGTCCGACGTCAGCACCGCCTCGGCCGCCCCGATCTGCTCGACCACGGTGTCGATGACGCCGACGCCCGCGCGATTCACACACGACACCAGGTTCTGCGTCGCGGTCGTCGCGCTGGTCACGATGTGGACGTTGACCTCGAGCCGCGCACCGGTCATCCCGACGGGCGCGCCGATGCCGTCCTGTTCGTCGACCACGAAGTCCTGCGGCAGCACGTGCAGGATCTCGCGGCCGGCCGGCAGGCTCACCGCCTTGGCCGCCTCGATGGCCCGCCGCACGTCGTCGCGTGTGATCTCGCGGCTCTTGCCGGCGACGGCAATCACGCCACGGCTGTTGAAGCCTTTGATGTGCGGACCGGCCATCGACAGGTGCACCGCGTCGATCTCGACGCCGGCCATCAACTCGGCCTCGTCCACCGCTTTCTTGATCGAGTCCACCGCGGCCTCGAGGTTGACAATCACCCCGCGCCGGATTCCCCGCGACTCCGCAACGCCGATGCCGACGATATCGAGGCCGTTGTCGGCGACGAGCTCACCGACGATGGCACAGACCTTCGACGTGCCGACGTCGAGCCCGACCAGATAGCGATTCTTACGTCCCACATATCCTCCAGTTGTCCATCATCAGCGCACCCCAGACGCTCTCAAGGCCGCCGCCGTCCTGGCGGGTCGCACGTAGACGCGGTCGTCGAACCGAAGGTCCACGTACTCGATGTCGGGCACGCGCGAGTGCAATGCCTGGTGCAGTTCCAGATACCGCTGCAGCCGCTCGACGAACTGCTCGTCGCCCACATGCACCAGGGCCGGATCCTGGTCGAGCAGCACCACCGCGTCGTGCGCGCTGGCGACGTCGATCTGCGAGATGCGCTTCATCAGCGCAGGCTGCCCTTCGAGCGCCCGCAGCAGGTCCGCGGCCAGCCCGGCTCGCTCGGGATCGACGTTGGGCTCACCCGCTGCTGCCGTGTCGGCCAGGCCGTCGATGATCGGCAAATCGAACTGCGCGTAGTTCGGTCCGTACTCGTCGATCACCAGCCCCTGCTCGTCCACCAGATACAGGTCGCCGCGAATGCGGCCGATCGCGATCGGCGTGCGTTCGCGAATCACGACCTCTACCGTCGACGGCAACACGCGTCGCAGCGCCGCCTGTTCGACCCACGGCGATCCGAGCACCCGGCGCCGCCATACCTCGAGGTCGGCCTGCAGCAGGTGCTGGCCCTCCAGCCCGGCCAGCAGCGCCAGCACGTCTCCGCGCGCCAGGTGCTGGTTCCCCCGCACGTGAATCTCGCTCACCCTCAGCGTCTGCGCGTCAGTCACCGCCTGCGCGGCATACCACCCGGCGCCCCCGAGCACCCCGACGGAGGTCACCAGCCGCACCGCTTTCAGGAGCCGCGTCACCCGCGGCGATCGCCGGCGCGACGGCCGCACGTGCGAGCGGCGAAAACGTCTGTCGGCCGGCGCCGCTATCGCCACGACGCGATCGCCTCCACGACCTTCGGCCCCAGGGTCCCGACCGATCCCGCGCCCATCGTCAGCACCAGGTCGCCCGGCGCCGCGATGCGCGCCACCGCCGCCGGCACGTCCGCAAGCGCCTTGACGACGTGGACGCGGCCGCCCCTGGCGCGTTGCACTTCGTCGGCCAATCGTTCAACGGTCACGCCCGGCAGGGGGTCTTCACCTGCAGGGTAGATGTCGGTGAGCACGATCTCGTCGGCCAGCGCCAGCGCCGGGCCAAACTCGTGCAGCAGTTGCGCCGTGCGAGTGTAGCGGTGCGGCTGGAACACACACACGACGCGGCTGGCCCCAGTTCCGCGCGCCGCCCGCAGCACGGCCACAATCTCGGTCGGATGGTGCCCGTAGTCGTCGACGACGATGACCCCGCGCGCCTCGCCCTTGCGCTCGAACCGGCGCTGGACGCCGCGAAACTCCGCCAGCGCCGTCGCGATGACAGCAAACGGCACTCTCAGTTCGAGGCCGATGCTGATCGCGGCGAGCGCATTGAGCACGTTGTGACGGCCGGGCACGGCAAGTTCGAGAGTGCCGAGCGTCTCGCTGCCCGCCGTGGTCCGCCGCACGATGGTCGCGCGCGACCCGAAGCCTTCCAGCTCGATTCCGGTAGCGGTGAGCGCGGCGTCCGGGTCGTCGAGCCCATACCGCACCACCCGGCGTGTCGTCGAGGCGGCGAGCCGTCGCATCACCTCGTCGTCGGTGCAGCACACCGCGGTGCCATAGAACGGAATGCGCGCGATGAAGCGCCCAAACGCCTGCACCAGGTCTTCGAAGCCCGCGTAGCTTTCGAGGTGCTCGTGGTCGATGTTGGTGACCACCGCGTAGACCGGCGCGAGCAGCAGGAACGAGCGATCGCTTTCGTCCGCCTCGGCCACCAGCACGTCACCGCCGCCGACGCGCGCGCTGCTGCCAAACTGCGCCAGCCGGCCGCCGATCACGACGGTCGGGTCCAGGCCGGCGCGGTCGAGCACCAGGCCTACCATCGAGGTCGTCGTCGTCTTGCCGTGGGCGCCGGCGACGGCAATGCCGGACTTGCCGCGCATCAGCTCGGCCAGCAGTTCGCCGCGAAGGATCACCGGAATGCCGCGGCGACCGGCCTCGACGGCTTCCGGGTTCGACATCCGTACGGCCGACGACCGCACGACGACATCGACGTCGCCGACATGAGCGGCGTCGTGCCCTTCGCGAAAGTCGAGGCCCAGGGCCTGCAGGTGTGCGGTCACGTCCGATGCCTTCACGTCCGAGCCGCTGACGTGGATGCCCCCACGCAGCAGAATCTCCGCCAGCGGGCTCATCCCACTGCCGCCCACTCCAATGAAGTGCGCGCGCCTGGTGGGCCCAAGCACGCGCTACGCCCCCATCAACGCGACAGCACGCGCGACGATGGCCCGGGCGGCATCGGGCCGGGCCAGCGTGCGCGCCGCCTGGCCCATGGCCAGCCGCCCGGCCGGGTCGGCGGCCATCGACATCACGCGCACCGCCAGCCGGTTCCCGCCCAGGTCTCGCTGGTCGATCACCTCGGCGGCGCCGGCCCTTGCGAACACGTCGGCGTTTTTCCGCTGGTGGTCGTCGGTGGCCGTCGGCAACGGGATCAGGATCGAGGCCTTCCCTGATGCCGCGATCTCGGCCAGCGTGGTCGCGCCGGCGCGACAGATGACCAGGTCGGCGTCGTTCATCTCCCTGTCCATCTGGTACAGGAACGGCTCCACGCGGGCATCGAGCCCGGCACGCTGGTAGCCCTCCCGGACCATCTCCAGATCGCGCTCTCCGGTCTGGTGGGTGACAGCGAGTGGTGTAGCAGAGGCCGCCAGCTTCGGCGCTGCCTCCACACAGGCCATGTTGATCGCGCGCGCGCCCTGAGAGCCGCCAAAGATCAGCACCCGCAGCGCCGCGCCGGGCGCTGCCTGATCCCGCCGAGCCGCATCGGGTCGCAGGAACTCGGCCCGCACAGGATTACCGGCGACGAAGCCTCTGCCGCGAAAGAACGGAAGCGTCGACTCATAGGTCACCGCAGCGGCACGCACCAGCGGCGCGAGCAGCCGATTGGTCAGGCCCGGGACAGCGTTTTGCTCCAGCAGCAACGTGGGAATCCCACGTAGTGCCGCCGTGGCGACGACGGGCCCCGAGCTGTACCCCCCGACGCCAATCACGAGATCCGGTTTCCTGCGCGACACCAGGCGCCACGCGTCCAGTGCCGACAACGGCAGCAGCGCGGCACCACGCAACCGCGCGCCCAGCGACTTGCCCTTGAGGCCCGCACTGCGAATCACGTCGAGCTCGAAGCCCTCGCGCGGGACGACGCGCACTTCGATCCCGCGCGCCGTGCCGGCAAAACTGACCGTCGTGCCCGGGTGCTGCGCCTGCAGCTCCCGGGCAACGGCGATACCCGGATAGAGATGTCCTCCGGTGCCGCCGCCGGCCACCACGACCCGGCGCGCGCGCGCATTTGCGCTCATCGCCGCGTCCCCCTGAGAACGCGCAATCGGCTCGGCATCGGTCAGCGCTCATGCGCCCCCGAGGCGTGCTGCGAGACGTTCAACAAGACCCCCATGCCGACCAGGTTGATGAGCAACGACGACCCGCCGGAGCTCACAAACGGCAGCGGGATGCCCTTGGTCGGCACCAGCCCCAGTACGACGCTCAGGTTGACGAACGCCTGCACGGCCACCATGCCCGTCAACCCGATCGCCAGGAACGCGCCGAAGCGGTCGGGTGCGCGACCGGCGACCCTGAACCCGCGCCAGGTGATCACGGCGAAGGCCACCAGCGTCAGCGTGGCGCCGATCAGGCCGAGCTCTTCGGCGATCACGGCGTAGATGAAGTCGGTGTGCGGTTCGGGCAGGTAGAAGAGCTTCTGCAGACCGCCCATCAGCCCTCGACCCGACATGCCGCCGCTGCCCACGGCAATCAAGGACTGCAGCAGCTGGAAGCCTGCGCCGAGCGGGTCGTCCTCGGGCGACATGAACGACAGGATTCGCTTCAGGCGGTATGGCGAGATCACAATCAGTGCCGCACCCGCCAGCAGTCCCGTGCCCGCCGCCACTGCGACGTAGCGCAGGCTCAACCCCGCGGAGAACAGCATCAGACCCGCTGTTGCGACCAGGCAGGCCGAGGTGCCGAAGTCCGGCTCGAGCAGGATCAAACCGGTCATCACACCGATGACGATGCCCAGCGGCACCAGCGTCTCGCGCAGGTCGTTCACCTGGTTCATCCGCCGCTCGAGCAGCGCCGCCGTGAAGAAGATCACGGCGAGCTTGGCGACTTCCGACGGCTGGACGCCGAAGCCGGCAATGCCGAACCATCGCCGGGTGCCGTTGATGGGCGCGCTGAACAAGACGGCCACCAGCGCCAGGGCCGCAAACCCGAGCGCGGCCCAGATGAGCGCCGGTTGGCGCCACACGCGGTAGTCCACGCGCATGATCACGGCCATGATCGCGATGCCGAGCGCGGCCCACATGCCCTGCTTCACCAGGAACAGGTAGGGACTGCCGAACCGGAACTCGGCCATCGCCGCCGAGGCGCTGTACACCATCACCACGCTGGCGAGCACCAGCAGCAGGGTGGCCAGAAACAGGACCTTGTCGGATTTCAGCTTCCGCGCCATACTTCACGCCCCCTGGGCCACGCCAGCCCGGGTTACGGCCGGGCGCGACACAGGGGCCTAATGCTCCCGCGTCGTCGACCCGAAACTAGTGGCGGCTGCGAGCACGGCATACGGGCCGCGGCCGCGTACGAACCAGCGCTTGCGACACCCGTCGTGCCGCGAGTCGTTGGTGCCACGTGAGCAGTCAGCAGTCATCAGTCAGCTTGGGGTCGGGACACCCACCTCGCAGACCGGGGCAGCCTGCGTTCCCAGCGGTAAGCTCCTGATCGCCGCCCGCTGACTGACGACTGCTCACTGCTCACGTGTGGCTCGTCGTTGCTCGACGAGCCGTCGCACCTCTTCCGTAAACACCGCCCCACGTTCCGCGTAGTCGCGGAACATGTCGAAACTCGAACACGCCGGCGCGAGCACCACCGTGCCTTCCGGCGGCGCCAGCGCGTACGCCAGGCGCACCGCGTCGGCCATGCTGCCGGCTGTCTCCACGCGCACCGCGCCGCCCAGTAGCTCCACGATGCGCGGCGCCGCCTCGCCGATGGCGACGACCACGGCCTGCCGCGCGGCCAGCGGGGCAATCAGGTCGCGGAAGTCCCCGCCCTTGAACCGGCCGCCCATCACCACCACCAGACCGTGGTCCACGCTTTCTATCGATCGGCGCGCCGACTCGATGTTGGTCGCCTTCGAGTCGTTGACGAATCGCACGCCGTCGAGTGTGGCGACCAGCTCCATCGCGTGGGGCAAACCGCCGAACGCGGCGACAGCCTCAGCGATAGCCGCTGCGTGTCCGCCTGCCGATCGCGCGATCGCCGTGGCCGCGACGATGTCGCTCAGGATGTGACGCCCGGGCACGCGCACCGACGACACCGGCACGATCGCCTCGCTCCTGCCGCCGCGCCGCTCGACAATCGCAGCGCCTTCGACGGTGAACCCGTCGCCCTCGAGCGCGAGTCCATAGGGCACGCGCCGTGCGACGACCCCGCGTGCCAGCGCTCGCGCCGGCGGGTCCTCGGCATTGATCACCGCGACGTCGTCGTGCGTCTGTCGCGCGAAGATGCACTGCTTGGCCGCGGCGTATGCCTCGACGGTCGGATGCTGGTCGAGGTGATCCGGGGAGAAGTTCAGCAACGCGGCAATCCACGGATGGAACGTGTCGGTCGTCTCCAACTGAAAGCTGCTCGTCTCGACGACGTGCAAGGTATCGGGCGTGGACTGATCGACCTGCGTCGACAGCGGCACGCCGATGTTTCCGCCCACCAGCACCGGGAACCCCGACCGCTCGAGCATCTGCCCCGTGAGCGTCGTTGTCGTGGACTTGCCCTTCGTGCCGGTGATCGCGATGACACGGCCCTTCAGCCACCGCGACGCCAGCTCCAGTTCGCCGACGATCGGCACGCCGGCGGCGCGAGCGGCCTCGAACACCGGCTGGGCGAGCGTCACGCCGGGACTGGCGACAATCAAGTCGGCGCCGGTGAAGGTCGCCACCTCGTGGCCACCAAGTTCGACCGCGATGCCGTGCGCACGGAGCGCCGGCGCCTGGTCGATCGCCGGCTTGACGTCGGTGATCGTCACCAGCGCCCCTCGCCGCGCGAGCAGCTCGGCCGCCGCGATGCCGCTGCACGCGGCACCGACGACGACGACCCGCTGACCAGACACCGAGAACTCACTCATCGCCACCCGCCTCCGCCCGCTCCGCGTGCTTCGGCGCGGCGGGCCTTCGAGGACCCCCGCAGCACCCAAGAGCACCTGAGAGCACCCTGCAGCACCTGACAGCACCTTCACCTCAACTTCAATGTCGTGAGGCTCAGCAGCGCGAAGATGATTCCGAGGATCACGAACCGCGTGATCACCTTCGGTTCGCTCCAGCCGATGAGCTCGAAGTGGTGGTGAAGCGGCGCCATGCGGAACACCCGCTGGCCCGTGAGCTTGAACGAGGCCACCTGCACGATGACCGACAGGGCTTCGAGCACGAACACGCCGCCGACGATGACGAGCATCAGTTCCTGCTTGATGAGGATCGCGACCGTGCCCAGCGCGCCGCCGAGGGCGAGCGAGCCGACATCGCCCATGAAGATCTCGGCGGGGTACGAGTTGTACCAAAGGAAGCCGAGGCTGGCGCCGACCAGCGCCCCGCAGAAGATCGTCAACTCACCCGCCGGCGCGAAGCGCACCAGCAGCAGGTAGTCGGCGAGGATGCGGTGCCCGGTCACATACGCGAGCGCGGTGAATGCGGCGGCGACGATCGCAAACGTGCTGATGGCCAGACCATCGAGCCCGTCGGTCAGGTTCACCGCATTGGTGACGCTCACCAGCACGAGCACCGCAAACGGCACGTAGAGCCACCCGAGATCCGGGATCAGCCCCTTGAAGAACGGGAAGATCAGCCGGGTGCTGTACAGGTTGTAGTGCGCCAGCGCCATCAGCGACAGGCCCACGCACAGCGCGACGAGGATCTGTCCGCCCATCTTGTAGCGGGGAATCAGGCCGTGGTGGTTGCGCCGCGTGACCTTGAGATAGTCGTCGGCAAAGCCCAACGCGCCGAACCCAGAGGTCGCCAGCACGGCGATCCAGATGTAGACGTTGGTGAGGTCGGCCCACAGCAGCGTCGGCACCAGCGAGGCCGCCAGGATCAGCAACCCGCCCATCGTCGGCGTGCCGGCTTTGGTGCGATGCGTCGCCGGCCCTTCCTGTCGGATCACCTGGCCGACCTGGAACTCGCGCAAGGTGCGGATCAACCACGGCCCCAGCAACAGGCTGATGGCCAGCGCCGTCAGGCTGGCCGCGGCCGTGCGGAACGTGATGTACCGCGTGACGTTGAGCACCGAGAACTGGGTGTGTAGCGGGTAGAGCAGGTGATACAGCATCAGGCCCACTCCGCCTTCACACGGTCGGCGACAATGTCGGTGCGAGTGCCGCGCGACCCCTTCACGAGTACGACGTCGCCGGCCTGAAGCATCGTGGCTACTACTGCGGCTGCTTCTTCGCTCGTGGTGAAATGCCGCACGGCCCCTCGGTCGAGCCCGGCGTCGATGGCTGCTTCGGCCAGCGCCTCGGCCGGTGCGCCTCCGATGGCCACCAGCAGGTCAATGCCGGCCGCCACTGCGCGGCGTCCGGACTGGCGGTGCAGCACGGTCGCAGACTCGCCGAGTTCACGCATCTCGCCGATCACGGCGACGCGGCGGACAGCCTCGGTTTCTGAACCCACGGCGTCGAGCGCGCGAGCCAGTGCCGCAGGGCTCGAGTTGTACGAGTCGTCCACCAACACGACGCCTTTGGCCAGTCGCGTCACCTCGCCTCGGCGCGAGGCGGCATGCAACCTCGCCGCCGTGACGACGATCGCTTCCAGCGGCACGTCGTAGCCCAGCGCCACACCGGTGGCCGCCAACACGTTCATCAGCGGACCGCGGCCAGGGATCGGCACCGACACGTCGGCTTCCCCGGCCGGCGTGACCAGGCGTGCGGTCGTGCCGCTCACACCGCGGTCGCGCACGTCCACCGCGCGAACCGTGGCGTGCCCACCCAGCCCAAACGTCGTCACGTGTCCGACAAACCCCTTCATGCGCGCCATGACGCGCGCGTCGTCGCCATTGACCACTGCACGCGTCGACCCGGTGGCCCGCTCGAGGACTTCGGCCTTCGCATCGGCGATCGCGTCGACCGACCCAAAGTGCCCAAGGTGCGCATCACCGACGTTGGTCCACACGCGGACGTCGGGCTCGGCGAGCTCGACGAGTCGGCTGATTTCTCCCGCGTGGTTCATGCCCAGCTCGACCACCGCCACATCCGGCCGGCTGCGCAGTTCGAGCAGCGACAGCGGCAGACCGATGTGGTTGTTCAGGTTCCCGACGTTGCGGAACACCGTGTGCCGCGTGGCCAGGAACTCGGCTGTTGCTTCCTTCGTCGATGTCTTGCCCGCGCTACCGGTAATCGCCACCACCGACGCCCCGGAAAGCCGACGCATGTAGCGTCCAAGGTCCTGCAGCGCCGTCAGCGTGTCGTCGACTTCAATGGTCACGGCGCCGGCGGCCCTGGGCGCCGGCGTGCCCCTGGGCACCAGCACCCCGCGTGCACCGGCTGCCACACTTGCCTGGACAAACGCCGCGCCGTCGAAGCGATCACCGCGCAGCGCGATGAACAACTGCCCGGCAGTCACGCGGCGCGAATCCGTCGTGAAGCCGTCAAACGCCGCGCCGTCGTCGCCCTCGACGACCCTGCCTCCCACGGCCGCCGCCACCGCGGCGGCCGTGAGCACGATGGGCGCGATCGGCGCGCCGCTCACGCTCACCCCACACGCTGGCGCATGCGCCGACGTGCCAGCGCATCACGCGAGACCGCCACGTCGTCAAACGGCAGCTCTCGCTCGCCGATGACCTGCATCTTCTCGTGCCCCTTGCCGGCGACGATCACCAGGTCGCCGGTGCGCGCGATGTCGATGGCCCTGGTCACCGCGTCGCGCCGGTCGACGATGGCCAGCACGTCCGGGGCTCGCGGCCCTGGCCTCGACTGCCGCGCCGGGTTGCGATCGGCGCCACCGGGGATACCGCGCAGCACCTCGTCGATGATCGCGGCCGGGTCCTCGGTGCGCGGGTTGTCGGAGGTCACGATGAGCACGTCGCTGAGCCGTCCGCCCACTGCACCCATCAAGGGGCGCTTCGTGCGGTCGCGATCGCCGCCGCAGCCAAACACCGTGATCAGCCGGCCTGGAGACAGCGCACGCGCGGTCTCGAGCAGGTTCTTCAGCGCGTCGTCGGTGTGCGCGTAGTCCACGACGACGACGACGTCGTCGCCTGGCTGCGAGACGAGCTCGAAACGGCCCGGCACGCCGGGCAGCTGCTCGATGCCCGATTCGATGGCCTCGTGCGGCACGTCCAGGGCGTCGGCCGTCGCAATCGCTGCGAGCACGTTGTAGACGTTGGGCTGACCCACCAGCGTCGACTTCACCTGCAGCGCTCCTCGCGGCGTGCGCGCGGTGAAACGCAGCCCCGACAGCGCGTAGTCGAAGGGCTCTGGCGTGACGTCGGCGGCGTTGCGCATGCCGTAGGTCACCGGCCGGCTGGCGATCCCGGCCAGTGCCTGCCCCTTCGGGTCGTCGACGTTGACGACGCCCGGAGCGCCCTCCGGCAGCATCTCGAACAGCCGGCGCTTGGCGGCGAAGTACGTCTCCATGTCGCCGTGGAAGTCGAGGTGGTCTCGTGTCAGATTGCTGAAGACGCCGGCCGCAAAGCGCACGCCGTCGACGCGCTTGAGCGCCAGCGCGTGCGACGACACTTCCATCACCGCCGCCGCACAGCCGTTGTCCACCATCTCGCTGAACATGTGCTGCACGTCGGGCGCTTCCGGCGTCGTGCGGGTCGCGTCGCGGTCCTCGCGCCCAACGCTGTAGACGACCGTTCCGATCAGGCCGCACCGCTGGCCTGCCGCCTCGAGAATCGACCGCAGCAGGTAGGCGGTGGTCGTCTTGCCGTTGGTCCCCGTGATGCCGACGACGCGGAGGACGCCGCTGGGGTGTTCGTAGAACCGGTCCGCCAGCAGGGCCAGCGCGAGACGAGCGTCTGGCACCGCCAGCCACGCGCCCTGGTGACCTGCCGGCGTCGGTGTCTCGGCGACCACGAGCACGGCGCCGCGCGCGACGGCCTGCGGCGCAAAACGCGCGCCGTCGTCTTTCTGGCCGCGCAGCGCGACGAAGACGGCGCCCGGCACCGCGCGGCGCGAGTCGTACACGACCTCGCTCACCGTCGTCGACCCGACGGCGTCGGGCACGACCGGCGGCGCCGGCAGCAACGCCGGCTGCACCAGCGATTCGAGCAGCTCGACGACGGTCATGGCTGGGTGGCCGGATCCACGGAGGGTGTGGATGCTTCGCGATCGAGCCAGAGACGCACGGATGTGCCGGGGTCGAGCGGGGTACCAGCCATCGGGTCCTGCGCGGTGACGACACCCTGGCCTGCCAGTCGGGGCGTGAAGCCGGCGCGCGCGAGCGTGCGGACCGCGGTGCGCGCGCTCAGCCCGCGCAGGTCTGGCATCACGCCGTCGCGGCTCGACGCCGCGCCGGCCGGCAGCACGGCGCCGGGGCCATACGCCACCGGCGTCACGGGCTGGGCGGCGTGGCGCGCCACCATCACCGGCTGCTCCGGATTGATGGTGCGCGGCAGGCCGATGTGCTGGATCGCCGCTTCCACGATGTGCTTGAACACCGGCCCGGCCACCACGCCGCCGTAGTAGCCGCCAACCCGCGGAGTGTCGATCACGACGATCACCGTGATCGCCGGCTTGCGCGACGGGAAGAACCCGACGATCGACGAGTTGTACTTCTGCTTCGAGTACGCGCCGTTGTCGAGCTTGGCCGCGGTACCGGTCTTGGCGGCGATCGTGTAACCCTCGATCCGGGCGGTCTTCGCGGTGCCTCGATCGACGACACCCTCCATGATCGTGGTGAGCGTCGCCGCCGTCTCCGGCGTCACAGTGCGGCGAATCACTTCCGGCGCGACGGCTCTGCGCGTGCCTCCGTTCCAGAACGCACGGACCAGGCGCGGCCGCATCAACTGGCCGCCGTTGGCGATCGAGCTGACCGCCGTTGCCATCTGCAGCGGCGTCACGCCGATCTGGTAGCCCATCGACACCGAGGCGAGCGCGCTGGCGTTGAGCTCGTTCCAGACGATGCCGGCCTGCTCGCCTGGCAGGTCGGGCGACAGGCGCGTGCCGAAGCCGAAGCGGCGCACGTAGCGCTGCATCTGCTCGGTTCCCACGCGGAACCCGGCCTTGATCGCGCCGACGTTGCTCGACTTGATGATGACGTCGGTGAACGACAGCACCCCGTACCGGTGTGTGTCGTTGACACGGCGGCTGCCGATCGTGATGTAGCCCGGCGCGCAGTCAATCGGCGACTCCGGCGTCAGCAGTCGCTCCTGGAGTACCGCGGATGCGGTGAACGTCTTGAACGTCGACCCTGGCTCGTAGATATAGGTCACGCCAAGGTTGCGCCGGTCATCCTCGTTGGCCTCGCTGAAGGTGTTGGGGTTGAACGTCGGCACGCTGGCCATGGCCAGCACTTCGCCCGTCCACGGGTCCATCACGATGGCGACGCCGCTGGCGGCGCGGTGTTCGGCCACGCCCCGGGCCAGCTCGCGTTCCACCACGTGCTGCAGCGCGGCGTCGATGGTCAGCTCGATGGAGGATCCGGCTGTCGGCGGCACATTCACGCTGTCGAACGCGTGACGCTTCGCGTCCGTGTACACCAGCGCCTGGCCGTCCTTGCCACGGATGATGTCGTTGTACTGCTGCTCGATGCCGGCCAGTCCCTTGTTGTCGAACCCGACGTAGCCGAGCACGCCCGCCATCAGCTCGCGCATCGGATAGAACCGGCGGCTCTCCTTGCGCAGCCCGACGCCGTCCAGCTTCAGCGCCACGACGGCGGCGGCTTCCTCAGGCGACACGTGCCGCTTGACGTACGTGAACGCGCGGCGTTTCGACAGCCGCTCGACCAACTGGGCGTTCTGGTCCTTCGACGACGGGCAGCCGACGAGCACCTGACACAGCTTGCGCGCGGTTGTCGAGGGGTCGTCGATCTCGGTCGGGACGGCGAACACCGTGTCGGCGTCGGCCGACGTCGCCAGCATGCGCCCCTCGCGATCGGTTATCGTCCCGCGCATCGCGGGCAGCGTGAGCGTCCGCGATTGCTGGCGTTCGGCCTTCTGCACGAAGTGGTCGTGCTCGTGGACCTGCAACCAGACAAGGCGCGCCTGCACGGCGGCGGACCAGGTGGCGAAGATCACCGCGACGACGACGAGCCGCCGCCGGACCGTCGCACGCCAGGCATCGGGGTGGAGAGCGTCTGCCATGACTTGGTCCTAGCGAAGCGCGACAACGGAATGATCGGGTGGGTCGGCGGGCCGCACCCGCTCGAGCACCACCGCGTCGTCGGGACGGGGCTGCACCATCTTCAGTTGCGTGCGCGCGATGTGCTCGATGCGCTGCGGACGCTGCAGCGCCTGCACCTGCAGCTTCAGGTGCCGGTTCACCTGCTCTTCAGCGGCACGCGCCTGCTGCAATTGCTCGAGCCGGTAGCCGAAGCGAATCAACTCGAAGTGCTGCCACGCGGCATAGAGCAGCAGCGCCACGAACAGACCGCCGACGGCGGTGGAACGCCATAGCTCGCGGACGCGGGCCTGATCCACCTCCCGAACGATCGGGTTGTTCCGGATGTCCTTCTTGATCTGGTACTCGAAGGCTTCCATCGAGATCCCCCTAACTTTTCGGTCAGCCGGCCGCCGGGTGCTCGCCGACGCGCAGCTTCGCGCTCCGGGCCCGGTGGTTGGCGGCGATCTCTTCCTCGCGCGGCACAATCGGCTTCTTCGTCAGCACGCGAAACGCCCCCGGCGCGTCGGCTGCCAGCCCGCGCATCGTGTGCTTGACGACGCGGTCCTCGAGCGAGTGAAACGTGATCACCGCCAGACGCCCGCCTGGCTCGAGCCGATCCGCCGCGTCGCTGACGAAGCGATCGAGTCCGTCCAGTTCGCCGTTGACCCAAATCCGCAACGCCTGAAAGGTGCGCGTCGCCGGGTCGATCCGCTGCCACCCCTTCGTCGGCACCGCGCGCCGCACCACCGCAGCCAGTTCGCCCGTGGTGGTGATGGGCCGCGCGGCCACCAGTGCGCGACTGATGCGGCGCGAGAAGCGCTCCTCGCCGAACTGGTAGATGGCGTTGGCCAGTTCTTCCTCGCCGGCGTGATTCACCAGGTCGGCCGCCGTCGGCCCCGCGCTCTGGTCCATCCGCATGTCGAGCGGCTCGTCGCGCCTGAAACTGAAGCCCCGCCCCTGGGTGTCAAACTGCATCGACGACACCCCGAGGTCCGCCAGCACCCCCTGCACCCGCTCTACGCCACGCGCGTCGAGCACCGCCGGGAGCTGCCGGTAGTCGGCGTGCACGAACTCGACGCGCTCGCCAAACGCCGCCAACCGCGTCGCAGCCACCCCCAATGCCGAGCGGTCACGGTCCAGTCCGATCACGCGTGTCGCGCCCGCCTCGAGCAACGCGCCCGTGTGTCCGCCGAGCCCGAGCGTGCAGTCCACGAACAACCCGCCGCGCTGCGGCTCGAGGGCGCCCAGCACCTCGCTGAGCAGGACCGGCACATGGATCGGCTCATCCACGGGCCTCGGGCCTCGAGCCTCGGGCCGCCGGCCTCAAATTCCAAACTCCGCCAGGGCGCGCGCGTCGTCGTCGCCAAACGGCTCGCGCGTGAGCTTGCTGACGAACCGCTCGTGGTTCCACACTTCGAGGTAGTCGTACTGGCCCAGGACATCCACTTCTCCGGTCATCGAGGCCGACTCGCGCAGGCGCCCATGAATGAGCACGCGGCCCTGGTCGTCGAACTCGCCGACCTGGCCGAAGTAATTCACGCGGTCGAGGAAACGGAGGCGGGAGGGATGGGCCGAGGGCATCTTGGCGAGCTTGGCTTCCACCCCGTGCCAGACCTGCATGGGGTAGATGCGGACGCTCTCGCCGGTGAGGCTGGTCACGAACACCTCCCGGCCGTAGCTCTGCTGGACGAGCGCGCGGAAACCGTTTGGGACCTTGAGTCGTCCCTTGTCATCAATTTTCGCCGGGGCGTTGCCCCGCAGGACGGCTTGTTGCTCCACTTTGGTCCACTCTGGTCCACCGCGATGGTAGGGAGCCGTCAAACTATTGTCAACGCAAAAGTATTACGGCTCAGTGAGTTACGCTTTTGTTTCGCCGTCCGATCTGCTCCCTGCGTTGGACAGCCCCAAGGGCTGGGGGGCAGCGGCGCCTGTAGTGGCCGGAGGGGGCGTGCTAGCATGTGACGTTTGGCCCGCCGAACGAGGCGCCCGCAGGGGCTGGCGGCCACATTTCCATGCTTCGCGCTGCACTGATCGGACTGCCGGCCACCGGCAAGACCACGCTCTTTCAGCTCATGACGGCTGTCCGCGAGGCCGGACGGGCGGCACAGGGCCGGGGAGAGGTGCAGGTTGGGGTCTCCAAAGTCCCCGATCCCCGACTCGACCGGCTCACGGCGATGTTCAACCCCAAGAAGCACACCCCGGCCACGGTCGAGTTCGCCGATCTGGCCGGTGCCGGCGGCGGCGCCAAGGCGCTCGTGGACGTGGTCGCGTACAAGAACGCCGACGCGCTGGTGCACGTCGTGCGCGCGTTCACGGACCAGGCGGTGCCCCACGTCTCCGAGTCGGTCGACGCGGCGCGCGATGCGCAGGCGATGGAAGACGAGCTGATTCTGGCCGATCTTGGCGTGGTCGAACGGCGGCTCGAGCGGCTCGACAAGGACTTGAAGAAGTCCAAGTCGGCCGACCTCGAGAAGGAACGCGATCTGCTGATGCGCTGCAGGGACGCCCTCGAAAACGGGACGCCGCTGCGCGCGCTCAACCTGGCCGGCGAGGACCTCAAGCGACTGCGCGGCTTCCAATTGCTGTCGGCCAAACCGCTACTGCTGGTGATCAACCTCGACGAGGCCGATGTGGCCGAGGCAGGCGGTAGCGTCGAGAAAGCGGCCGCCAGGACCGGCCTTACCGCGTTTCTCTCTCGCGCGGCCACCTTGGCGGTGCCGGTGTGCGCGAAGATCGAGCTCGAGATCGCGCAGTTGGACCCGGCCGACGCCGCGGCGTTTCTCTCGGACCTCGGACTCGAGCAATCGGGCCTCAATCGGGTGATCCGCGCGACCTACGATCTGCTCGGCTACATGTCGTTTTTCACGGTGGGCGAGGACGAGTGCCGCGCCTGGTCGATTCCTCGCGGCACCATCGCGCACGTGGCCGCCGGCGAGATCCACTCCGATATCCAGCGCGGGTTCATCCGCGCCGAGGTCGTGGCCTACGATCGGCTCATCGCGCGCGGGTCACTGGCGGCGTGCCGCGATCACGGCGAGGGTCGTCTCGAAGGCAAGGAATACGTCGTCGCCGACGGCGACATCATCAACTTCCGTCACGCGACGTAGGACGGCCTTCGGCCGTCAGCCGTCAGCCTTCGGAATCGTGCCGTGCGGGGAATCCGCGCAATCGCCGAAGACTGAAGGCGGGAGACTGAAGGCCGATGGACATCCGCACGATCGTCGTCTGCGAGACGCAGGTGCCTTTCGTCGAAGGGGGCGCCGAGCTGCACGTCCGCAGTCTCATCGCGCAGCTCCGGGCCCGCGGGTACGCGGTCGAACGTGTCGCGTTGCCCTTCAAGTGGTATCCGAAAGACGAGATCCTCGCGCACGCCGCCGCGTGGCGGCTTCTGGACCTCAGTGAGAGCAACGGCCGGCCGATCGACCTGGTCATCGGCACCAAGTTCCCGTCGTACTTCGCGCGCCACGACCGCAAGGTCGCCTGGCTCATCCACCAGTACCGGGCGGCGTACGAGCTGTGCGGCACCGAGTTCAGCGACTTCGACCATCTGGAAGGCGACGTCGGGCTTCGCGCGAGCCTGCTGGAGCTCGATACCGCCATGCTGGGCGAGTGCCGCCGCGTCTACACCAACGCGGGCAACACGGCCGGCCGGCTCAAGAAGTTCAACGGCCTCGACGCTGAGCCGCTGTATCATCCGCCTCATCTGGCCGATCGCCTGGCGCCGGGGATATACGGCGACTACGTGCTCGGGGTCGGTCGTCTCGAGTCGGTGAAACGCGCGCACCTGGCGATCGAGGCCATGGCGCGGGTGGATCGTCCGATCGAGCTGCGTCTGGCCGGCGACGGCAGCCAGCGGGCCAACCTCGAGGCGCTGGCCAGCCGGCTCGGCGTCTCCGACCGCGTTCGCTTCCTCGGAGCCGTCGACGACGAGACGCTGTTGGGCCTGTACGCCAACGCGCTGGCCGTCGCCTACGTGCCGTACGACGAGGACTTCGGCTACGTGACGCTCGAGGGCTTTCTGGCGCGCAAGCCGGTCATCACGGCTGCCGACTCGGGCGGCACGCTCGAGTTCGTGGTCGATGACGTCAATGGCGCCGTGGTGCCGCCAGACGCCGAGGCCATCGCGGCGGCCATCAACCGATATGCCGGCGCCCGCCGCACCGCCGCGTTGCACGGCGACAGCGGATGGGCGCGTGCGCGGCAGATCACCTGGGACGGCGTGATCGAGAAGCTCGTCAGCGCATAATCATGGGGGCCTGCAGTCCGCAGCCCGTAGTCGGTAGCCCGTTGCCCAAGTGACCAAACTGATCATCCAGATCCCGTGCCTGAACGAGGCCGAGACGCTGCCGGGCACGCTGCGGGATCTGCCGCGCAGCCTGACGGGCATCGACCGCATCGAGGTGCTGGTCGTCGACGACGGGTCGCGCGACGGGACCTCCGAGGTCGCGCGCGCGCACGGCGTCCAGCACGTCGTCCGGTTCCGGCGGCGCAAGGGACTGGCGGCCGCGTTTGTCGCCGGCATCGACGCGGCTCTCAAGCTCGGCGCGGACTTCATCGTCAACACCGACGCCGACAACCAGTACGTCGGCGCCGACATCGCCAAGCTCATCGACCCGCTGGTACGCGGCGAGGCGGACATCGTCATCGGGGATCGCAACATCCAGGCGCTGTCGGAAATGAGTGCACAGAAGAAGCGCCTGCAGCGCCTCGGCAGCTGGGTGGTGCGGCAGGTGTCGGGCACGCAGGTGCCAGACACGACGTGCGGCTTTCGCGCGTACACGCGCGAGGCGGCGCTGCGGATGACGATCGTCTCGGAGTTCTCGTACACGCTCGAGTCGATCATCCAGGCCGGCAGGCGGCGGATGGCCATTGCGCACGTCTCCATCCGGACGAATCCGCGCGTCCGGCCGTCGCGGCTGTTCGACAGCATCTTTTCGTACATCAAGGCCTCGACAGCCACAATCGTGCGCGTCTACACGATGTACGAGCCGCTGAAGGTCTTTTCGTACATCGGGGCGGCGATCTTTCTGTCCGGCGCCGCGCTGGTGGTGCGCTTCCTCTACTACTACCTCACGGGCACCGGCCTGGGCCACGTGCAGTCTCTCATCTTGTCGGCGGTGCTGATGATCGTGGGCTTTCAGGTCCTGCTGATCGGGCTGGTGTCGGACGTGATCTCGGGCAATCGCAAGCTGCTCGAGGACCTGACCTATCGCGTCCGCTCGATCGAGATCGCCGTGGGCTCGGGGAGAATCGACGAGACGTCTGGCGTCGGGAGCCGGGAGTAGGTCTGTGGCTGACGCGTCGACCACCTCGGTGATCGTCCCGGCCTTCAACGAGGGCGCAGCCATCGCCGCCGTCGTGGCGGCCCTCAAGGCCGGCGCGCCCTGGCACGAAGTAATCGTCGTCGACGACGGCTCGTCGGACGACACCGGCGAGCGTGCGCGTGAAGCCGGCGCAATCGTGGTGCGGCATCCGTACAACAAGGGCAACGGCGCAGCGGTGAAGTCCGGCGTGCGGCACGCGACCGGGGCCAACGTGCTGATTGTGGACGGCGACGGCCAGCATCGCCCCGGCGACGCCCAGCGCCTGGTGTCAAGACTGGGCGATTACGACCTGGTGATCGGCGCGCGTTCCTCGGCAACGCAGGCCACTTCCGCGCGGCGGGTCGGCAACGCCGCCCTCAACTGGCTGGCGAGCTACCTCACACAGCGGCAGATCCCTGACCTGACCTCCGGCTTCCGCGCGGTTCGGCGCGAATGCCTGCTCGAGTTCCTCCACCTGCTGCCCAACGGCTTCTCGACGCCGACGACCACGACCCTGGCCTTCCTCAAGGCGGGCTACAGCGTCGCCTTTGAGCCGATCGAAGCGGATCGGCGGGTGGGGACGTCAAAGATCAAGTTCGCGCGTGACGGCGCGAAGTTCTTCCTGATCCTCCTGAAGATCGTCACCATCTTCAGCCCGCTGCGGATCTTCGTGCCGGTCAGCGTCGTGACCTTCGCGACCGGGTCCCTGTACGCGATCTGGACTATCTGGACGCAGTCTCACGTCACTAACTCGTCGGTCCTGCTCATCATGCTGTCCGTGGTGATCTTTCTGGTCGGGCTGGTCTCCGAGCAGATCGCGGCGCTTCGGTTCGAGAGCCGGCGGTGATCCCGCGCGCCCGACAAGCGATGTGGCTCGCGGTGATTGCCGGCCTGGTCCTGCGACTGGTGTTCGGGTTCGGCTATTGGGTCGGCAAGCCGCTGACGCACGACGAACGCGAGTACCTCTTGCTGGCCAACAACCTGGTGGAGGGCCGCGGTTTCAGCTATCCAGTCGCCGCGCCTGGCGAGCCTGAGCCCGAACGGTTCGGGCGCGCGCCGCTCTACCCTCTGTTCCTGGCCGCGGTGACGGGGCCCACGGGCCTCGACGCGCTCACCGCGATCAGGCTCGCGCAGTCGCTGGTCGGGGCGCTTGGCGTCTGGCTCGTCGCACTGGTGGCGTCGCGAGTGGCCGGTCCCCGAGCGGGCCTCATCGCCGCCTGGACCGCTGCGGTCTATCCGCCGCTCGTGTGGACACCCGCGTACGTCTTCTCGGAGACGCTTTACATGGCAGTCGCCCTCGGTCACGTGCTGGTGGCAGGACGTGTCCTCGGCGAGTCGGGCGGATGGTCGGGCGGGTGGAGATGGCCTCTGTGGTGCGGCGTGGTCGGCGGGCTGGCGGCGCTCACGCGACCGGCGCACCTGTTCTTCATCCTGCTGCTCGGGCTATGGCTGCTCACGAAACGGCGCCTGCGCGACGCCGTGCTGATTGCCGTGGGCGCGTTGCTGGTGATCGCGCCCTGGACGGCACGCAACCTCCGCGAGTACGGACGCGTGGTGCTGATCGCCTCGGAGGGCGGCATCACGTTCTGGACCGGCAACCACCCGTTGTCGCCGGGCGAGGGCGACATGGCGGCCAATCCGGCCATCAAACGCGACAACCAGCGGCTGCGCGCGGCGCACAAGGGGCTGAGCCCGGAGCAACTCGAGCCCGTCTACTACCGCGAGGCGATGCAGGCCATCGCACACGACCCGGTGTGGTGGGTAGGCCTGCTGGCGCGCAAGGCCTTCTACACGTGGATCCCGATCGGGCCGTCATATACACTTCACTCGATGCGATATCTGGCGGCGGCGCTGGTGTCGTACGGCCTGCTGCTCGCGACCGGTCTGGCCGGCGCGCTGATTGTGGTGCGCGCGCGACGCTGGCCCACCGCGCTCGGGCTCCTGCTGGCCTCTGCGGTGCTGGTGTGCGTAGTGTTCCTCCCACAAGAACGCTTCCGGATTCCCGTGATCGACCCGGCCCTCATCGTGTTTGCCGCCAGTGGGCTGGTTCTTCTCAGGCCGCAGGCCGCGGACCTCGACTTTCAGACTTGCGCATGAAGGCACTGGCCGTCATCCCGACGTACAACGAACGCGACAATCTTCCCGATCTCGTGCGCGCGGTACTCGCCGATCCGTCGTTTGCGGTCATGGTCGTCGACGATGGGTCGCCCGACGGCACCGGCGAGCTCGCCGATGGGTTGGCGCGCGAGTTTCCCGGCCGGGTCGACGTCGTCCATCGCACCGGACCGCGCGGACTGGGGCGGTCGTACGTCGAAGGCCTGCAGCGTGCGCTTGCCACCAGCGACGCCGACCTCATCTGCCAGATGGACGCCGACTGGTCGCACGACCCGAAGTACCTGCCCGCCATGGCAGAAGCCTGCGCGGCCCACGACATCGTCATCGGGTCGCGCTACCTGAACGGCGTCAGCGTGGTCAACTGGCCGCTGCGCCGGGTCATCCTCAGCGCGTTCGCCAACCGCTATATCCGCGCGGTCACCGGGTTGGCGATCCACGATTGCACCAGCGGCTTCCGCTGCTGGAACCGTGAGGCGCTGGCGATGGTGCCGCTGGACCGCGTCGTGTCCGACGGGTACTCGTTTCTTACCGAGACGATCTACGAAGCGCACGTGCGTGGCGCGCGAATCGGAGAAGTTCCCATCATCTTCGTGGAGCGCCGAATGGGACTGTCGAAGCTGTCCGGGGGCGTGTTGCTCGAGTCGGCGCTGACGCCGTGGCGCCTCCGCCTGCGCTACCTTTTCAAGCGGCCGTGACAACCCGGCAGCGCGTGGTGATGGTCGCCACGTCGTACCCGCGATTTCCTGGCGACACGGTTGGCACCTTCTTGGAGCCGATCGCGCGGGGCCTGGCCGCGCGCGGGCACGAGATCCATCTCGTGCTGCCTTGGCACCCACGCTGGCAACGCGGCACCCGAGACGGCGATGTCAGGTTCCACCTGTTCAGATATGCGCCCCTCCGGTCGCTGAACATCTTTGGCTATGCCAGCGCGCTCGAGGCCGACCAGCGGTTACGAGGGGCGGCGGTGGCGGCGGCGCCGTTGGCGATGGCAGCCGCGTGGCGTGCCGCGTGGACATTGGCGCGTGATGTCGACCCGACGATCATGCACGGCCACTGGGTCGTGCCGGGCGGCGTGATTGCGGCGGCTGCGTCCGGCGGCAGACCGCTCGTGATCAGCTTGCACGGCTCTGACGTCTTCCTCGCCGAGCGCCACTGGGCCGTCGGTCGAGCGGCGCGATGGGCCTTCGGCCGTGCCGGCTTCGTCACCGCCTGCAGCGACGACCTCCGCGAACGGGCGCTCGCACTGGGCTCGGCCGCCGACCGCTCGATGACCGTGCCCTACGGCGTCGATTCGACCCGCTTCCGGCCCGATCCAGCGGCGCGGAATCGCCTACGTGAGCACTGGGGTGTTGGCGATGACGCCGAAGTCGTGCTCGGTGTGGGTCGCTTCGTGCGCAAGAAAGGTTTCGAGTACCTCATCGACGCCGTCGCCAGGCTGGCGCCGTACCGGAAAGGCCTGCACCTGGTGCTGGCGGGAGACGGCGACCTGCGCACGGAGTTTCTGGCCCGGGTCGCCGATCGCGGCCTCGGCGGGCGCGCGATTCTGCCCGGCGTGCTGCACCAGGACGACGTCGCCGCCAGTCTTGCGGCCGCCGACGTCGTCGTCGTGCCGTCGGTGCGCGATCCGTCCGGCAACGTCGACGGCCTGCCCAATGTCGTGATGGAAGCCCTGGCGTCGGGCACGCCGCTCATTGCCACTCGGGCCGGGGGTATCGGTTCAGTCGTACAGGACGGCCGAACGGGGCTGCTCGTGCCGGAGGCTGACCCCGTGGCGCTGGCCGCTGCGATCGGACGCCTGCTTGATGGACCGGCGGAAGCGGCGGCCCGGGCCACGGCCGCGCGACGGTGGGCCGAGCAGGAAGGAAGCTGGAGCCATGCCATCGACGGTTTCGAGCTGGCGTACGAGATCGCTTGCCGCCCGGCAAACGGCCGAGCGTAGCAACGCCGAGGTCTTCAACGTCGGGGCCGCCATGTCCGCCTCTCGCTGCTCACGAGCCGCAGTTCAGGAAATGCCCGACCGCCCGCCATAGCGTCATGGGGGCGTGCTCGACCGCGACGATGGCGGCCGTCACGACCACCTTCGGCCAGTGCCTCCCCCAGAACGCCTTCACGGCACGACTGGACGGCAGCAGGCTGGCCGCGTGCTCGACGGTCACCAGATAGGCCCCCACCGCCCAGCAGTGCGCGCCAAGATACAGGATCGCCA
>JAENWD010000082.1 GCA_016650245.1 Vicinamibacteria bacterium
ACCACGCTTTCGGCGAAGAGGTTGTCGCCAGGCCGATGGCCGCCGTAATGATCGTTGGTCGGGGTACTCGTGGGCAGGTAGACGTAACCGAGCTCCTCGTCCGCGCTCATCACGGTCCAGACGTTTGTGCTGCCGCTGTACTTCCACGACTCGTTCTTCCACGTCTCAGCGCCGTCTTCGCCGCCCTCGGGAATCGTGTGGAAGGTCCAGAGCCGCTTGCCGCTGCGCGCGTCGTACCCGCGCACGTCGCCGGGGAGTCCCTGCATCGTGCGCCAGCCGTCCTGCACGAACGACCCGACAATGACGACGTCGCCGACGACGATCGGAGGTGAGTTCACACCAAACTGAAAGCGCTCGACGGGCCGGCGCAGACCCTCGAGCAGATCGACACGGCCACGCTGACCGAAGTCGCCGATCGGCAGGCCGGTCGTGATGTCCAGGGCGGTCAGATAGCCGTCGCCGGAGGCCAGGAAGACCCGGCCGCCCGGTGGCCACAACGTCACGCCCCGGTGGACGAATCCCAATCGCTGCGGCGTCCCCCGCTTGTAGATGCCAGGGTCGTAGACCCAGCGGGTCGTTCCCGTCCTGGCATCGATGCTGGCGACCTGGTGCAGGCCGGTCGCGACGTACAGGCTCCCGTCAAACGCCACCGGCGTGGCCTCAAACAGGTTCAGGTGACGCCCGAGGGCCTTCGCGATCTCGTTGTCGGGCGAGGACCAGCGCCAGGCGATCCGCAGGTCCTTGGCGTTGCTGGCATCGACCTCTGCGAGCGATGAGTACTTCGCGTTGCTGGCGTCACCGCCGTACGACATCCACTCGCCAGGAGTGGCTGGCGCGCGTTGGCCGACGACGGTCGTGAGCGCGGCCGCGACCATGACGATCGCGGCTCCCAGATACGCCTGCCGAGCCGTCATCGTGTGCGCCCCCGAGGGGCACTCGACAGAAGCATCCCGACCGCTGCGGCGATCCTCCGTACGCGGGTCTCCGGTTTCTTGGCCCCTTCGATTGCCTCCACGTGTTCGCGCTGGTGCGTGTAGCTGAGCGATCGCCATCGATCCCAGGCCGGCGGCCCGGCCTTGAGGGCCTTCACGAGGTCTGGGGGCGGCTTGACCTCGCGCTTTTCCGTGTCGAGCTCGACGCGCACCTGGAGGGTCTCGCCGCCCTCGAGGCCCGCGGCTTCACGATGGCTCTTGCGAAACGGGATGAAGTGAGGGCCACCCATCGCCGCAATCGTGCTGCGGAACGTGTAGCCGTTCAGCGTCACGCGCACGGGCGCGCGCACTTTACCAAAGACGGCCTTGGGATCGAATGTCACCGGGATAGCGCACATCGAGCCGTCCCGGAGGATGGTGGTTTTGAAGGTCTTCGAACTCATGGATGAACGGCCATCATGATGTAAGTTTACGCGGGAGACACATGCGACATCACCCACTCACCGCCGTTTGCTCGGTCCTTCTCAGCTCACTGGTGGTCGGGTCCATAGCGGCCGCGCAGCCTCCACAGGCCACCGGCGCAGCCGGCAACACGTTCGATCTCGTGCTGGCCAACGGGCGGGTGATCGACCCGGAGACGGGGCTCGACGGCGTCCGTTCGGTCGGCATTCGCGACGGGCGCATCGTGGCCATCTCGCGGACGCCACTCCGCGGGCGCACTGTGCTCGACGCGACCGGCCTCGTGGTCGCACCGGGCTTCATCGACCTGCACGCACACGGTCAGGACCTGCCGGCGGCCCGCATGCAGGCATTTGACGGCGTCACGACCGCACTCGAGCTCGAGGCAGGCACGCTGCCGGTCTCGGCCGCGTACGACCGCGTCGGACGGGAGGGACGCCCGATCAATTACGGGTTCGCGGCGTCGTGGCTGTTCGCCCGGATCGCAGAGAAGGAGGGGATGGAGCCTACCGGATCCGTGACCTTCTTTCAGGACGCGCAGCGCCGCACCGGGTGGCAGCATACCCTCGCGTCTTCCGACGAGACCGCGCGCATCATCAGTCGCGTGGAGCGGGGACTGCAGGACGGCGCGCTCGGGATCGGCGTCCTTGCCGGTTACGCGCCGAGCTACGGCCGCAAAGAGGCCTTCGCCGTCGCGCAACTTGCAGCACGTCATGGCGTGCCGACATTCACGCACGTTCGCTACATGAGCGTGATCGAACCGCAGTCGTCGTTTGAGGCCATCGCGGAGATCGTGTCACTGGCTGCTGCGACCGGGGCCCAGATGCACATCGTCCACCTGAACAGCACCAGCACTCGCGATATCCCGCGCATTGCCGAGTTGTTGCGTGGAGCCCAGGGCCGCGGGCTGAAGATCACGACCGAGGCGTATCCGTACGGTGCCGGCTCCACCGTTGTCGGAGCGGAGCTCTTCCGCGGTAACTGGCGCGAACGTCGCGGGGGCGCCACTGCCGGCGACATCGAGCTGGCCGGCGTTCCCTACACTGACCAGACGCTCGCCGAGGCGCAGGAAAAGGCGCCGGGAACCTGGATTGTCGCCCACTTCATGCGTCCCGATCGCAGCCCAGCGGACCAGAACTTGCTCGACCTGTCGGTGCTGATGCCCGGAGGAGCGATTGCGTCCGACGCGATGCCGTGGACATCGAAGGGACAGAACATCACCGGCGACGTCTGGCCGCTGCCGGCCGATGCGTTCTCCCACCCGCGCAGCGCGGGGACGTTCACCCGCTTCCTGCGCGACTACGTGCGCGACCGAAAGAAGGAGACGCTCGGCGAGGGCCTGCGGCGGATGACGCTGATACCGGCGCAGATCCTCGGGGCCAGCGTGCCGCAGATGAAACGGAAGGGGCGCGTTCAGGTGGGCGCCGATGCCGACCTGGTGGTGTTCGACCTGGCGACCGTGTCCGATCGCGGGACCTTCACGCAGCCCAACCAGACCGCCACCGGGATGCGCGACGTGATCGTCAACGGGACCGCGGTGATCCGCGACGGGGAACTCGTCCGCGATGCAATGCCGGGCCGCGCGATCCGGCGGTCAGAAGAACCCAAGTGAAGCTCTGTGCGTCCTCCGTGTCCCCTGTGTCTCCGTGGTTAGCGTACGTAGTCAGAAGAGCAATCGCACTCCAAGCTGAATCTGCCGCGACGACGTCACCGTCGAGCGGATGCGCCCAAAATTGGGCAGCGGCTGCTCGACATCCGCGCTGCCGGCATAGACCGACAGGTTCGGCGGCGCGAAGTTCGCCCGGTTCAGCACGTTGAACGCCTCGATGCGGACCTCCACGCGTCGGCTGCCGCCCAGATGCGCGCCTTTGGTCATCGACAGGTCCACCGTGCGCAGGTTCGGCCCCGCAAAATCGCCGCGGCCGGTGTTGCCAAACGTCCCCGCCGTCGGCGTCACAAACGCCGTCGGGTCGAACCACTGCCCGGGCTTGCCGATGACCGCATCCTCGGCGCTGCGTCCAGGAGCGTAGCTGGCGCGATCGCGGCCGATGCCTGGGCCCAGGGCCGGCGCCCACTGCGAACGGGAGCGATTGCCGGAGAGAAACACCGTCAGCGGGTTACCGGTGCGCACCTGCGCGATTCCCGACAGTTGCCAGCCGTCGAGAACCGCCTTGGACACGCCCGACGTGTTTCGCGCAAACGGGATCTCCCACGTGAAGTTCAGCACCCAGTTGTGCCGGACGTCGAAGTCCGCCCGCCCCTTGTTGTAGTCGGGGATGTACTCCGGAAACGCTGTCGTCGTGCCGTTGGTGGCGTCGGAGAAAAACGTCGAGGCCTGTGTCGTATCCTCGGAGCGCGACCAGGTGTAGGAGGACTGCACCGCCAGGCCTCCTGTGAAGCGCCGGCGCACATCGACGATGAGCGCCTTGTACCAGGAGTCGCCGTCGCTGCTCTTGAGCTCGATGGTCGAATACGCGGTGTTCTGTCGAGGGGTGCCCAGCGGGAAAAACGGCGTGCCGTCGGACAGAGAGGTCGGCGTCGCCGTGTTGACGTCATTGCTGCGCAGCAGGTGCTTGCCGCGCGACCCGGCATAGCTCACCGTCGCGACCGTCTGCCACGGCAGCTCACGCTGGACGCTGATGTTCCAGATGTGAACGCGCGGGTACTCGACGTCGAACTGGATCGGCCGGATGGACGTTGCGCCCGCACGGTTGAATGGCGGCGTCGGAAACGTCGGGTTGGCGATCACCGGGCGCGGCGTGAACGGCGGGTTGGTGATCGTGACGATCAGGTTCTGCTGGTTGTTGGTGTTGAAGTAGAGCCCGTAGCCGCCACGCAGCGACGTGCGGCCATCGCCGGTCACATTCCACGCGAACCCGCCGCGCGGCGACAGATTGGTGCCAGGGTTCTGATAGAGGCGGCCGAGCGTCGGCTCGCGGTCCAGCAGGTTCGGCAACGCGACGTCGCGCCCGTACTTCTCGGTCGGCTCGGTGGCCCACTCGACACGGGCGCCGCCGTTGACGGTCAGCCGCGGCGTGAGCTGCCACTCGTCCTGCACGTAGGCCCCAAAGAGCGTGGACCTCCAGTAGCGATCCAGCTCGCCATCCGGCGTGAGGCCGATGAACAGCGCCGGGCGGTTCTCGAGGAAGTTCCGCAGGTTCGCGAAGCTGTAAATCCCGTTTGCGAACGTCGGGTTGAACAAGTTCATCTGGTAGTACTCGACCAGCGACCCCGCCTTGATCATGTGGCGTCCGCGGGTGTGGACGAGGTTCTGGTGCAGCGCGAAGACATTCTGCGTGAGCTTCACGCTCGCGGAGGTCTGCGGGCCAAAGCGCTGCAGGCCGCCGATGTCGATGTTGCCCACCACACGTCCGGGGACGAAGGGCTGCAGCGTCGTTGACGTGTTGGCCTCGACGGTCTGCCCGACGCGCGTGCGGCTGAAGCCGAGGCGAATCGTGTTGAGCGTCGAGGTCGACAGCACCCACCGGTGCTCGCCGGTGAAGAACTGGTTGCGCGAACGGAACGCCCTCGGGAACTGCGGGTAGTCGGTTGGCAGATCCTGGTCGCCGTCGTCAAAGGTGTACCGCGCGAAGAACTGCTGAGCCGCGTTGAGCTGATAGTCCAGGCGGCCCTGCGCGTAGTCCTGGTGCAGTTGCTGGTCGAAGCCGAACGTGTACTGTGCGATACCGCCGCCGGTCGAGGCCCCGTTCGCGCGCGGGTACTCGTTGAGGTAGGGCGCGATGGCAGGGTTGACGCCGACGTTGATGAACTGGCCCGGGCGCGCCGGATCGGGCAGCAGGCCCTGGCGCGCGTTGTCGTCGGGCACGAAGGTCGAGATCGTCTTGCCCAGCGTCTCGCGCAGGCCCTCGTAGCCGAAGAAGTAGAACAGCTTGTTCTGCTGGATCGGCCCCCCGGCGGTCACGCCGAACTGGTGGCGGTGAAAATCGGGCTTGCCGAGGCTGTCGAAGAAGTTGCGCGCGTCGAGCGCGTCGTTGCGGTGAAAGTAGTACGCGGTGCCCGCCAGGCTATTGGACCCGGACTTGGTGAGCACGTTGACCTGGCCACCGGCGTTGCGCCCGAACTCGGCGCT
>JAENWD010000083.1 GCA_016650245.1 Vicinamibacteria bacterium
CAGAACGTGAAGCGGCGGGACCACAACCGGCAGCTCCGCAGCCGGCTGCGCTCGGCGCTCAAGAGCATTCGAGCCGCCATCGACACCAACGACCTGGCAGCCGCCAAGGCCGCGCTGGACGCGACGTTCTCGCTGGTGGACAAGATGGCCAACAAGGGCATCATCCACAGGAACGCCGCGGGCCGGTACAAGTCGCGCCTGGTCAAGCGCGTCGCGGGCAAGGGGAAGGCGGCGTAGTCACTCCGCTTTTGGGCTCCCCAGCCTCACCCACACAGCTCCACCACCAGCCGTTCCAGCAGCACCCGCGGGTCTCCGCCTGAGGACTTGAGGGCGAGGTCCGTGCGAAGTAGCGCGTCGACAGCCGCCTGGAGGCGCCGGGCCGGATAGGGCGTTCTGGCCCTCGGATTCCGTACAGCGGCTCCCAGTCGACCGAGGATCCAAAAGGGCGCGCCGTTGACGCCGCTGTCCAGCTCGGCCTTCAGTTCCCGCAAGGCTTTGACGGCATCCCCTGCCTGCACCGCGTTTTCGAGGCCCCATTCCTGGGCGTGGTGCTCTGCCGCTCCCACAACGGTCGCGACGTGTTCGAGGGTGAGCCGGCCGGCGCCCTGGGCAAACAACAGCAGCTTGTCGACATCCGCCCGGAGCCGCCCGGCATCGCCCCCGCTCTGCTGCAGAATCCGAGCGACGACGCTGCCTTCCACTGACAGGCCCGCGGAGGTGGCTTGCTGCTCGATCCAGCGGGCCGGGTCCTTCCCGCCGTCGAGCCCTGTGCACACGACAATAGTCGCGGCCTTCAACAGGGCCTTGGTGACCTTGAGGTTCTTCGCAAGCGGGATGTCGGCCGGGGCCTTGGCCCCCTCGGGGGTCGAGAACAGAAACGCCAGGGCCGTCGTCGGCGATGGATCGCTCAGGTAGTCCATGAGCGGTTCGAGCGATCCGGGCGCATCCTCGTCCTGCGGCGCAGACTCCACCGCCTTCCGCTTCTTCTTGGGGTCGAACAGCTTCTCAGCCTGCAGCACGATCACCACGCGCCGCGGCGCCATCATCGGCAGGGTCCGCGCGGCCTCGGCCACCGCCATCGGCGTCACCGTCCCGTCGAAGGCATACAGTCGCTCGACGTTGAAGGCGCGCAGGTCCTCCTCGACCATCTCGCCCAGCGCCAGGGCGAGCGAGGACTTCTCGTGGTCGTCGTCGCCGACGATCAGGTAGACCGGATTGGTCGCGCCCGACGCGACCTGGGCACGAAACGCCTGAGGAGTCAGGGGTGGCACCGGCTAGAACGCTTCCAGGATCGCGCTCACGATCGACTTGGCGAACTCGGCGCCGACGCGTTCGAGCGCGTCGCTGCCCTGCGCGAGAAACGCGTTCGGGTCGAGCGCGTCGGTCCCCGCAGTCGCTTCGAACTCCTCGCGGAACACCCACTGCGGGTTTTCCCACAACACGTTGTTCGTCTTGAGATCACGAAACTCGATCCTGGCGGTGACGGTCAGGATGTAGCGGCTGGCCTGCTGCTGGTCGGTGAAGCTCGCGGGCGCGAGCTGGATCGTGAGGATCTCGCCGGTGAGCAGCGCGTCGACGCCTGTGTTGTCCGGCTGGACCTTGTACTTGCCGCGGTTGATGAACTCGGTGCGCACACGTTCTGTGAAGACCTGTTCGAGCTCGTAGACCGGCGTCGTGTTGATGAACTGCGGGATGCCGATGGTCTGAATGTAGGCGGGCAGGAACGACCCGCGGCCGGCCAGCGCGTACCCGCACGACGAGGAGGCCAGCGCTACCAGGGCCACGACGATGCCAAGCCCCTGCCGCCCGGTCATCAGCTCACCACCACGCTGACCAGTTTGCCCTGCGCCACGATCACCTTCTTCACGGTCTTACCGGCGATGTGCGCCAGCACGGCCGGATCGGCCAGCGCCTTGGCGCGCACCTCGTCCTCGCTGGCCTCGGACGGCACGGTGACGCGCGCCCGCAGCTTGCCGTTGATCTGAACCGGCACCACGATCTCCGCCGCCCTGGCTGCGGCGGCGTCGTGGGCCGGCCACGCTGCCGCCGTCAGGCCGCCCTGGTGCCCGAGGTGCTCCCAGAGTTCCTCGGCCATATGCGGCGCAAACGGCGACACCATCAACACCAGCGCCTCGACCGCTTCGCGGACCACCGCCAGCGTTTCCAGACGCTCAGCCGTTGTGACGGCGGAGGCCGCGTGCTGGCCAGGCGAGCCGCCGACGGTCTGATCGCTGAAGGCGTACAGATCGTTCACCAGCTCCATCAAGGCCGAGACGGCGGTGTTGAGGTGCTGACGCTCCTCGATGTCCATCGTCACGCGCCTGATGGTGTCGTGCGTCTTCCGGCGCGCGGCGCGCTCCGCGTCGTTCAGATCGGCCGGGACAGGTCCAGCCTCTCCCACCGCGGCGGCCCAGTGATCCACCAGGCGCCACACGCGGGCGAGGAAGCGGAAGCTGCCCTCCAGCCCGGCGTCGCTCCACTCGACCTCGTTTTCCGGCGGAGCGACAAACATCACGTACAGCCGCAAGGCATCCGACCCGTACTTCTGGATCATCTGATCCGGGTCCACGACGTTGCCCTTCGACTTGGACATGACCTTGCCGTCCTTCAGCACCATGCCCTGAGTGAGCAGCTGGGTGAACGGCTCGTCGTGGTCGACCATGCCGAGGTCGCGGAACACGCGCGTGAAGAAGCGCGAGTAGATCAGATGCAGGATCGCGTGCTCGACGCCGCCGCTGTAGAAGTCGACAGGCAGCCAGTACTTCGCCTTGACCGGGGAAAACGCCTGCAAGGCGTTGGTCGCGTCGGTGAAACGATCGAAGTACCACGACGAGTCCACGAAGGTGTCCATCGTGTCGGTCTCGCGACGCGCGGGCCCGCCGCACCTGGGACACGTGGTGTTCACGAACTCGGGCACCTGCGCCAGCGGCGAGTCGCCACGGCCGGTGAACTCGGTGACCTTCGGCAGCAGGACCGGAAGCTGGTCGTCGGGAACCGCCTGCACGCCGTCCTTGTCGCAATAGACCATCGGGATCGGCGTGCCCCAGTAGCGCTGCCGAGAGATCCCCCAGTCCTTGAGCCGGAACTGCACGGTGCCTTCGCCGATGCCGCGTGTCCTGGCGTCGGCGGTCATCTTCGTCCGCGCCTCGTCGGATGGCAGGCCGTCCCATGGCCCCGAGTTCACGATGACGCCGTCGTTGGAGACCGCCTCGGTGAGGCTCTCCGCAGATGGAGCGTCCGCATCGGCCGGTCCGACGACGACCCGAATCGGCAGTGCGTACGTGCGCGCGAACTCGAAGTCGCGCTGGTCGTGCGCCGGCACGGCCATCACGGCGCCGGTGCCGTACTCGCCAAGGACGAAGTTGGCGACCCAGACCGGCACCTGACCGCCGGTGAATGGGTTCACGGCGTAGTGGCCGGTGAAGACGCCTTCCTTCTCCACGTCCCCCGACATACGGGCCGTACGGTCCTGCATGCGGAACTTCGTGACCTGCGCACGGAAGGCCTTCGGATCAGCGGTGCCTGCGGCAAACGTCTCGACGAGCGGATGCTCCGGCGCCAGCAGCACGAAGGTCGCGCCGTAGATCGTGTCGATGCGCGTGGTGAAGACTTCGATGGCGGCTGCAATGGCCGAACTAAAGTTCGGCCCTACGTTCGGGCCTACGACGGGATCGCCGACGAGGGGAAAGCGCACGCGTGCGCCTTCGCTCCTGCCGATCCAGTTGCGCTGCATCGTAAGCACCTTCTCGGGCCACTTCGTCAGCGTGTCCAGGCCCTGCAGCAGTTGGTCGGCGTAGTGCGTGATCTTCAGGAACCACTGTTCCAGGTCGCGCTGGACCACGGCGGTGCCGCAGCGCCAGCAGGCGCCATCCACCACTTGCTCGTTGGCCAGCACCGTGAGGTCGACCGGGCACCAGTTCACCGTCGAGCGACGGCGGTACGCCAGGCCGCGCTCGTACATCCGGATGAACAGCCACTGGTTCCACTTGTAGTACTCGGGCGTGCACGTGGCGAGCTCTCGATCCCAGGCGTAACTGATACCCAGGCGCTTGAGCTGCCCCTTCATGTGCTCGATGTTGCCAAACGTCGAGACCTCGGGGTGGATGCCGCTCTTGATCGCCGCGTTCTCGGCCGGCAGGCCGAAGGCGTCCCACCCGAACGGGTGCAGCACGTTGAAGCCGCGCATGCGGCGCGTGCGCGCCATCACGTCGCCGATGATGTAGTTGCGGACGTGCCCGACGTGCGCGTGCCCGGACGGGTACGCGAACATCTCGAGGCAGTAAAATTTCGGTCTGGTCGGATCTTCGGTCGGCTCGAACGCGCGGGTGTCTGCCCAGCGCTGCTGCCACTTGCGGTCCAGTTCCTGCGGTCGATACTCAGCCACGTCAAAAATTATAGACCATGCCACCGGCCCGCCTGGGCCGCTGCGAGCGCCGCCAGCGAGCGGTCTCCGCGTCCAGTGGGAGGCCGCATGGCCGCCGGTGCGTGAACCGTCGCGTCGCCTGCGAGCGCGGTCAGCGCGAGGTCCAGTGACTCGCCGAGCGCCGACAGCGCATATCCACCTTCGGTCACGAGCACGACTCGCCCGTCGCACACGCGGTCTGCCATCTCGCGCAACGCCGAGGTCACCCACGCGAAACCCGCGCTGGTCATGCGCATCTGCGCCAGCGGGTCCAACTCGTGCGCGTCGAAACCGGCAGAGATGAGCAGGAGGCCGGGCCCAAACTCCTCCAGCACCGGCAGCACGCCGAGCTCGAACACGCGCACGTAGTCGCCGTCGGTCGCTCCCGCCTCGATCGGCAGGTTGACCGTGAATCCACGGCCTTCCTTCTCGCCAGTCTCAGTCGCCGCTCCGGTGCCTGGGTAGAACGGGAACTGGTGGGTCGAGACGTAGAGCACGGACGAGTCGGCGTAGAACATCTCCTGCGTGCCGTTGCCGTGGTGCACGTCGTAGTCGAGGACGGCCACACGCGCCACTCCCCGCGCCCTGGCGTGGGCGGCAGCGACGGCGACGTTGTTGTAGAAGCAGAAGCCCATGGCGCGGCGCGACTCGGCGTGGTGCCCCGGAGGCCGCACCAGGGCCACCGCAGCGCGATGCGGACGCTCGCCCGGCACCAGCACGGCCTCGACCGCCTGGACGGCCGCTCCCGCCGCCAGCAGCGCCACGTCGGCCGAGTCCGGCGACGTGAACGTGTCAGCGTCGATCATCAGTGCATGCCCACGCGTGGCCTCGATGGCGTCGACGTGCGGTGCCGTGTGCACGCGCAACAGCTCCTCCCGGGTCGCGGCACGCGGCGCGGTCACCTCCGCACCTCGCGCCCTGGCGCGAGCCGCGACGGCCTCGAGCACATCGGCGCGCTCGGGCGATTCCGGATGCCCGGGCGGGGTCAGGTGGTCCGCAAAGCGAGCGCCCGAGACGACCAGCATCAGGCCTCCAGCAGGGCCAGCGCCCTCGGTTTCAAGGCATTCAGGCGGTGCTCGAGGTCGACCCGAGCGGCCTCCAGCCCGGCATCGTCGGCATCGGCCGGCACGACGAAGGGCTCGCCCATCACCATCGCGATGCGGCTGAACGGATAGGGGATCTGCGACGAGTCCCAACTGGGCGCGGTCCAGTACGACGACGACTCGACGTGGAACGGCAGGATTGGATTGCCGGTGACCTTGGCCATCCACACCGCGCCGGGCTGCGCCACTCTCGCGGGCCCGCGAGGGCCATCGACGGTGATCCCGACCGGATGCCCCTCCTCCATCCGCCGCTTCGCCTTGAGCGCCGCTCGCACGGCATTGCGCGAGGTCGAGCCGCGTGCCGTGGTGTAGCCGAGCCGGTGGATGATCTTGGCCGTCCACTCGCCGTCGAAGTTGTCGCTGGTGATCACGACGACGTCACGGTGGCGGAAGTAGAAGACCGACGGCAGGATGCATCCGTGCCAGAGCGCCATCACCGGGTAATGGCCCGACGCGAGAATGCCCGCGAAGTGTTCTTCGCCCTCGACCCGCCATCGCCAGGTGCGGCCCAGCGCGCCGAGCGCCGGATAGCCCAGGGCGCCGATGACAGCCGCCTGCCAGCGCCTGGCGCGCGACGCCTTCCAGCCCGGGTCCGTCGTGGTCACAGCCCGTCGTACTGCGGCCCACCGCCGCCTTCAGGGGGGACCCACGAGATCACTTGATACGGATCCATGATGTCGCACGTCTTGCAGTGCACGCAGTTGCTTGCGTTGATCTGCAGGCGCGGCGTCCCGCTCTCCCGGACGATCTCGTAGACATTGGCCGGGCAGAAGCGCTGACACGGATGCCCATACTCCTCGCCGCACCGCGAGTAGCACACGTCGGTCTGGACGAGCAGGTGCACCGGCTGGTCCTCGTCGTGACGCGTGCCGGAATAGTGGACGTTGGTGAGCTTGTCGAAGGTCACCACGCGGTCGGGCTTCTCCGCGGGTGAGGTCGTGAGCGGCCCGCGCGGGTGCCCGTAGTAGGCCTCGAGCGTCTTCATGTGCTCGTGGCCGGCCGTGCCGTGCAGTCGGTCTGGCCATCTCCCGCCGGTGAGCACCGTGAGCCCTGCAAACGCAAGGCCGGGTAACAACCCGTGGCCGAACGCCTGGTGCACGTTACGCACCGGGTAGAGCTCGGCGCGCACGGAACTGGCATCGAGGCGATCGCTGTACGACCGCAGCCGCGCACTCGACGTGTCGCCGGCGCGCACGGCGTCAAAGGCCGTTTCGGCCGCGAGCATCCCGGTCTTGATCGCCAGGTGAATCCCTTTCAGGCGGAATGAATTCAGGAAGCCGCCTGCGTCCCCGGCGATGAGCGCGCCGTCCATCCATGGCCGGGGAATGGAGTTCCACCCGCCCTCTGGGAGCGCCTTGGCGCCGTACTTCAGCATCTGGCCACCGCGCAGCAGATCGCCAACGAGCGGATGCAGCTTGAAGCGCTGAAATGCCTGATGCGGATCAAACAGCGGGTCGCGGTAGTCGAGCCCCACGACCAGGCCGAGCGCGATGCGCCCGCCTGGCATCGCGTAGATGAACCCGCCGCCGAACTCCTCCATCCGAAGCGGGTAGCCGAGGGTGTGGATCACCGTGCCCGGCGCGATGCGGTCCGCCGACACCTCCCACAACTCCTTGATCCCGATGGCGTACTGCTCTGGTTCGCGGCCTTCAGCCAGCGGCAGTCGCGCCAGCACCTGCTTGGTCAGGTTGCCGCGGACGCCGTCGCAGAGGATCGTGACCTTTGCGTGGATGTCGACGCCAGGCTCGAACCCGGCGCGGCGCTGACCATCGCGGCCGATGCCGCGGTCGCCGGTCCGCACGCCGACCACTCGATCGCCGTCAAACAGCACCTCGACGCCAGGAAAACCCGTGAACAGGTCGACACCGGCGGCTTCCACACGTTCTGCCAGCCACTTGCCGAAGCGGCTGACCGAGATGATGAGGTTACCGTGATTGCGAAGAGGCGGCGGCGTCAACGGCAGGGGGATCTTGCCGCCTGCGGCGAGCATGTAGACGCGGTCCGAGCGGACGTCCGCCTCGATGGGCGCGCCCTGCTCGCGGAAATCCGGGATCAGCTCGCGGAGGCTCGACGGATCGAGCACGGCGCCGGACAGCAGATGCGCGCCGGCCTCGCGGGACTTCTCGAGCACCGCAATCGCCAACGGCTCGCCGCCCCGCGTCTGTTGCACCTGCGTCAGACGCAACGCCGCCGACAGCCCAGCCGGGCCGCCGCCAACGATGAGCACGTCGACTTCCAGCGTCTCAGACATCAACCTGGCCCAACCTGTCCCCACCCGGCCGAACCTGGCCGAACCCGTTCAGCTCTTCCGCAGCTCCGCCGTGAGCGCCGGCAGGAACTCGAACAGATCGCCGACGTAGCCGTAATCGGCCACCTCGAAGATCGGCGCGTCGGCGTCCTTGTTCACTGCGACGATCGTCCGCGCGCCCTTCATGCCGACGACGTGCTGGATGGCGCCTGAGATGCCGACGGCGATATACAGCTTCGGTGCGACGGTCTGGCCTGAGCTGCCGATCTGGCGCTCCATCGGCAGCCACCCCGCATCGCAGATCGGACGAGACGCCGCCAACTCCGCGCCGAGCGCGTCGGCCAGGGCCTGGGCCAGGGGCAGATGCTCGGACCCCTTGATCCCGCGGCCGACCGACACGATGCGCTCGGCCTGCGACAGGTCAACGGCCTGCCTGGCTTCCTGAAACGGTGCCTCGGGCGCCTGGCGAATGGCCGAGGGGGCGATGGCGACCTCCAACGTGCGCACGGGCGCCGGCGAAACGCCGCGCACCGCCGCGTCCGCACGAAACGCCCCGATCTGCATCGTCACCAGCCACGGCGCCTCGCCAAGCACCCGGACATCAGCCGCCAGCTTGCCCTGATACATCGGCCGCGAGAAGACGACCTGGCCCTGCACGTGTTTGATCGCCGTGCAGTCGGTGACCAGCGCGCGGTCGAGCGACGCTGCCAGCGCGGGCGCGAAGTCGCGCGTCTGGTAGGTATGCGGCAACACCACCCAGGTTGGCGTGACCTCGGCGATCAGGGCGGTGTGCGCATGCACCCAGCCGTCGGCAGTGTACGCGGCCAGCGCTGGACTGGTGACGGCGACCACTTCAGCGACGGCGGCGGCGGCCAGACCCGCCGCGACGCCGGCGATATCACCTCCGGCTATGCCGACGACAACGGGCGCACCGGCCGCCAGGTGCTGCGCAGCTGCGATGGCTTCCCACGACGCCCGACTGAGCGTGCCGTCGCGCTGCTCGGCGATGACCAGAATCATGCGATCACCCGCGCGTCCTCGCGAAGCTTCCTGACCAGTGTCGCCGCAGCCTCCGAGGCCGAGCCAGCGAGTATCTCGGTCCGCTTTGTTTTCTCCGGCACGTAGAGCGACAGCACCTCGAGCCGCGGCGTCACCGGCGAGGCCGGGGCAACGACCCGCACCTCCTTCTTCTTCGACGCCATGATCCCTTTGAGCGTCGCGTAGCGCAGCTGGTTGATGCCGCTCTGGATGGTGAGCACCGCGGGCAGCGCCATCGCGACCCACTGGAACCAGCCACCTTCGAGCTCGCGCTTCACGCGCAGGCGCCCATCGGCCACCTGCACTTCCATGATGATGGTGGCGTGCGGACGCCCGAGCCTGGCGGCGAGCACGACGCCGGTTTGCGCGTGCCCCTGGTCGTCGGACTGGAGCCCGGTGAGGATCAGATCGAAGGCCTCCTCGCGCATCGCCCCTGCCAGCGCATCCGCCGTGGCGATGCCATCAGCCCGCCCCAACGCAGCGTCCTGTACGTGGATGGCGCGGTCGGCACCGCGCGCCAGCGCTTCGCGGATGACCGAGGTCACGCGCGCCGGACCCGCGGCGCAGACCACGACTTCCCCGCCGTGCTTCTCCTTGAGACGCAGACCTTCCTCGAGGGCATACGCGTCGGGTTCGTTGAGCTCCCAACTGGCGTCCTGCTCGCGGATGCCGCGCTTGTCGTCGGTCAGGCGAGGCTGCCACTCGCGCGTGGGGACTTGCTTGATACACACCGCTATTTTCATTGGGGTCACAGAGCCACAAAGAGCTCAGAGGAATTCTGCCACAGAGGCACCGAGATCACACAGCAAACGAACAACCTGAAGGAACACACCTCTGTGTTCTCTGTGCCTGTGGCTGAAATCTTTGTGGCTTTGTGGCTAACCCGCGTA
>JAENWD010000084.1 GCA_016650245.1 Vicinamibacteria bacterium
CCGACAAGGCGGGAGGAGGCTGGCTGTGCGATGTCGGTCACCGGGAGCCCTCGTGCGTGGTTGCGGGGGACCGGGACGTGCTGATGGGAGCTAGGCCGCCTCGGCGAGGCGCACGCGGCGGATGAACGGTGCCGGCAACCCGTAGACGAGAATCGTGCCGTACTGGCCGAGAATCCACGCCGTCGCGGCGATGCCGATGACCATGAACGCGATCCTGGTCGCGCGACGCAGCCACTGGCGCGTCTGTTCGCTCGTCGCCGACAGCGTCGGCGCTACCATCACCATGTCCCGGGTCATCGTCGCTGCCTGCATCGGAGTCTCGCCTCTTTGGTAACTGCGCCAGTCAGTTTCGTTCGTGCCGACGCCATCCATGGAGGCAAAGACGATGCCCGCTGTTACGGATTCGTTGAGTGAGCTTACATATTTCGCTAACCGCTACACAACAGGTCTGTTAGACATTACGTATCCGTCCGGGCCAGAAATAGGCCTTCTGGCTTTGGCCGCGGAGTCTTGGAGCGGCCAGACAAGTCGTCTGGATCCTGCGGGATTTCGGCACGACGCCCTTCGCGAGGCCCTGGCGGGACCGAAGGCGCGATTACAGAATTGTTGTTTGCCGACAGACCTGTGAGACGTGGAGAGCTACTCGGAACCTGCCGTGTTGTGGCGCCTGCGCCATCCAGAGGGCGACCAGGCTCGCGCGACCCTGATTCCAGGTTCGCCGACGAGCACGCTCGTGTTCTTCGTGAACGACCTGTTCGACCGAGGCGAGAACTTCGCCGAGTGGACGCAGGCGATTGCGCGGGCGGACCACGTGCGAAGAGGCCTGCTCGAACAGGGCTGGACAGTCGACGGCTAACCGTCAGGCCCGCTTGGGGCCGTCTCCGTCGTCGTCGGCGCGATCGTCGTCGAGCATCGGCGGCAGCCCTGGGAGGGTGCCATTGCCCGCCTGCAGTCCCACCACATAGGCCGCGTGCTCGAAACGCTCGTGATGACGCGTGATCGCCTCGAACAGGTCGCGCAGGAGGGGCCGGTCGTCGGCGCGCAACCGCTGCTCAACCCGAGCGTAGAGGTCGGTGTAGCGAACCTGCGAGCCGGCCACGTCGAGCACTTTGTTGGCTTGGGCGTCGATCTGCTGCCCCACCTCGTCGAAGCGGGGAAAACGGCGCCAGTTGTTGTCGCCAGCCGGCTGGGTGGGGGCTGACCGTGCAAACCGGATAACGTCGGCCATCGCTGAACGCCCTCCTGCCTCCATGGTAGCGCAGCCCAGGGGTGGAGCGCGCTACCAGACGCGAACGCGCCCGGTGTCGACGTGCACGAAGTCCGAACTCGGATAGCAGCCCACGCCGCCTTGTGCCAGGCCGAGCGCCGAGTCGCGAACTCGGGTCAGTGCGACGCCAGGCAGGCGGATGTCAATCGCCTTGCCCTCCATGTGAAGGCTGTACTTCGCCACCCCGTGGCTGTGAGCCCGCAACGCCGAGTTCGTGCGGGGCGAGCGATAGCCCGAGATCACGTGGAAGGGCTCGGTGGCCTTCACCGATCGCGCCAGCGCGTGCAGCAGGTCGAGCAGCTTCGGGTCGATGACGTGGACGTCGCTGGTGCGGAAGTCGCGCAGGAACTCGTTCACCCTGAGGAGGCTCTTGGCCTGGTACCCCTCGGCACCCGCATACACGAGGTCGAGCGACTCGCGGGTGTGCGTGTGGACAAAAGCCAGCCGCCGCTCCGGGCCCAGGGCCGACCTCGCCTGCGCGTCCCGGGCGAACGCCATCCCGGCGGCGGCACCCGCCAGCAAGCCAATCGCCCGGCGTCGCGAAAGATGCGACGGCCCTTCGGTCGCTACTTCAAACATCGTTTTACGAGTGGCGTCCGAGCCGGGGACTCGATTGGCTCCGACCCCGTAAGTATACCCCGACTGACCCCTCGATCCCGAACCGCCGCGGCCACCTCGGCCGTGATACAACTCATCCATGTCGTCGCCGACCTCCACTGCCGCTGCTGACGCGGGATGGGCCGGGCACCCCCGCGGGCTCGCGACCCTGTTTCTCACCGAGATGTGGGAGCGCTTCAGTTACTACGGGATGCGCGCCTTCCTGATCCTGTACATGACCGCGCCGGCAGCCGCCGGCGGCCTGGGATTTGCCGTGACCGACGCCGCGTCGATCTACGGCACGTATACGGGCAGCGTCTGGGGTGCCGCGATTCTTGGCGGACTGGTAGCCGACCGCTTTCTCGGAGCGTATCGAAGCGTGCTGCTGGGCGGGGTCATCATCGCGCTTGGCCACGTCGCGCTGGCCTTCACGGCCCTCACCTTCTTCTATCTCGGGCTGGGCCTCATCGTCGTCGGGACCGGGCTGCTGAAGCCGAACATCAGCACGCTGGTCGGCGCGCTGTACCGGGAAGGCGACGGCCGACGCGACGCAGGCTTTTCGGTGTTCTACATGGGCATCAACCTGGGTGCCTTCCTTGGACCGCTGGTCGCCGGATATATCGCGCAGCGCATCGACTGGCACCTGGGCTTTGCGTGCGCCGCCGTCGGTATGGCGTTCGGCCTCGTGCAGTACGTACTCGGTAAGCGCCACCTGACTCCCGCGATCGAACGCCTGTCGGCACGCCCGACACCGGCCACGGCAACCGGATCGCCAGGCTCGCGACAGTCGCTGACCTCCGACGAGTGGACGCGCATCGGCGCCATCGTGGTGTTCTTCCTGTTCGCCGCGATCTTCTGGGGCGCCTACGAGCAGGCCGCATCGACGCTGAGCCTGTTTGGCGACCGATACACGCGACACGAGGTGTTCGGGTTCAGCTTCCCCTCGTCGTGGTTCCAGACGGTCCAACCCGTGGCGGTGATTCTGCTGGCGCCAATCTTCGCCTGGCTCTGGCTGCGGCTCGGCCGGCTCGAGCCGTCGAGCCCCGCCAAGTTCGCATTCGGCCTGGCGTTTGTGGGCATCGCGTTCCTCATGCTGATCCCGGCCGCGTCCATGGCCCAGAGCGGCGACGGCATTCGGGTCAGCCCGTGGTGGCTGATTGCGGCGCTGTTTGTCACCGAGTTCGGCGAGCTGTGCGTGAGCCCGGTCGGGCTGAGCCTGGTGACCAAACTATCGCCGGTGCGGCTGGTCGGCCTGATGATGGGGGTGTGGTTCCTGTCCAATTCCGCTGGCAACAAACTGGCGGGCTGGTCGGCAGGCTTCTTCGGCTCGGTGCCCCTGACTGAGATCTTCGGCACCGTCGCAGCCGTCACGATCGGCGCGTCGGTCGTGATGTTCCTGCTCGTGCGGCCAGTGCGCAAGATGATGGGCGGCGTGTTGTAGCTTACAGCAGCAGACCGGCGATACAGGCGGTGAGGAAGTTGGCGAAGGTGCCCGCCAGCAGCGCCCACAGGCCCAGTCGGGCCAGATCGTTTCTTCGCTCCGGCGCCAGCGCGCCGATGCCGCCAATCTGCATGCCGACCGACGAGAAGTTGGCAAACCCGCACAGCGCATAGGTCGCGATGGTGAACGAGCGCGGATCGAGTGTGTCTTTCATCGCGCCCAGTTTCGAATACGCGATGAGCTCGTTGAGCACGGTGCGCGTGCCGAGCAGGTCGCCAACCGCATACGCATCCTTCCACGACACGCCCATCAGCAGAGCCAGAGGCATGAAGGCCACGCCGAAGATGCGCTGCAGGCTCAGCTCGATCTGGAACAGCCCGCCGATGGCGCCCAGCAACGCGTTGGTCAGGGCGATGAGCGCAAGAAAGGAGATCAGCATCGCGCCCACGTTGAGTGCCAGGTGCAGACCTTCGCCTGTGCCACGGGCCGCTGCGCCTATCAGGTTGGCATCCACGTTCGGGATGTCGAGCGCGACGGTGCCCGCCGTCACTGGCTGCTCGGTTTCGGGCACGAACATCTTCGACAGCAGGATGGTCCCCGGCACCGTCATCAGCACCGCCGCC
>JAENWD010000085.1 GCA_016650245.1 Vicinamibacteria bacterium
CACGCCGGTGGAGTTGTTCAACGGGCGCGACCTCGCGGGATGGGCACCGAGAACCTCTGCCAAGCCTGGCTGCTGGAGCGTCGTCGAGGGCGTGCTCACCCTGACGCCGCCGTGCGTGGATCTGATCAGCGAGCGCACGTTCGGCGACGCGAAGCTCCACGTGGAGTTCATGTATCCGGCCAAGGCGAACAGCGGCCTGTACCTCCGCGGCCGGTACGAGGTGCAGATTCAAGATGACGCGGGCAGAGGGCTCGATGCGTTGCGGATGGGCGGGGTCTACGGGTTCATCCGGCCGTATACCGACGCCGCGGGTCGCGCCGGCGACTGGCAGACATACGACATCACGCTGCGGGGACCGCGCGCGACGATCGTGCTGAACGGGAAGACCATCGCCGACAACGAGGTGATCACCGGCATCACCGGCGGCGCGCTCGACAGCGCCGAGGGCGCCCCTGGGCCGTTGATGCTGCAGGGCGACCACGGCAAGGTGTCATTCAAGAAGATCACGCTGACGCCGGCGAAATAGCGCATCGGGGGCGCGCGATTACTCGTAGCGAAGCGCCTTCAGGGGATCGACGCGGAGCGCTCGCCGCGCGGGCACCAACGCCGTCAGCGTCGCGGTGAGGATGAACACCCCGATCGCCGCCGCATAGGCGAGCGGGTCGAGGTTGCTGACGCCGTAGAGTTCCCGACGCAGCACCTGTGACAGGGCGGCTGCTCCTGCGATCCCCAGGAGCAGCCCCACCAGAACCGGCCGCGACAGCTGGCGCAGCACCACCGACAACACGTGCGACCCGCTGGCCCCCAGCGCCATTCGGATGCCGATCTCCTTGGTGCGCTGCGACACGCTGTACGCGACCAGCCCGACGATGCCGAGGCAGGCGAGCAGCAGGGCGCACATGCCAAGTATCGTCACCGACAGGGCAGTGATTTCTGTCTCGCGAAGCTTTCCCGCATACGAGGTCTTCACCAGTCGAACATCCGGGAAGATCTTTGGGTCGATGGCCTTGGCGGCCGCAGCCACCAATGGCGCCAGCGACTCCGGCGACCCCGATGTCCTCACCATCGCGACTAGCGACGGCACATCGTCGGCCGAGGCGAGGTGATACATCTCGACCGCGTCCGGGTCCTGCAGCGCCACCCAGCGCGCGTTGCCGGCGATGCCGACGACGGTGTTGCCCTCGAACAGCTGGCCGAGCGGGTCCTCGCCAGGCCACTGTCCCAGCGCAAACGACTCGCTGACGACGATGCCGTGGCTGTCGCCGGGCTGCAGGTTGCGGCCGAGCAGAATTGGAATCTTCAATGTGGAGAAGAATGCGGGCGTGACACGGTTGATGTAGATGTCAACCGGCCGTCGGGCCGACTTGGGCCTGGAGACCGACCTGCGGCCGCCAAGCGGCGGCGTGGAGGTCAGCGCCACCGACTCGATGCCCGGAAGTGCGCCCAGGCGCGCATGAAGCGCGTCCAGGTAGGTCTGGGCGGAGCCTGCCGCGTAACCGTGTTCGGCCAGACCCGGGTCGACGGCGATCACGTGCTCGTGGTCGAAGCCTGGCGCGGCAGACGTCGCGCGATCGAGCGCACGCACCAGTAAGCCGGCGACGATGAGCAGCACGCAGCTGGCCGCCACCTGGGCGCCGATCAGGCTCTGGCGCAGCAGGCTCGCGCGATGGCGTTGGCGGACGACCTGCCAGGCGGGCGCGAGGCCGAACAGCATCGCCGCGGTGACGCCGATGCCGAGGGCAAACGCGAACACGCGCCAATCCGGAGTCGGATCGAGCCAGGGCGGCGCATCGGTGGCCAGCATCACCGTGCGCAGAAGCAGGAAGGCCAATACCATCCCGGCGGCCGACCCCAGGAAGGCGAGCAATAAGCTTTCGGTGAACAGCTGCCGGAGCAGCCGCGCCCGGCCGGCGCCAACCGCGGCGCGTATCGTGAGCTCGCGCTCGCGCGCGACGCCGCGGGCCAGCAGCAGGCCTCCAAGATTCGCGCAGGCCACGGCGAGAATCAACAACACCAGCGCGCCTATGATCCCGATGACGGGCAGGGTCTCGTCCGGGCCAGGCGTACCCAATCCGCGAGAGGAGCCGCCGCCGATCTTGGCGTAGCCGCCCGGGGAACTCTCCAGCATCTCGTGCTCCCAGATGTCGGTGGGGTGCTGGGTCCGCATCGCGGCCACCACCGATCGCAACTCTTCTTCGGCAATGGCCGGCGTGACGCCGCTGCGCAAGCGGCCCCACATCTTCACGCCTGGGTCGCCCGAGAGGCTCGTGAGCAGCTGGCTGCCCTCGACGAAGTACGGCTGCGCGCCAAGCGGCGTCCAGAGGTCGGGGCTGCTCAAACTCAGGCCGCTGAAATCCGCCGCCGCCACGCCGGCCACGGTCGCCGGCTTGCCGTTCAGGTACACCGTCGTGCCGACCACACCAGGGTTGGCGCCGAACTGGCGCAGCCAGAACCCGTGACTGAGCACCACGACCGGCTCGGCATCGGCCGTGTCGTCATGGAGCGGGTCGAGGGCCCGTCCCAGACGCGGCTGCGTGCCCAGCTCCTGGAAGAAGTTTGCCGTCACGAAGTGCACGCTGATGGGCTTGTCGGCCCCTGTCAGCGTCAACCGGGTGCCATGGTCGGCCAGCACGGCGGAGAGCGTGGTCGAATGGGTCCGGACAAACGCCATCTCGGCGTACGGCAGGTCCGTCGCGTACTGCTCCGGCGCTCGTCGCTCGAATCGCAACAGCGTGTCCGGGTCGCGCACCGGCAGCGGACGCAGCACGATCAGGTTCAGGAAGCCAAAGGCGGCGACGTTGGCGCCGATGCCGATGGCCAGCATCACGATGGCGGTGAGCGTGAACCCGGGGGACCGCCACAACATGCGGGCGGCGTATCGCAGGTCCTGGCCCAGCCGGTCGATCCACGTCCAGCCCCATGCCGCGCGCGCATCTTCGCGCAGCCGCACGGCATCGCCCAGCAGCGCGCTGCCGGCGCGCGCTGCCATCTCGCGATGGAACTCGAGGTCGTCGGCCAGCTCCTGGTCGAAACGGCCGCGGTTGAGGAGATACCGGAGGCGGCGGAACAGCTCGCACATGGAGGTCCTTCAGCTACGCCGTCTTCAGGACGGATTTGATGGCTTCGTTCACGCGGTCGTAGTCGGAGAGTTCTGCATCGAGCTGCTTGCGACCCGCCGGCGTGAGCCGATAGAAGCGGACTTTGCGATTGGTCTCGGAAGTCCCCCACTCGGACTTGACCCAGCCTTTCAGCAGGATGCGCTGAAGCGCCGGATAGAGCGACCCCTCCTCCACGCGAAGGACTTCCGAGGAGAGCACGTGAATCCGCTGCGCAATCGCATATCCGTGAAGGGGCCCTGAGTGCAGCACGCGCAGGATGAGCAGCACCAGCGCGCCCGAAGGCATTTCGGTCTTAGGCATATTAGCTATAGGCATAGTTTAGCTATGCCTTCGCTCTTGTCAAGGTAGCGCAGGCGTTCTTCGCCTGCCTACCAATGGGAAGTAGAATGCTGGTGCGCCCCATGATCGGCACAACGGTCTCGCACTACACGATCCTCGAGACGCTGGGGCGCGGGGGCATGGGAGTGGTCTACAAGGCCACGGACACCCGCCTCGGACGCACGGTCGCGCTCAAGTTCCTGTCCGACGACCTGTCGCGCGACCCGCTGGCGGTCGAGCGCTTCGTGCGCGAGGCCCGGGCGGCGTCAGGGCTCAACCATCCCAATGTCTGCTCGGTCCACGACATCGGCGAGCACGAGGGACGCCGCTTCATCGTCATGGAGTACCTCGACGGCGCGCCGCTCAATCAGCGCATCGGGGGCAGCGCGCTGCCCCCCGACCAAGTCCTCGAGCTGGGGATCCAGATCGCCGATGCCCTGGCCGCGGCGCACCACCTGGGCCTCGTGCATCGCGACATCAAGCCCGCCAACATCTTCGTCACCGAGCGCGGAGCGGCCAAGCTGCTCGACTTCGGCCTGGCCAAGGCGTCGCAGGCCACCCACGCCGGAGCCACCACTGCCGGCGCAACCTTCGAGCACTTGACGAGCCCGGGCTCGATCGTCGGCACCGTGGCGTACATGTCCCCGGAGCAGGTGCGCGGCGAACCGCTCGACGCGCGGACGGACATCTTCTCCCTTGGAGCGGTGCTCTACGAGATGGCCACGGGGCGCCAGGCCTTTGGCGGCACAACCCCTGGCACCATTCACGACGCGATCCTCAACCGCGATCCGGCTCCCCTCTCGCGTGTGAACCCGGAGATCCCGGCGCGGCTCGACGACATCATCATCCGGGCGCTCGAGAAGGACCGGACGCTCCGCTACCAGAACGCGGCGGACCTGCGGGCGGACCTGCAGCGGCTACGCCGGGACACCGATTCGGGCCGCGCCGTTGCGGCGTCCAGCAGCGAGTCCCGCCGGTCGGTCACTCCGCTGTGGCGCCGGCCCGGAGTGCTGGTCGCGGCGACGGTCGCGCTGGTCGCGGTGCTACTGGCGGCGTCGCGATTCGGTGTCATGCCCACGCGAGGCGACGCGATCGATTCACTGGCAGTCCTCCCGTTTGTCAACGCCAGCGGCAACCCAGACACCGAGTACCTCAGCGACGGCATCACCGAGAGCCTGATTCGCACGTTGTCGCAGTTCCCCAGCCTTCGAGTGCCAGCGCGCAGCACGGTGTTTCGGTACAAAGGGAAGGACACCGACCCTCAGCAAGTCGGTCGAGACCTGGGCGTGCGCGCGGTGCTGTCGGGACGCCTGCTGCAGAGGGGCGATACGCTGGTGCTCAGAACGGAGCTGGTCGATGTCGCCGACGGATCGCAGCTCTGGGGCGGCGAGTACACGAGCAAGGCCGCCAGCGTGTTCGAGCTGCAGGACTACCTGTCGCGCGAGGTCTCGGACAAGTTGCGGTTGCGCTTGACCACCGAGGAGAAAGAGCGCCTGACGAAGCGCTACACGAACGACAGCGCTGCCTATCAGCTGTACCTGCAGGGTCGATACCACCGGAACAAGATGAACCCGGAGGGATACCGGAAGGCCATCGAGTATCTGAATCAGGCGGTCGCAAGAGATCCGCGCTTTGCGCTTGCCTATGCGGGGCTGGCCGATGCGCACAACCAGGTGTCGTTCTTCAACCTTCAGCGACCGCGGGACGTCATGCCGAAAGCCAAGGAGGCGGCCGCAAGGGCTCTCGAAATCGACCCCGCGCTGGCGGAGGCCCATATCTCGTTGGGCTGGGCCAGTTACACGTACGACTGGGACTGGCCCGCCGCGAAGAGCCACTTCGACCAGGCGCGCGCACTCAATGCCGCGGTGGTGGACGACCATCCCAGCTACCAGTTCTACCTCACGGTGGCGGGCCGACCGGACGAGGCGATTCGTGTGGGCAGGCAGGCGCTTGCACGCGACCCCGTGTCAGCGTCTCTCAGCCATACCCTCAGCGTGCAACTGGCGCTGGCAGGGCGCTATGACGAAGCGATCGCGGAGTGCCTGCGAACCATCGACCTCGATCCGAACTTCGCCGTCGCCCATGAGGTCCTGGCCGCGATCGTGGCAGCCAAAGGCGATCTTCCGGAGGCGCTTCGGCACGCGGAGAAGGCCCAGGCGTTGAACCCCTTCAACGACTACAGCGCCGCGTTGGTCGGATTCCTCCGCGCCCAGCTGGGCGAGCGCGAAGAGGCGCTTCGCGTGGCGGAGCGACTGGAGACTACGGCGAAGCAACGGTACACTCCGGCTCTCTCCAGCGCCCTGGTCTATGCCGGTCTCGGCGACCGCGATCGGGCGTTTCAGTGGCTGGACAAGGCGTACGACGAGCGCTCCAATCGCCTGGCCTATCTCGGTCGCGAGCCCGTGTGGCAGAGCCTGCGATCCGATCCGCGCTTTGCGGCGTTGCTCGCGCGGATCGGGTTGCCGAAGTAGAGCGACGGATCGCAGGAGGGCTAGCTCACCATCGCAGAGATCTCCTGCCGCGCGGTGGCGCGGGCACGAACGGCTTCAGCGGCAGCGTTGACGCCGGGTTTCGACTCGCGGATGGCAGCCGCCAGCGTCTTGCCCTCGTCCAGCACGCGATGCTTGAGGACCATGAACGGCACCTCGGTGTTGCGTGCCGCGTAGGCGAGGGTCGCAAACTGTTCCGCGCTGCTGAAGCCCTCGGCAGCGACCACCATGTTGGTGCCGCGGTTGAGGACCGGCTTCAGCCGATCGTGGAGCGCGGGAGCCGACGCCGGCATCGCAGCGACCGTGGTGACGGTGGTCGCGCGCCGAGGCGCTACCGGTGCCTTCTCGGCCGCAGGCGCCGCGGGTTCTGCGATGTTGGCAATGAGCGCGTCGGTCAGTTGCGCCTCTCTGTCCATCACTCGGGGCACGGCCCAGACGCCGATCGCAATCGCGCCGGCAAGCCCTGCCGTAAGCACCAATGTCTTTGTCGTCGTCACTTCACACCTCCTGAATCCATGACTGCGCAGATTCAAGAAGCAAGATTGGGTGCAGCCGCTTTGTGGCCTGAAATTCGCGATCCGCGCGGTTGAACCAACTCGGCGCGGGTCGTAATTACACGATCACGGTCATAACGGCACGGTGCGAACGCGACCTCTGTTGAGGTTGTGGCGACGGGGGCTTCAGCCCCGCAACAGGCGTGGATCAACCGCGAGGCAATGCGGTTGATCACCGAGCGTGGCGATCAATTCCGAGCAGGCAAATCTCCCAAATCCCAGAATCCGCGGAGGATGGCATCGCGCTCCTCTACTTGCGTTATGCTGGCGGGCGCTCCCCGCGCCTCGACGCGCCACGCTCGTGACTTCCCGATGAGGCCTGAGATGAGACGACTCCGGTTCGCGGCGCTATCGCTGATGCTCACGGCAGCAGTCGCGGCCACTGTGGCGCTCGTGGCGGCACGGCAGGCACAGCCAGTGCTCGGGACTCGCGCAGTGCCGGTGATCCTCGTCGAGGGCGGGTCGTTTCGAGACCTCAATCGAAACGGAGCGCTCGACCCGTACGAGGACTGGCGGCTTCCGGTCCCACGACGAGTGGTGGATCTGATCGCTCGCATGACGCTCGACGAGAAGGCCCGGACGCTGATGCACGGCACCGCTCCTTCGCCGCCGACGGAGGTGCCATCGAGCAGGTCGGCGGGGTCGCAAATTTCGGGATCGACGACGAGGCGCTGCTTGACGTGCTGACCGGCCGTGCGCGAGCCGAAGGCCGCCTTCCCTTCGATCTGCCTTCGTCGATGGCCGACGTCGAGGCGCAGTCGCCCGGTCGTCCCCACGACACACGCCATCCGCTCTATCGCATCGGCGCGGGTGGGGCTGCCAATGGCAGCGCGCGGCGTTGAAAGCACCAAAGGATCACCAATGCCGTCCAGACGCCAGTTTCTAAGCGCCGTCGCCGCCGCCCTCGCTGCATCGAGCGATAGCGCCGTATGGGCCGCGTCAGGTCAAGGCGAGATCAGAAGCGGCCTCAACGGGCCTGTCGGCCTGCAACTCTGGAGCCTGCGCGAGTACTTGCCCAAGGACCTTCCCGGGACGCTGGCCAAGGTCACGGCGATGGGCTTTCGCGACGTGGAGGGGGCGGGTCTCTGGGGACACACCGCCGCCGACTTCCGCAAGGCCCTGGACGCGGCCGGTCTGCGTTGCCAGTCCGCGCACATGGGGTATGAACGCCTGCGCGACGATCTGCCCGGCGCCCTCGCCGAGGCAAAGTCCATGGGCGCCACCTGGATCGTGTGCCCGTGGATCCCTCACGACGACGGCTTCACCCGCGACGTCGCGCTCGGTGCGGCCGACGTGTTCAACCGTGTCGGCAAGGCGGCCAGTGGGGCCGGCCTGCGCTTCGCGTATCACTGTCATGGCTACGAGTTCGTCCCGTCAAAGGAAGGCACGCTCTTTGACACGCTCGCCGGCGCGACCGATCCACGCCAGGTGACGATTCAGGTGGACGTGTTCCACACGTTTCACGGCGGGGCCGATCCGGCGCGGCTCATCGAACAACTTGGGTCACGCGTGACGAGCCTGCACCTCAAAGACCTCAAGAAGGGCGAGCCCGTGACGGCCGGAACCGGCGTGGCCACGCCCGACATGGACGTGCCGGTCGGCACAGGGCAGATCGACATGCCCAAGGTCCTCAACGCCGCGAGAAAGGCCGGCACCGCGCTGTACTACGTCGAGGACGAGAGCGCCACTCCGTTGGCGAACATCCCGAAGAGCCTGGCATGGTTGCGGGCGTTCCGCTTCCCTCCTCGCTGAGGTGCTGACCATGAGAACAATCGCCTCGAGCCTGCTCGCCGCCTCCGCCGTCACGATGCTGTCCGCCCAGGCGCCAGCCACGACCTTCAAGCTCGGCACGTTCGAGCGGCAGGGCACGTCGTTTGTCGGTGTCGTTCTCGGTGGCTCCGTGGTGATCGACCTGGCCGCTGCGGATGCGGCAGTGATGCCGGCGTCGGGTGTCGCCACGCCTCGGGACATGAAGGACTTGATCGCGCGCTATGACAAGGGCGTGCGCAGCCGGATTCTGGAGCTCATCGCGCGGGTCAACGCGGCCGGGGCAAGCCGGCCGGCCTGGGTTGTCGACCTGTCGTCGGTCAAGACGCTGCCGCCGATCATGTATCCGCAGACGATGCTGAATGTGGCGGTGAACTACCGGGAGCACGCGCTCGAGATGGGAGGCGCGGACACCTCTCCCGGAGGCCCTGGCGCGGCGCTGCCGGGCACCAAGAGCGCGCCGGGTATCTGGGAACGGCAGGCAGGCGACACGCGGTGGAATCCGTACCTGTTCACCAAGCTGCCCTCGGCCGTGATCGCCGCGGGCGAGGCGATTCAGTTGCCGGTTGGCCGCACGCAGATTGACTGGGAGTGCGAGCTCGGCGTCGTCATCGGCGCACGGGCGTCTCGTATCGGCGTGGAACGCGCGCGTGACTACATCTTCGGCTACACGATCGAGAACGACGTGTCCGATCGCGCCGGGCGCGGCGACACACGTCACGGCAGCGACTGGCTGATCGCCAAGTCGCACGACACCTTCGCGCCCATGGGGCCCTTCATCGTCCCGAAGGAGTTCGTGGCGGACCCACAGAAGCTGAAGGTCACCTTCACCCTCAACGGCCAGGTGATGCAGGACGCGAACACGTCCTTGATGATTCACACGGTCTTCGAGCAGGTGTCGTACGCCTCGCACATCATCACGTTGCATCCTGGCGACGTCATCGCCACGGGCAGCCCCGCCGGTGTCGGCGCGGCACGCACGCCGCCGATCTTCCTGAAGACCGGAGACCTGTCCGAGTGCACGTACGAGGGCATTGGGACCTTGAGGAACCCGGTGGCGGGAGCGCTCGTCACTCGTAGTTCGTAGCTGAGGTGCGGGTTCCAAGGGCCGTGAAACACTCCATCGCCTTCGCCCGTTCATCCAAGGGCCGCCTGACCGATCGAGATCTAGGTCGGTTTCCTGACGACACGCTGTTTCATCGTGTGGCGCGCGAGGTGTGCCACGCTGGATGCCTCCCGCGCAAAGAGCTGTACGAGGCGTGGGAGGTGGCGCGGCGCGTGCGGCGCCTCTTCCGAGGCGGACGAGTCGTCGATCTTGGCGCAGGACACGGCCTGCTCGCGCAGGTCATGCTGTTGCTCGATGACTCGTCGCCGGACGCGCTCGTCGTCGACAAGGCCCTGCCTGTGTCGAGTGGAACGCTGCACGCGACGCTCGTGGAGGCGTGGCCGCGACTTGCGGGACGCGTGACGTTTGTCGCCTCTGGAATAGAGGACGTCGAGATTCGGTCCAGCGACGTCGTCGTCTCGAGCCATGCCTGCGGCACCTTGACCGACGTCGTGCTCGAGCGCGCCGTCGCGGCTCGTGCGCGCGTCGCTGTCCTGCCGTGTTGCCACGACCTGGACGCGTGCGATGTCGGCGCGCTGGCCGGATGGGTCGATGGCCCGCTTGCCATCGACATCCGGCGGGCGCTGGATCTCGAGCGGCAGGGTTATCGCATCTGGACGCAAGCGATTGCGGCCGACATCACGCCGAAGAACCGCCTGCTGCTGGGTGCGCCAACTGCTGGTGGATCTCGACCCTGGTAGAACGCTGATGTGCCGAAGTGCTGAGTGCGTATGAAACGACAGGTTGCGATTATCGGGACAGGCTGGGTGGGCGCCAGCGTGGCGATCTCGACGCTGCATTCAGGCGTCGTGGACGAGTTGCTGCTCACCGACGCGCGCGTCGAGGTCGCCGAGGGCGAGGCGATGGACCTGGCGCACGGGGCGACGTTCTATCCACAGGCCACGGTGAGAACGGCCGCCGTCGAGGAGATGGCCGGCGCCGACGTCGTCGTGGTCGCCGCAGGTCGCGGCGGCAAGCCCGGTGAGTCGCGACTCGACCTGCTGCGCGACAATGCCGCGGTGACGCGCGATCTTGGCCAGCGGTTGCGGGGCTGCCGCGGCACGATCGTGATGGTGAGCAACCCCGTCGATGTCCTCACTCAGGTGATGACCGAGGCGTCCGGCCTTCCGCCCGCCCGCGTGCTTGGGACCGGAACGATGCTCGACACGGCGAGGCTGCGGCAGGTGCTGGCGCGGGAGCTGAAGGTGGATCCGCACTCCGTGCACGCGCACGTCGTGGGCGAGCACGGCGACTCGGAAGTCGTGTTGTGGTCCACGGCCATGGTGGGCGGGCTTGCGCTGGGGCAGTGGCCGGAGTGGCATGCAGAGCGCGAGCCGGTGCTGGCCGAAGAGGTGCGGCGCGCGGCCTACCAGATCATCAGGCGCAAGGGCGCCACCAACCACGCGATCGGACTGGTCACGGCGCACCTGGTGAAGTGCCTGCTGCGCGATGAGCGACGTGTCCTCACGGTCTCGCGCGTCCAGCACGGGGCCTCAGGCCTCCACGACGTCGCCCTGTCTCTTCCCGCCGTCGTCGGCGCCGACGGCGCCAGCCAGGTGCTGGAGCTCGAGATGACTGCCTCAGAGCGCGAGGCCCTCGAGCGGTCGGCGACGGTGCTCACGTCGGCGGCCGCGGAACTCAATCGCCCGTCCTGACGCGGCTGTGATAGCGTGTCGACATGAGCCACTTGACCCAGGTCTCCCGTCGCTCGTTTCTCGCGCTGGCCGGTGCGTTGCCGTTGGCCACGCGCGCCGCGTTTGCCGCATCGAAGATTCCCGTCGGCATCGAGCTCTACAGCGTGCGGGACTTCCTGGCAAAGGACCTGACTGGCACGGTCCGCGCGGTCGCAAAGCTGGGGTACGAGGTCGTGGAGTTCTATTCGCCGTACCTCGAGTGGACGCCGCAGATCGCCTCGGAAGTGCGGAAGCTGCTCGACGACCTCGGCGTCAAGTGCCCGTCCACACACAACGGCAGCAACGTGTTCACACCCGGCGGGCTGCAGAAGGCCATCGACCTCAACCGGGCCATCGGCAGCAAGGCAATCGTCATGGCCAGCCCCGGGCCGGCCAAGACGCTCGATGACTGGAAGGCGGTGAGCGATCGGCTCAACGCGGCGGCCGACACGCTCCGGCCTCTCGGGATGGTTGCCGGGTACCACAACCACGGACTCGAGTGGAGACCGGTGGACGGTCAGCGGCCGATGGACGTCATCGCATCGCGCACGTCCAAAGACGTCGTGCTGCAGTTCGACGTCGGCACCTGCGTCGAGGAGGGCGCCGACCCGATCGCCTGGATCAAGGCCAACCCCGGGCGCATCAAGAGCCTGCACTGCAAGGACTGGGCGGCCGGCGGCAAGGGCTACGCGGTGCTGTTTGGCGAGGGCGACGCGCCGTGGAGAACGATAATCGAGGCGGCCGAGTCGGTGGGCGGCGTCGAGTACTACCTGATCGAACAGGAGGCGGGGCCGGCCGGGGAACAGATGAAGCGCGCCGAGCAGTGTCTGGCGAACTGGAAGACGCTGAAGGGCTGATCGGCGCTACAGGATTTGGCTGAAATCCGCGACCACGGGCGCGTGGTCGCTGGTGCCGATTTCCGCCAGCACAGCTCCGCGCGTGGCGCGTGACGCCAGGCCATGGGTGGCCAGCACGTAGTCGATGCGCCAGCCGATGTTGCGCTGGCGCATGTTCCGCCACGGCGCCCACCACGTGAACATCTCCTCGCTCTCCGGATTGAGCGAGCGTCCG
>JAENWD010000086.1 GCA_016650245.1 Vicinamibacteria bacterium
AAGAACGCGGTCATCGTCGCCTCGTTCGTCTACCACGCGGCCAACCGCGATCAGGCGCTGCCGCGCAAGCCGCTGCCCAAGGCGCAGCCGTCTCAGACGCCGCCGGCCGCGCCGGCGAGACAGACGACGCAGAACTGATCGCGTACGCCAACCACGGATCACGTACGTCAACCACAGAGACACGAAGCACACGGAGGGCGCACAGAGGTTTTGGGGGAAGAACAAGAACCCAAGAAAACCTCCGTGTGGTCTTCGTGACCTCTGTGGCTCCGTGGTTGGCGTACGTGGCTAGAGGCGCCGCGTGCCTGTCGCGAGTGCGTGCAACGCGTCGGCGCGTTCGAGGGCCTCAGCGTCAGTTGAAAGGGTTTCGACGCTCATCGGCAGCTTCCACGTCCAGTTGTGCTCACCGACTGTCGCGGGTGTGTTGACGCGATCGGACCAGCCGAAGACGTCCTGGATCGGCAGCAGCAGGAGATCGGAGCCGGCGCCGTAGGCCTGGTCCAGCAGCCCGTCGCGGATGGCCGGGCCGAAACCGGCCCCGGGCAGGCGCGGCAGGCCGATCGAGCCGAGCAGGAGGGCACGCTCGCGGTCGTCGAGTGTCTCCCACCAGGACGCCAGCGGCTCGATGTCGTGCGTGCTGGTCGTGGCCACTGACACGGCCGGAAACGTCGCCGGGGCGTTCAGCGGCTGCCCGGGCCGATGCCAGTCGCGCTCCCAGCGGAGCACCTTGTAGCCAGGGACGTGCAGGCGCACGAGCGAGGCACGCACGAAGTCGGGGATCAGCCCGAGGTCTTCGGCCGTGACCTGGGCGCCGGTGGCGATGAACAACTGCAGGATGCGCTCGCCCTGACTGCGCTGCTCGGCCTCGTCATCTGGGTCGAAGACGCCGAGCGTCTCGCCCACCCGGCGGGAGTACGTGCGGAAGAACCCGACGAGGTGATCGACGCGGTAGCCGTCGTAGAGCCGCGCCATGCGCCGCGCGCGCTGGCGCAGCCAGCGGTCGCCCTGCTCGGCCATCACATCCCAGCGATAGACAGGCAGCCCCCAGTCCTGCCCGGACGTGCTGAAGGCGTCCGGCGGCGTGCCCGCGGTACGATCGAAGCGGAAGGTGTGCTGGTTGGCCCAGACGTCGGCGCTGTCGGTGCTGACCATGAAGGGAAAGTCGCCGAACAGGCGGGTCTCGCCTAGTTGCTCGCGCGCGGCCTCCCACTGCGTGTCGGCGACCCACTGCACGTACTGGTGAAAGAGGATTTCCTGCTCCAGCTCGCGTCGCGCCTCCTCGAGCGCAACAGGGTTGCGGTTGCCCAGGGGCGCGGGCCACTCGGTCCATGGACGATCGCCATGCCGTTCCCGCAGCGCGCAATAGACGGCGTAGTCGTCCAGCCACCACTCCTCCCATGCGACGTACGCGGCAAACGCGCCCGCGCGCGCCGTCGTGCGAAGCCAGTCGACGTCCCAGAACAGGCTGAACGCCAGCCGCAGCGCGCTCTGCTTGGCCTGACGCACAGCCGCGTATTGCACGATGGACGCGGCGCGCGCACCTCGGAGCGCGATCTGGTCCGCCAGCGGCAGCCGCACCTCGCCGCCCAGCGCCACGAAGTCGGGCACGTCGGACAGGCTGACGTACACCGGATCGATCGCCATCGCGCTCAGCGCTGAGTACGGGGAGGTCTCGCCAACCGGCAGCGTACCGACGGGCAGCAGCTGCAACGCGCGCAGGCCGGCGCGCCGCATCCACGGTCCCAGCGGCGCCAGGTCGCCGATGTCCCCGATGCCGGCGCTGCGCGACGAGTGCAGCGAGAACAGCGGGACGACCAGGCCGGCACTGCGGCCGAGAGGCGGTTGTGGACGCATGTCGAGCCGTTGAACAGGTCAGGTGCAGACGGCCGTCAGCAGACGGTCGGTGGCGCTACGGAACACATCGGGACGAGTGAGCAGGCTCACGACCAGATAGCCGTCGCGGGGAAAGTCGAAGAAGTAGCCCGGGTGCACGAGCAGATGCTGCTGCTCGAGCAGACCAATCACGCATTCGTCCTCGGCCGTCGTGTGCGGGATGCGCAGGACAGCGGACCACCCGCCCTCGGCGCGAAGAGCCTGACAGGACGGGTGCCGTCCGGCGGCCTCCAGCAGCTGGCGGTAGTTGCTCAGCACGCGCTGTCGAATCTGAAGCCTGACGTCATACCCCGCCTGCAGCAGCGCAGGCGCGGCCACCTGCACCGGCGTGCCCACCGACAGATACGCGTCAGCGGCGATCTCGAGCCGCATCAACGCCGACTGCACCAGCGCCGAGGGACCCCGCAGCGCCATCCACCCCAGCTTCAATTGCGGCAGCCCGACCGACTTGGACAAGCCGCCAAGACTGACCGTCAAGACGTCCCCCTGATCGATGACGCTTCGCACGGCGCCGGGCGCCGGGTCGATCGGGTAGTCGGCGAAGACCTCGTCGCCGATCAGGGCCAGATGGTGCGCGGCGCACAGGTCGACCAGCGCGGCCAGCTCGTCGCGCTTCAGCCACGCGCCGGTCGGGTTGTTGGGGCTGACCACGAGGATCGCCCTGGTCGTCTCGTCGATCGCATACCGGAGGTCTTCGAGATCGATCGTCCAGGTGCCGTGATACTCGGTGCGATACGGCAACGCGTGGACGCAGTCGAGGCGCGTGAGGTGCTCAAACAGCGGATAGCTCGGCGTCGGGACCAGCACCGACTCGCCGGGATCGCACAGCAGCTTGAAGAGCAGCGCGTAGCTGTCGCTGCTGCTGGCCGTGAGCACGATGTGGCTCGACGGCACCCGCACGCCGCGGCGGGCATACTCGGCTGATACGGCCTCGCGAGCCACAGACAGGCCCAACGGCTGAGGTTCGTACACGAGCGCCCGTGGATCGGCCAGCCCCGCCAGCAGCCCCTCCGGGTACTCGATGCCAGCGTCGGTCGGGTTGGACACCGTCAGGTCGTCGAAGCCGCGCCCCGACAACCGCATGCGCTCGACGGCGACCGCCACGGTGTTCGGGCCGAGGTCTCCGGGCACACGCGAGGAGAACATGGGAAGGGTGATCCTATGCAGAATACTCCAGCATCTGGGTCGCCAGGTCCAGGGGATACGAGATGGACACGTCCACGATCGCGCCGGTGGGGTCGACCACCGGCTGCAACCGCGGCATGACAAAGCCGGTGTAGGACGGCAGGTCGAGATGATCGACGCGGGCGACGATCTCGTCGCGCAGGCCGGGATCGAAGTGCACGCCATAGGTGTCGAGCAGCTCGTGCGCGGCGGCGTAGTTGCCTTCGGCGCGAATCCGCTGTACCTGGGCCAGCAGGCGGCCTGCGCCAGCCCGGAACGCGGCCGCATCGACCATGCGGTAGTACGTCTTCCCCTCGCGCCGCGCAATCTCGATGGCCTCGGTGTTGGCCAGCAGCCAATGCACGATGAGCTGCCGGTTGCGCATGTGGTCTTCCTCGATCTGCGCGCCTTCACGGATCCGGCGTAGCTGCACCAGCGCGTTGCGCGCATACGCCTCGTACTCGGCCTCGACAATCTCGGCGTGCGACTCGGCCTCCACGATCCCGATCTCGACCAGGTACGGATCTGCCACGAAGTAGAGCGCCACCAGATCCGCACGTGCCTCTTCGATGGCCGACGAGTGTTCCTTGAGCGCCTTCTCGGGTGCACCCTTCAACGCCTCCGAGACCAGGCCGGACCCGTGCCCGATGATCTCGTGCAGGTTCGTCGTGAGCTCCGCCGCAAAGGCGCCCCACCGCTCCGCCCGCGCCACTTCGTCCGGGCTCCACGAGAACTCGCGACGGAACTCGCGAGGCGTCGATCGCTCGTACGCCTCGGCGACGTTGGACAGCGACACGGACTTGCTGCCGCAGGTCTCGCGGACGTCCTGGTCGTTGGGTAAATTGATGCCGATGGGGGTGACGGGGCCGGAATCTCCCGCCTCGACGATGACCTCGATGGCCCGGGCTGACACGCCGGTCACCTGCGGCTTGCGCCAGCGCGGATCCCAGGGCATGCGGTCCTCGAACCACTGCGCGTGGCGCGCGATGGTCTGCACCGCCGCGGTCTTTTCCGGGTGGACGTAATAGACCAGCGATTCCCACGCGCCTTTCACGCCGCGCGCGTCCATGTAGACTTCGATGAACCCATTGATCGTGTCCACGTCCGATTCGACATCCGCCACCCAGGCGATGTCGTAGGCACGCCGTGCGGCGGTCTCGCCAGTCCGATAGAACCGCACCAACGCCTCGAGAGCTCGTGCCATCGGGGCCGTCGCGTAGGGGACCGCCAACTCGAGGTGCTCCACGATGCGGGCGATCTGCGACGTGTAGCAGCCGCCCACGCGGTACACCTCTTCAACCAGGGCGTCGCCTTGCTTGACCAACCGCGAGTTCAGCGGGTAACGCTCGTCAAAGCCGTCCAGGTCGGCCATCGACACGCCGACGTACAAGTTGTTGGCGCTGGCGTGGAGAATGTCGCGGCCTGGCCCTGGCGTCTTGCTGGTGATGACCGATTCGAACTCCCGGTCGAAGAACGGGCGGTGCAGGCGTCCCAGCAGGTCGCCGGTTGATTCACCGTCCCGCAACGGCAGCTGCGCGCCGTGCTCCACCGCCGAGGCGACGGCGGCCGACAGCGCCTCGGGCGTGAACGCCGGCACGAACTTGCGGGCGGTCAGGTTGTTGAACGGTCCCGTGTTGATCCAGAACAGCTTCGTGTACCGCGCGATCGCGTCGAGGGTCTGGGGGTTGACACCGCCTGGATGCCGGAGGACGGCCTCCAGTACGGCGCGCATCTCCAGGTTGTGCGCGTAGCGCTGGTCGTAGTAGATGTCGCGGCCCGCAAGCGCTGCCTGATAGAGATGCCAGCAGAGGATCTTGTCCCGCACGCTCAGCCGCTGGAAGCCGTCGGCGTAGAGTTGCACCACGGCCGCCTCGCCGATGCGCTCGAGAAGGTAGGGGCGGGTGCTCACAGATCGACCGTCTCGCCGTGCGCAGGCGTGTGGGTCTTCCAACTCAGTTCCTTCGTGATGCGCTGCGCCAGCGCCGCTTGCGCGGGCGGTTCGCCGTGCACCAGGTACGTCATCTGCGGCGGCCGTGTGAAGCCGGTCATCCACTTCACGATCTCCGATGCATCGGCGTGAGCCGACATCGAGTCGATCTTCTCGATGCGCGCGTGGACGTCGATGAGCCGGCCGTGCATCTTCACCTGCGTCGCGCCGTCGACCAGCTGGCGTCCGCGCGTGCCCCCCGCCTGATAGCCGACAAACAGGACCGTGTTGCGCGCACTGGCCAGCGTCGCGCGCAGATAGTGCAGTACGCGTCCACCGGTGGCCATCCCACTCGAGGAGATGACGATGGCGGGCTTGGCGGATATCGTCAGGTCCTTCGACTGCTGCGTGGAGGTCACGCAGGTGAAGCGACGGGTCATGAATCCGGCCAGCTTTCCGCCGTCCTCCATGAACTCCGGATCCAGTTCGCGCGCCCGGTTGCCATAAAACGCCAGCGCTTCGGTGGCCATCGGGCTGTCCAGATAGACCGGCAGGATCGGAATCCGCTGCTCGTCCTCGAGCTTCTTGATCCAGTAGAGCACTTCTTCGACGCGGCCAATCGCGAAGGCGGGGATGATCACGCGTCCGTCGGCTGCCGCGGTGTCCTTGATGATGCGCGACAGGCGCTCGCCGTTGTCGTCGGGCTCATGGATGCGGTCGCCGTAGGTGGACTCGACCAGCAGCACGTCGGCTGCTGGGACCGATCGTGGATCCTGCAACACCGGGCGGTTGTACCGTCCCAGGTCTCCTCCAAACACGACCCGTCGTCCGCCCTTCAGCGTCATCTGTACGGCCGCCGCCCCCAGCAGGTGCCCCATCGGCACGAAGCTGATCTCGATGCCGGGCACCACGGTGACCGGACGGTCGTATCCAAGCGGCTGGAGTTGCGAGATCGCCCGCCATGCGTCGGCGACCGTGTAGAGAGGCAGAGCTGGATGGTGGCGCGAATAGCCGTCGCGGTTGGCCTGACGAGCATCTTCCTCTTGCAGATGGGCCGAGTCGGTCAGTACCAGACGGGCCAGGTCCAGGGTCCCCGGGGTGCAGAACACGCGCCCGCGAAAGCCTTGCGCCACCAGGCGGGGCAGATAGCCGACATGGTCCAGATGCGCGTGGGTCAGGACAACGGCGTCGATGTCTTTGGCGGGCATCGGCAGGTCGGCCCAGTTGCGCAGGCGGAGTTGCTTGTGGCCCTGAAACAGCCCGGCGTCGACCAGCACCTTGTGCGAGCCGGTGTCGACCAGGTGTTTGGAACCGGTGACCGTCTGCGCCGCGCCGAGGAAGGTCAGGGTGGGCATCTGGTTACTATATTCTGTACGCGGAGAGACCTTTATGACCCGGTTCGGACTTCGGGCCGCCCTGGTGGTGATGGCCGTCGTGGCGGCGGCCTCGGCCGGCCTTCTGCAGGCGCAACAGCGGAAGCTGCTCACCCTTGACGACCTGTACGACCCGGTCACGCGTGTGAACCTCGGCGAGCCGGCGGGCCGCGGCGGCGGGTACACATGGGTGAACGACAAGGAGTACCTTCGCGTGAAGGACCCGCGCGCGCCGCAGGGCTCGCGCGCGGAGATCGTCCGCGTGGATGCCGTGACCGGCACCGAGACACCGCTGTTTGACCAGGCCCGGCTGACGGCCGCGCTGGCTGCCGTGCCAGGCATGTCGGCCGACGAGGCGGCTCGTCTCAGCCGGCAACGCTCGTACGTGATGAATCCGACACGGACGGCGCTGATCGTCTCGTCTGGCGACGACCTCTTCCTCTGGACTCTTGACGCCGACCGCGTCGTGCGCCTCACGTCCTCTCCTGCGGCCGAAGAGGAGATCACGTTGAGCCCCGATGGCCGGCTCGTCGCCTTCGTGCGCGAGCACAACCTGTACGTCGTGGACCTCGAGGGCCGCGAGCGCGCGCTCACCACCGACGGCCACGCGCAGCGCCTGAACGGAAAGCTCGACTGGGTCTACCAGGAAGAGATCTACGGGCGCGGGACTCACCGCGCCTACTGGTGGAGCCCGGACGCCTCGCGCCTCACATTCCTGCAGCTCGACGAGGCGCCGGTGCCCGAGTTCACCGTCGTCGATCACATCCCTTACCGGCAGAGCGTCGAACACACCGACTACCCGAAGGCGGGTGATCCCAACCCGACGGTCAAGCTCGGTGTGGTCCGAGCCGCGGGCGGCCAGGTGCAGTGGATCGACACCTCGAAGTACAGCGCCGCAGAGCATCTGATCGTGAACGTCGACTGGACGCCCGACAGCAAGGAGGTCGTGTACCAGGTGCAGGACCGCGAGCAGACGTGGCTCGATCTCGACCTTGGCGATGCAGGCACGGGCACCACCAGGACGCTGTTCCGCGAGACCACCAAAGCGTGGGTGAACGACAACGGCGAGCCCATCTGGCTGAAGGACGGCAGCTTTCTGTGGTTCAGCGAGCGTGACGGCTGGAAGCACCTGTACCGCTACAAGGGCGATGGCAGCCTCGTCGGACGTGTCACCAGCGGCAAATGGGAAGTCCGGACCCTGTACGGCGTCGACGAGCCGGCCGGCCTGGTGTACTTCGCCGGCACCGAGCGCAGCCACATCGGGGGTGATGTGTACCGGGTCACGCTCGATGGGACGGGGCTCACGAGGCTGTCGGACCGCGCCGGGGTGAACAGCGCGAGCTTCAACCCCAGCTTCACGCACTACGTCGGCACCTGGAGCGACGCCAGCACGCCGCCGCAGGTCCGCCTGCACAAGGCCGATGGCGCCGAGGTGCGCGTCATCAACCGCAACGAGGTCGCGGCGCTGAAAGACTACCGCCTGTCCACGCCCGAGTTCCTGCAGGTGAAGACCAAAGACGGCTTCACGCTCGAGGCGATGCTCGTCAAGCCGGTGGATTTTGACGCCTCGCGCAAGTACCCGGTGTTCCAGTCGACGTACGGCGGACCGCACGCGCCCCAGGTCCGTAACGGCTGGGGAGGCACGGGCATGCTGTATTACCAGCTCCTCGCGCAACGCGGCATCGCGGTGTGGGTCTGCGACAACCGTTCGGCCAGCGGCAAGGGCGCCGAGTCAGCCTGGGTGGCCTACAAGCGGCTGGGCGAGACCGAGCTGGCTGACATCGAGGAGTGCCTCGGCTACCTGAAGCAGCAGCCGTGGGTGGACGCCTCGCGCATCGGGATCAACGGCTGGAGCTATGGCGGGTTCATGACCAGCTATGCCCTCACCCACAGCACGAGCTTTGCGATGGGCATCGCGGGCGGCAGCGTCACAGACTGGCGCGACTACGACTCCATCTACACCGAGCGCTACATGCTGATGCCGCAGAACAACCCGGACGGCTACGCGCGCACGGCGCCGCGCGCCGCGGCGAAGAACCTGCACGGCCAACTGTTCCTGATCCACGGCACGATGGACGACAACGTCCACATGCAGAACACGATGCAGTTCGCCTACGCCCTGCAGAAGGCAGGCAGGCCTTTCGAGCTGATGCTGTATCCGAAATCGCGCCACGGCGTGACCGATCCGCAACTGGTCAAGCACATGCGCGAGCGGATGCTCGAGTTCACGCTCCGAACCCTGAAGCCAGACACTGGATCGGCTGGGACGCGCTGACCACTCACTCGTAGCTCGTCACTCGTAGCTCGTAGCTGGCTCGTCACTTATAATTGGGCACCCCGGCGTTATTCGGAGGTATATCGATGATTCGAGCGCTCTCTATCACGGTGGTCGTGGGCCTGCTGGCCGCGCCCGCCCTCGCGGATGTGACACTGACCTCGCAGGTCACCGGCAAGGGTCTCGGCAAGGCCGCCGAGAGCCAATCGATCACCTACATCAAGGGCCTGAAGATGCGGACCGACTCGACGCTCGGCGACGCGCCGAAGACGACGATCATCGACGTCGAGACGCAGAAGTTCATCTCGATCGACCACCAGAAGAAAGAAGCGTCGGTGATCGACATGGCGCAGTTGCGCCAGCATCTGGACACGTCGATGAAAGGCGGCGAGGCCAAGGCCTCGCTCAAGCCCAACAGCGCGAAGAAGGAGATCGCCGGTCGCGCCTGCGACGGCTATGACATCTCGGTCGCCATGCCGATGGCTCTGGGAGGGGACACCACGATGACGATGGTGATGTCCGGACCGGTCTTCATCGCCAAGGGCGGCCCGGGCTCTGCGGACTACGCCAGGTTTCACCTGGCTGCCGCCGAGAAGGGCTTCATCATGTCCGACCCGCGGGCGGCCAAAGGCGCCCCGCAGCAGACCAAGGGCATGACCGAGCTCTACAAGGCGATCGCCGACACCGGCGGCATCCCGTACTTCATGGAGATGAACATGAAGGTCGAGGGCGGTGGCCCGATGGCCGGCATGATGAACAAGGTGATGGGCGGATCGGCGTTCTCCAACACCGTCACGGCAGTCTCGACCGACGCCATCGCCGCCCACACGTTCGACATCCCTGCCGGCTACAAGGTCAAGGACTCGAAGTAGCCAGGACTTGTCTCTCGCCGATCGGCTCACCGCGCACCAGACGGTCATCGCCGCCGAGCTTCGGCCACCGCGAGCGGAGCTGGCCTCCTCGGAGGGCATGGACGCGTGGATCGACACCTATCACGCGGTCCGTGGCCTCACTCGGCGGGGCGTGCCGGTGTTTCTCACCGATAGCGCCGTCGGGCTGCAGGAAGAGGACAACCTCCGGCACCTGATCGCGAATCTCGGCACCAGCGTCCCGCGCGATCTGGTGGTGCCGTTTCTGACGTCGAAGCACACACCCGAGTACTGCCTGTCGTACGCCGAGCGCGCCTGGCACAACGACTTCAAGTCTCTGGTCGTGCTGGGCGGCGACAAACACGTCGGCCCGCCGCGGTCGGTCGAGCACGCGTGGCAGCTTCGCCGCGCGATCCGGGCCCGTGAGCCGCACCTGGCGCTGGGCGGATGGGCCAATCCCAACGCGGATGCGGATCGTCAGGTGGGCTTTCTCACCGACGGCACGTTCAACGCGGAGTTCTTCCTGACCCAGATCGTGTCGCACCAC
>JAENWD010000087.1 GCA_016650245.1 Vicinamibacteria bacterium
CTGCAGCACCCGTCGCAACACGAACTCGATCTGCCCGTTCAGGCTGCGCAGCTCATCGTCGGCCCACTTCTGGAGCGATTCCAGGATGGCCGGGTCGATGCGCAGCAGGAATGCCTTTCGTTCTGCCACCTATCCGCCTCAGTGATGCAGCGTGCCGGCATTGAGCACCGGTTGCGTTCCACGCTCGCTGCACAGCACGACGAGCAGGTTGCTGACCATCGCGGCCTTGCGCTCTTCGTCGAGGTGGACGATCTCCTTGGTCGAGAGCATCTCGAGCGCCATCTCCACCATGCCCACGGCGCCTTCGACGATCCGCGACCGCGCGGCGATGATGGCGCCGGCCTGCTGCCGCTGCAGCATCGCGGCGGCGATCTCGGGCGCGTAGGCCAGATGGGTGATGCGGGCCTCGATCACGTCGACGCCGGCGCGTGACAGGCGCTCCTGAATCTCCTTGCGCAGGTGGTCGGCGATGCTGGCCGTGTGACCGCGCAGCGACAACTTCTCCTCGTCGTGCGCGTCGTACGGATAGCTGGTCGCCATGTTGCGCAGGGCGGATTCGGTCTGCACGTGGACGTAGTTCTCGTAGTTGTCCACCTCGAAGAGCGCTTCGGCCGTGTCGACGACCTTCCACACCACCACCGCGCCGATCTCGATCGGGTTGCCGTCGAGGTCGTTCACCTTCAGGTGGCCGCTTTCGAAGTTGCGCACGCGCATCGAGATGCGCTTTTTGGCGTACAGCGGATTGGCGTAGCGCAGGCCCGGCTCCTTGGCCGTGCCGATGTAGCGGCCAAACAACTGCAGCACCTTGCCTTCGTTGGGGTTGACCATGAACAGGCCGGCCAACATCAACAGGAAGAAGGTCACACCCAGGGCCCACGCGAAGATGAACCCGATGTTGTCCGCCTGGATGTTGAGCACCATCTGCCAAAGGCCCACCCCGGTGGCCGCCAGCAGAATCACCAGCGCCGCCCACCCCGACATCGCCGCGTATCCACGTTCACGGATCATCTGACCAACTCCTTGAAGATATTAGAGTGATATCATTTTGCTACCACACACGTCAAGTCCACTGGATTTGTTCAGGATTTCTGAGGGTTTGAGTTCCGACGTTCCGCTAGACAAGTGCCATCGCGGCAAGCGCGTGCACGTCTCCCGTGAACAGCAGCGTGCGCAAGCCCAGCTCTCGCGCCACGTCGATGTTCTCGGCGCGGTCGTCGACAAACAGCGCGTCGAAGGGGGCGACGCCCAGTCGGTCGAGGGTGACGCGGTAGATCTCGGGCTCGGGTTTGGCCAGTTGCTCTTCGTAGGAGATCACGACGGCGTCAAACAGCGAGGGCAGGTGATGGTCGGCGCGGATGCGCGCGACGATCTCGGGCACGCCGTTGCTGAGCATGCCCAGCTTGCCGCCGCTGCCACGAAACGTCGCAGCCAACGTCCACATCTCGTCGCGGTAGTCGGTCCACGCGTCCACGTCGATCGCAATCAGCGCGTTCAGCATCCCGTCGTCGAGCCCGACGCCGGCGTCCCGCGCGACCAGCGCCCAATAGTCGCGGACCGGCATGCCCAGGTCGTACTCGCGACGGTGACGCCAATAGATGTGGGGGAACTCGGTGTCCGGCGCGCCGAGCTGGCTGGCCATCAGCGACATCGCGCCTGGGCGCATCGGGTGACTGAGCACTTCGCCGTAGTCGAGAATCAACGCGGTGGGTCGGGTCACAGGCGTCCCTCGTCGGCCGTCGGGCCGTAGATGGGCGGGATGGGAATATCGAGCAGTCGAAGGTACACCGTCAACTGGCCGCGGTGATGCGTCAGGTGATACAGCCCTTCCGTGCGCAACGCGACGATGCGCGGCAGCGTCAGGACGACCTCGCCGTCCTTTCGCAGCGTCCACGTGTCGGCGAGCCGCGCGTCGGTGGACTCGCACAGCGCGCGGCGCGCGTCGGCGACTCCCGCGTCGAAGCGCGCGAGGATCGCCGCGGCCGTGTCGTCCACGACCGCCGTTGCCGGGACCGACGCGAGATCCAACGTCGCCTCGTTGAGAATCTGCGGCAGCCATCCAGGAAGCGACGCGACGTGCGTGGCCAGCCGGCCCAGCGTCATCGACCGCGGGTGCGGTCCCCACGACAGGCGATCGTCTGGCACACGCGCCAGCACGCGACGGGTGACGCCGGTCTCGCGGTCGAACTCCGACAGGCACTGGTCCAGCAGGCCCAGGCTCATGGCACGACCTCGACCCAGCAGCCCAGCAGGCGCCGATCGCCCGATGCGCCGCCGTGCTGAGCAGGAACGAACCCACCTTCGGACGTGATCTCCACTGGCAGCAGGCGCTGGTGGGCGAGCGCGGGCACCAGCAGCGGTTGCACGTGCCCCGGCGTCAGCGACACACGTGTGGACCAGCCAGGCGTCGCCACCCGCACCGTCGTCGTGCCCTCGCCGCTGTGAAGCTGCAGGCGCACGCCGCGCGGCTGGCTGGCGGGATCGACCGCCAGGGTGATCGCCGTCGTCGCGCGGCCGCGGGCCCAGAAGCCGGTCGCCTCGACGTCCGCGTGAGTGTCGTGGAAGTACGCCGGCCGTCCCGCGAACACCGCCGTGGCCACGACCGGCGGCCGGTGGAGGCGCCGGCTGTGGTCGACGATGCTGATGGGCGTGACCAGGATGCGCCCGACCGAGGCTTCGAAGGGATCGGCGGCGCGGAGCCCCACGAAGTTCGAGTTGAGATCGAGCGTGAACGTCTGGGTCCATGCCGCACCCGCCAGCGTATCCACAGGCCACCGTTGTTGCGGTGGACCCGCGCGGCCGACCTGGAGACCGACCGTGCCGGTGAGGGTGTGACCTGGCAACGGCTCGACAGCCACCGCATACGTGCCGGCGGGCAGGGCGAGACGCATGTTCAGCAACACACGTAGCGGCTGTGGCCCTCGTCGCAGCCCTGGCGTCGCCTCGAACCGCACCAGTGGCGGCACCGACGCCGGCGGCACCAGGCGCCACGGGTCGAAGACGATCGCGAGGGGACGTGCCGTGGCGTCGTAGGCGTCAAGCGCCGCTGACTGTGCGCGCGCAGCCAGGCCAGTGCCTGCGGCATCGGCGCGTGCGGCCGGCACCGCCGCGCCGACGATCGACACGGCGATCGCGCTTGCGACGGTTGCGCCAAGTCCCGCGCGACCAGGCGTCAGTGCCTTCGCGCGGCCTGCGGCCCACCAGAGCGTCGCCAGGACGCCAGCCCAGACGAGCAGCAAGATGAGCGGCCAGGTCAACGCCGTGCGATCGGCGGTGAACGACGGCACGATACGGGTGAGCGTGTCACCCGGCGCGAGATACTCCAGCAGATCGGAGGTGCCGTCGCGACCGTTGGCGATGAGCAGGCCCTCTCGCGCCAGGACGAGTGTGCAGGTGGTGGCGATGCCTGCGCCAAGCAGGACGACCAGCAACGCGCGTCGCGCGGGAGCATCCGCCAGTTCCTGCCACAGCGTGGCCAGCGGCACGGCCAGCAGCGGCAGGGCGGCGACCAGGTGCCGACCCGGAGGGGCCGATCCGCCCCACCACATCTCATAGGCGCCAACGGTCAGGGCCAGGGTCAGCAGCGGCAGCGCCGTCTCGACGGCTAGCGCGCGACCGCCGGCATCGCGACGCCAGAGACGCCACCAGCCCACCGATGCCATCGCCAGCACCGGCGCGACCGCGGCGATGCCGTACTCCTGATCGAAGAAGAGCCCTGGCAATCCCGCAGCCAGGTGCCACAGCGCTATCGGGTGCGCAGCGCCGTAGGGTGCCGTCGGCGACGGCGTGCCCCAGAGCCACGCAAACCAGGCAAGCCATGCGACCACCAGCACCGCAGCCGGCGCCGCAATCGTGGCAAGGTATCTGCGATCCTTCGGTGCCCGCATCGCCAGGAGCACGCCGATCACCAGGGCCATCGGCGCATACTTGGTGCCCAGCCAGGGCAGCGCGCCCAGCGCCAGGCCTCGCGCAACTGCGGTCGCGCGCGTGTCGGCCGCCCCCGACCGCCAGCCAAGCGCGACGAGCACCGACAGCGCCGCCGGAATTTCCGGATACACGGCAAACCCGTGCAGCACAAATGGCGCGCTGGTCGCGATGGCCAGCCATCCAAACGTCGCCGCCGCCGATCCGGTCAACGATCGCAGCCACCGCCACAGCACGAGTCCGGCGAGGGCGCCAAACAACACGATGGTCAGGCCGGCGCCGCGGTAGCCGCCGCGCGCAAAACCGGGCGCGACCAGCAGAGAGACGCCGATGGGGTGGATCGAGAAGATCGCGCCGTCGGGACCGGGCGGCACGATGTGAGCGGGCTTGAGCGCAGCGTTGAAGTACGCGCGATAGTCGCCGCGCGCGTGGTTGTCGTCGATGCGCAGGTCGTGGTCGGTCAGCAGGCTCTGCGTGACGACGAGATAGTGCGGCTCGTCACCGCCTGGATAGAGCGCGCTTGGCGCCAATCGAAAGGCGGCCGAGCCAAGGATCAGCGCCGTCGCCACGGCCACCCACCACGTGCCTCTGGGCCTGGCACCTTCGCGCGCGCGTGGCGGCAGACCCGCAGCCAGCGCCCAGACCGACACCACCACCACCATCGTCCACAGCCACAACCCCAGTGGGCCGGCCAGCGCCGAGACCAGCGGCAGGCGATCGGCCAGCCATGGCAGATAGGGCAGCGCCAGCAGCGTCAGCGCAGCCAGGGGCGTCACGGCGTCCGACGACAAGTGCGCGCCCGGCCGCGTGCGCCCGATGCCGCGTTCGACGACGGCTTGAATCAGGGTCAGGACCAGACCGCCGAGTACCGCCAGGCCGATCAGCTCCGGCGCCGACGGCAGATAGGCCACGCGCGAGCCGGCGCCGGTCACCTCGCACACCGCTCGCGACAGCCACAGCGCCGCGCCGAGCAGAAGGGCGGAGATCAGAAATTGCCGTGGGGCGAGCACCCCGGGATTATTGCAGATTGACGATTGACGATTGCAGATTACCCCGGCTGCACAATCCGTCGTGCGCGGTGATCCAGGGCCTCGAATGTCGGCACGCGCTCGGTGCCGGCGACCGCGGGCGGCGCGCCCTGGCCGCCGACCAGCAGCAGCGTGGCGCGTGGCAGGGCCGCGCGCAGCGCTCGCAGGTGCCTGGCCGCATGGGGCTGGCCGCTCAGCGACACGCTGACGACGACGGCGCGCGTCTTGAGCTCGCGCGCCAGCGACGCGATTTCGTTCACAGGCAGGTCTGTGCCCGCAACCCGCACGCGCAGGCCGGAGGCGGCCATGACCAGCGCGGCCATCAACAGGCCCAGGCCGTGCTGCTCGCCGGGCAGCGTCGCCAGCACCGCGGTCGGGCCCGAGGCGCGGTCGTCCAGCGGCGCGCGCAGCGTGCGCAGCAGTTCGCCCAGCTGCTCGGTCAGGAAGTGCTCGTGGCGAATCTCGAGCGTGCCGTTGGCCCAGTGTTGCCCGACGGCCTCGACCAGCGGACCCACGCGTTCGGTCAGGAACCCGACGACGCCTTGTCGTCCCCAGTCGGCAAGCAGACGCCGCGTCAGATCTGCGCCGTCATAGCGCCGCACCGCCTCCATCAGGTCGGCGATCCCGCCTTGGCCCATCGGCCGGCGCCGCGCGGGCGTCACGTCGGGCATCACGTCGGCCAGCAGCGTCGCCAGTGCTGCATCCGACGCCGCGACCACCTGCCCGGCCCGATGGCCCCGCGCCAGCGCTTCGCTGATCCGTCGCAATCTCGGCACGATGGCCGACGTGTAGACGCGATGGCCGGACGGCCGGCGCTCGGGGACAGGGAACCCGTAGCGGGTCTCCCAGGTGCGCAGCGTCTCGATGGGGATGCCTGTGACGCGCGACAACGCGCCAATGGACAGGCGCGGCAGGGGAGCGGGGCGAGGGGCGGCCATGGTGCCGTTCAAAAGATACGCAAAAAGTGATGGCCGGCGAAAGCCTCCCTTGAAGGGGCCTCCGCCGACCATAAGATGCGCTACATCGCCGGCAGGATGACCGTGTCGATGACGCGAATGACGCCGTTGCTGGCCACGATGTCTGTGATCAGACGAGTTATTGAACCTTCAGGGACTGGCCTCTGGCGCTTCGCTGATAGCCTCAGGCCTCAGGTACGTAGGCCGGAACTTCAGATCCGGCACTGCGGGGGCTCCTACCTGGCGAAGTCCACCTTCGGGGCCACCTTCGCTTCAGGCGGCGCCTCAAACAGCTTGTACTCGTTGAACCCGAACACCTTCGCCGTGACGTTGGCCGGGAACTGCCGCCGCGCGGTGTTGTACGCCTGGACGGTTTCGTTGTAGCGCATGCGTTCGACGGCGATGCGGTTCTCGGTGCCCGACAACTCGTCCATCAAGCGCGCGAACGTCTCGTTCGACTTCAGTTGCGGGTAGTTTTCGACGATGACCAGCAGGCGCGACAACGCGGCGCTCTGCTCGTTGGCCGCGGCGATCTTCTGTTCGGGCGTGGTCGCCCCGGCCAGTTTCGCGCGCGACTCGGCGATGGCTTTGTAGACGTCCTGCTCCTGCGCCGCGTAGCCCTTCACCGTCTCGACCAGGTTCGGGATCAGGTCGTTGCGCCGCTGCAACTGGTTCTCGACCTGCGCCCACTGCGTCTTGATCGCCTCTTCCTGGCCGACGAAGCGGTTGTACGAACAGCCACCCAGCGGCAACGCCAGCAACGCCACCATCACGCCCGTTACCACTCGACTCATCCGTGCCGTCATCACATCCTCCATACAATTCTCTCAGGCCTCGGGAGCTATCGCTGCTAGCCTCTGGAGCTATCGCTCCTAGCCTCGGGAGCTTTCGCTGCTAGCCTCCGGAGCCATCGCAGGTAGCCTCGGGCCTAGCTCATAACTCATAACTCGTAACTCGTAACTCGTAACTCGTAACTACCAACTCCCTCCCCCGCCGCCCCCGCCACCCCTGCCGCCTCCAAATCCACCAAACCCTCCGCCGAACCCGCCCGACGACCCGCCGCCGAAGCCGCCGCCGAACCCGCCGCCAAACGGCCCCACGCCGCTCGACCAGCCGCTCCAGTTGTTGCCCCAGGTGCGGCGCCGCCGCCCGCCGCGCAGCATGCGGCGGACGATGATGAACAGCAGGAACACGACGATGGGCCACGGGACAGGGAAACCCGTGTCGCGATCGCGTGCGCTCGCCCGCGCCGGCGCGACGTCGTCGCCAAGCGTCTTGCCTTGCCCCTCGGCGATGCGGACCGCCAGCCGTTGACTGCCGGCCAGCAGGCCGCCGCCGTAGTCCCCCTGCTTGAAATACGGCACCATCGTCTGCCGGTGGGTCTCGCCGCTGAAGCCGTCGGTGATGTACGGCTCGAGGCCGTAGCCGACTTCGATCCACACCTGCCGGTCATCGACGGCCATCAGCACGAGCAGGCCGTTGTCCTTGCCCTTGATGCCGATGCCGCGGCCGCCGTTCTGGAACATCTTCACCGCGTAGCTGCGGATGTCGCCTTCGGGCTTGAACGTCTTGACCGTGGCGACGACCAACACGCCGCCGGTGGTTTGCTGCAGTCGATCCGACAGCCGCGCGATCGCGTCGCGGCTGGTGGCGTCGATCACGCCGGCAAAATCGTTGACCGCGCCGGTGAGCA
>JAENWD010000088.1 GCA_016650245.1 Vicinamibacteria bacterium
CGTGAAGCCGACGGCCCGGGTCACGGCGCGCGCCGATGTCCGACGCGTGTGGCTGGCCGAGGCGGCCGACCGCTGGTACGCCGGCAGCGGCGCCACTCAGCGCGAGGGCACCTTCTTCGGGTACGCAGGACGGCGTTCGGGGGGTTCAACCGATCTGGCGCCGCTGGTCATGGAAGGCGCAGCCGAGATCGCGCTCGCCAGGCACTGGTCTGCCAACGCATTCTTCGGCGCGATTCGGGGCGGCGATGTGGTCGCGACCTCGTTCCAGGGCCGCTGGCTCCGCTTCTTCTATGTTGAAAGCGTGGTGACGTGGTGAGCTAGGGTTGGATCGGCGCGGCCGCGCCGTACGTGCCGGCCCAGCCACCCAACTCCGCGCGGACGACTGGCACGCGGTGTCCACCTGGCCGCCATTCGATCTGATCCAGCTCGCGTTCAAGCGGACGCCAGAGACGATCGCCGGCTTCGGTGATCCCGCCGCCGAGGATGACCACTTCAGGGTCGAGAATGTTGATGTAGGACGCGATCGCGCACGCCAGCGCTCGGACCGAACGCGCCCACACGGTGGCCGCATCGGCGTCGCCCGCGCCGGCGGCCGCCAGCAACGCGCGCGTCGTGTGAAACCGTCCCCCAGATCGTGCGGCGAGCGAGCACTCGCCCATGAGCTCCTCAATCGCGCCAGGCGTCCCGAGGATGCTGACCCGGCCGTGTGGGTCCAGCGAGATGTGACCCAGATGCCCGGCGCGGCCGATCGCCCCGCGCAGCAGACGGCCGTCAGCGAGGATGGCTCCGCCGACTCCGGTCCCGAGCGTCAACAGCACGGCGTCGGTCCGCCCGCGCGCCGCGCCCTGCCAGGCCTCGCCAAGCAGCGCTGCATGCGCGTCGTTGATCACCGGCACCCCATCGGCCCGCGCGAGAAACACGCCCCAGTCAAAACCCTCGAGGCCGTCCATGCGGAGAGGCATCGACAGGATCGATCGGAGGTCCCGGGCCGGCAGCCCGGGTGCGGCTAGGCCGACGCGCACCGCGGGCGCGCCCAACCGCGAGGTCCACGCGTCGAGCAGGCCGCGAATCGTCTCGGCCCAGGCCGGTGCGCTCTCCACGCGCTCGCCGTCGCGCGTCGGATGGATCTCGCGATGCAGCACATCGCCGGCCGGCGTGAACGCCGCCGCCTTGATCTGGGTGCCGCCGAGATCGATGCCGACGATGTAGTTCATGGCGATCCCGTCGCCCTTGCAACCCGAAAACGCGCGACCGCGTCGCGCATCGACGGGAACGCCAGGTCCTCGAGGTCGATCGCGTGCGGATCGAGCCACGCGAAGCTGGCCACGTCGTCAAGCGCCGCAGCCCTGTCGTGATCCAGCGTGCGCGCGACGAAGATGAAGTCCACGACAGGATAGGTCGTCCCCTGATAGTGGTAGTCGTTCGGGTGCGACGACAGGAACTGCACCTCGTCGAGCTCGAGCTGCACCTCCTCGCGTACCTCCCGCCGCAGGGCGTGCTCGGCGCTCTCGCCGGCGTCCACGAAGCCGCCAACCAGCGCCAGTCGTCCCTTGGCCGGGTCTTTGGCCCGTCTGATGAACAGCGCCTTCCCGTCGTCGCGCAGGATCAGCGCGGCGACGGCGACCGAGGGGTTGAAGAAGTAGAGGAAGCCGCAGGCCTCACAGCGAAATGGCGCGGCGTGTCGTAACGCCGAGGCGCGCGCGACACCGCAACGCGGGCAGAACTGGAAGATCTGCCAGGGCGCGGCGCCCATTCAGTAGCCGCCGTCTCGTTCATCCTTCGCGCGTTTCTTGTAGTCTTCGAGCATCACCGCCGTGGCCGTCGCACCGCACCGGGTCGTGCCAAGGTCCCGCACGTGCATCAGGGCGTCGAGGTCTCGCACACCGCCTGCGGCCTTCACCTGCACCTTCTGCGACACGGCCTTCCGCATCAGGACCAGGTCGTGCTCGGTGGCGCCCTGATAGCCGTACGTGCCATCCGGGCTCTTCACGAAGCCGTAGCCGGTGGAGGTCTTCACGAAATCCGCGCCCGCCTTCTCGGTGATGCGGCACAGCCTCCTCTTGATCGCGTCGCCCGGCATGAAGTCGTTCTCGACGATCACCTTCACGATCGCGCCTCGCCTGTGCGCCTCGCGCACGACCGCTCGGATGTCTCTCTCGACGTATGCCCAGTCGCCCGACAGCGCCTTGCCGATGTTGATCACCATGTCGATCTCGGTGGCCCCGTCGCGACAGGCAATCTCGGTCTCGTAACGCTTGCTTTCTGTGGTGCTGCTGCCGTGCGGGAATCCCACGACGGCGCCAACGGCGACGCCAGAGCCTTTGAGCAGCGTGGCGGCTGTCTTCACCGCGTAGGGCTTGATGCACACCGAGGCGACTTTGTATTTCTTCGCCAGCCGGCATCCCGCCGCCAACTCCCGATCCGTCATGGTCGGGTGGAGCAGCGAGTGGTCGATCATCTTCGCGAGGTCGTTGTAGCTGTAGCGCATGGGGCTAGAAGTACCCTTCGAGCGCACGGCGCGATTCGCGCAGCGCCCGCTGCCTGCCGTCGAGCGTCTTGCCAAAGGTGTCGTCTTCGACCTCGATGCACACGGGTCCATCGTAGCCGGCCGTCTGCAGAGCGTCGAAGAACCCTTCCCAGTCCACTTCACCGCGACCCGGGATGACCGGCGTCTGCCAGCCCTGCGCCAGAATCCCGGTGTCGTTCAACTTCCGGCGGTTGATGGCGGTGTCTTTCGCGTGGACGTGAAACAGGCGGTCCTTGAACTCCGCAATCGGGGCGACGTGATCCATGAACTGCCAGATCATGTGCGAGGGGTCGTAGTTCAGCCCGAAATATGACGACGGGATGGCACTGAACATCTTGCGCCAGATGGCAGGCGAGTACGCCATGTTCTTGCCCGCCGGCCACTCGTCGCGGGTGAACAGCATCGGGCAGTTCTCGATCGCGATGCGGACCGCATGCTGTTCGGCCAGGCGCACCAGATCGGGCCAGACTTCGAGGAACCGGGCGAAGTTGTCGTCGGGGTGCTCGTGGTGATCGGCGCCGATGAAGGTGGTGACCGTGGACACGCCGAGACGCGGCGCAGCGGCAATGACAGCGCGAAGATGTGCGAGCGCCGGCAGCGCATGCGCCTCATCGTCGCTCAGCACGTTGGGGTAGTAGCCGAGCGCGGACAACTGCACGCCGGCGCGCTCGACCCTCGCCCTGACGTCATCTGCACGATCCGACGTCAGGTCCGTGACGTCGATGTGCGTGACGCCTGCGTACTTCCGCTCGGCGCGCCCGACGGGCCAGCACATCGGCTCGACCGTTGCAAAGCCCTCGCCCGCTGCGAAGGCCAGCACCTCGTCGAACGGCAGATCGTGGAGGATGGCGGTGACAAAGCCCAGCTGCATGGCGGCCGTGTCACGCCTTCTTCAGGCGCGCCACCTTCTGCCATTGTCGCGCGGTGTGGCTGGCCAGGATCGCTTCGCACAGGCGCACTTCCGCGTCGCCGTCCTGGACCGTGGCAAACAGCGCCGCCGCCTTGCTGCCGGCGATGCGCGAGTAGATCGCACGGAACTGCATCTTGAAGCTGTCGGCGAATCCCTCGACGTGGCCGGCGGGGTAGTCCATGTAGGGACGGACCTCGTCACGGCTGAAACCCGCCGCGCCGCGAATCGCCACCTGGTTGGCCTGATCGCGGTGCCCGAAGGTCAACTGTTCGGGCGACTCGGAGTCCCACCACGCCGACTGCTTGCTGCCGTAGATCTCCAGGCGCAGCTGGTTCTTGCGTCCGGCGGCGACCTGCGACACCGACAACGTGCCGTGCGCGCCGCCTCCGTAGTGCAGCAGCACGGACGCGTAGTCCTCGGTCTCCACCGTGTATGGCTGCCACCGGCCCCCCTCGGTCTTGCCGCCAAACGTCTTGACCTCGCCAAGGGGGCGCTGGCGCTTCTTGTGGTGAATGCCGAGATCGGCGAAGACTTCGGCGACGTGGTCGCCGAGGATGAACGAGGCCGCATCCATCCAGTGCGTGCCGATGTCGGCCAGCGCGCGGAGCTTCCCGCCTTCCTTCGGCAGCAGCCGCCAGTTGTAGTCGGTGTCGTGGAACAGCCAGTCCTGGAAGTAGCTGCCGTTGACGTGGATGATGCGCCCGAACTGGCCGTCGGCGACCATCGCGCGCAAGGTCTGCAGCGCCGCGTAGAAGCGCAGGTTGTAGTTCACCGCGAAGACGCGGCGGCTCTTCTTCGCCGCCGCCACGATCGTCGCGGTCTCCTGGCTGGTCATCGCCAGCGGTTTCTCGCAGACCACATGCTTGCCGGCGGCCAGCGCCGCCAGCGAATGCTCGGCGTGCAGCCTGTTGGGCGAGGCGACATGGACGACGTCCACCTCGGGATGTCCGACCAGCCGCTGATACTGCAGGCCGCCGATGGCGTTCGGGATGCCGAACCGGTCGGCGGCGGCCGCCGCGTTGGCGTCGGTGTCGCACACAGCGACCACCTGGATGCCCAGCCGCTTGAGTGCCTCGATGTGGACCGGCCCGATGAACCCGGTGCCGATCACTCCGGCGCGAAGATGTGTGAGGGACATGGCGGCCGAAAGCCTATCACGCCGGGCCGATCCGTGATGGCCTCCGCCCTTTTTTCGACGCCGCGGAATACTATGACCCCATGTCTGCCCTCCCGGCCGCCATTGCCGACGAGATCCACCTCGACGCGCTGCTCAGTGAGCCGACAGAGCGGGTCGTCAAGGCGATGGCGCGCGTGGATGGCGACATCATCGTGCTGGGCGTGGGGGGCAAGATGGGCCCGACGCTGGCGCGCATGGCCAGACGTGCAGCCGACCTGGCTGGAGGACCTCGGCGTGTGATCGGCGTCTCGCGCTTCACGACCTCGTCAAAGGAGGCCGCGCTCCACGCGCACGGCGTCGAGACGATCCGGTGCGACCTGCTCGACGAGGCCGCCGTCGGCCGCCTGCCCACCGCCCCTAATGTCATCTTCATGGCCGGCCGGAAATTCGGCTCGACCGGCGCCGAGTCGCTCACCTGGGCGATGAACTGCCTGGTCCCGTCGGCCGTGTGCCGGCACTTCGAGGCCAGCCGGATCGTCGCGTTTTCGACCGGCAACGTGTACGGGCTGACCGGCGTCGGCGCTGGCGGGTCGCGCGAAACCGACCTCCCACAGCCGGTTGGCGAATACGCGATGAGTTGCCTGGGACGCGAGCGGGTGTTCGAACACTTCAGCCAGACGCGCGGCACCCGCGTCGCGATCCTGAGGCTCAATTACGCCGTCGAGATGCGCTACGGGATCCTCGTGGATCTCGTGCAGCATCTGCTGGCCGGTGAGACCGTCGACCTCGCGATGGGCTACGTCAACGTGATCTGGCAGGCGGACGCAAACGCGATGGCGCTCTGTGCGCTCGCGCACGCGGCCTCGCCGCCGCTGGTCGTCAACGTGGCAGGTCCCGAAGAGCTGAGCGTGCGCCAGGCCGCCGAGGCGCTGGCCCGCGCCCTGGGACGGCCCGTCACCTTCACCGGGGTCGAGTCGCCGGATGCGTTGTTGAGCAACGGGGCGCTGGGCTGGTCGCTGCTGGGACCGCCGCGTGTGGACGTCGCACGCCTGATCGACTGGACCGCCGACTGGCTCGCGCACGGCCGGGCCACCAGCGGCAAGCCGACCCACTTCGAGTCGCGGGCGGGGCGTTTCTGACATGACGGCGAGCGTCCCGCCTGCGTACGCGGAGTTGTCATCGTGAACCCGCAGGCGCGCCACGCGCTTGGCCAGGGGCTCGTGATCCCGGCGCACCCGCTGGCGCTCGACGAGGACGGCCGGCTCGACGAGCGCCATCAGCGCGCGCTGACGCGGTACTACGTGGCAGCCGGAGCCGGTGGCCTGGCCGTCGGCGTCCACACGACACAGTTTGCCATTCGCGATCCGGCAGTGGGGCTGTTCGAGCCAGTGCTGACGCTGGCGCGCGAGGAGATGAGCCGCGCGGACCGCGGCCGCGTGATTCCGCTGGTGCGGATTGGCGGGATCTGCGGCGCCACTCCGCAGGCGATGAAGGAAGCCACGCTGCTGGCCGACCTTGGCTACCACGCAGGCCTGCTGAGCCTGGCCGCGTTACACGAGGCGTCCGACGACGAGCTTCTCGCGCACTGCCGCTCGGTTGCGGAGATCGTGCCGCTGGTTGGCTTCTACCTGCAGCCTGCGGTCGGCGGTCGCCCGCTCGGCTACGCGTTCTGGCGGCGGTTTGCGGAAATCGAGCGTGTGAGGGCCATCAAGATCGCGCCGTTCAACCGGTATCAGACGCTCGACGTGGTCCGCGCGGTCGTGGACGCTGGACGCCACGACATCGCGCTCTACACGGGCAACGACGACCACATCGTCGGCGACCTGGTGACGCCGTATCGTCTGCAGACGCGCGCGGGGCCGATCGAGCGGCGTGTGGTCGGAGGTCTGCTGGGGCACTGGGCGGTCTGGACCCAACGCGCCGTGGCACTGCTGGCCGAGTGTCACGCAGCCGCGCGCGCGCCGTATGTCCCAGCGTCCTTGCTGCGGACGGGCATCGAGGTCACCGATTGCAACGCCGTGGTGTTTGACGCCGCCAACGCATTTCACGGGTGTATCGCCGGCATTCACGCCGTGCTGAGACGTCAGCGCCTGCTGGCCAGCACCCGCACGCTGACCGGCGACACCCTGGGTCCGGGCCAGGCCGAGGAGCTGGATCGCGTGTGCCGCGCATATCCGCACCTGTTCGACGACGAGTTCGTCGCCGACCACGTCGATTCCTGGCGGCGGCCATGACGCGCGCGTTGCCCCTCATCGGACTCATCCTCGCGTTCGCCTCGGCCGCGCCGCAGAAGCCCCCTGGCACGGGCTCGCCACCACGCCCTGCTGATGTCGTCGTCGTCAACGGCAAGATCGTCACCGTCGACGATGCCTCGACGATTGCCCAGGCAGCGGCGATCCGTGACGGACGGTTCGTCGCCGTCGGCACGAGTGCTGAGGTTCAGCGCCTGGTGGGCGCCAGCACGCGGGTGATCGACGCGTGGGGCCGCACGGTGATTCCGGGACTCATCGACAGTCACGTCCACGCCCTCGGCGTCGCCGCGGCCGAGGAGGCACAGCCGTTCCAGAACCTCAGGTTGATTGCCGACGTGCAAGGGTGGATCCGCCGCGCGGCGTCGGCCACGCCCGCCGGCGATTGGATCTGGACGCCGCGAGTCTTCCCCACGCGCATCCGCGAGCAACGGTTCCCGACGCGCGCCGAGCTCGATGCCGCGGCACCCCATCACCCCGTGGTCGTCGACGGCGCGTATGCGTTGATGGTCAACAGCGAGGCGCTTCGAGCGGCCTCCATCGACGCCGGCACGCCGAACCCGCCAGGCGGGGCCATCGTCAAGGACGCCGCTGGCCGTCCCACAGGGCTGTTGCGCAATGTCGGCGACCTGCTCTCCAGGTTTCAACCCGAAGGCGCTCCGACGGAGCCCTCGCTGGACGCCCTGGAGCGTGTCCATGCGGGCTACAGCCGCGTCGGCATCACGAGCATCGGCGAGCGCGGCGCCAGCGTGGCAGGCTTTCGCACGTATGAAGCGCTTCGCAAGGCCAATCGCCTGCACGTGCGCGCGACCGTGACGATCCGGATTCCCAACCCGCAGAATCCGGCCAGCGTCGAGGCATTCTTCCGCGAACTGCCGTTCACGCCGCGAGCCGGCGACGAGTGGCTCAAGGTCGGACCGCTCAAAATTATCGCTGACGGCGGGATTCTCGCCGGGACGTCGTTCATGCGCGAGCCGTACGGATTGGCAGCGCGCGCGCTCTACGGCATGAGCGATCCGGCGTACCGGGGCTTCCTGACGATCACGCGCGAACAGATCGCAGCGGCGGTCGAGGCAGGCGCGTCTCGCGGATGGCAGATGGCCGCGCACGTGACTGGCGATGCCGGCGTCGACGCGGTGCTCGATGCCTTCGAGGCGGCGCAGACGCGCCACCCGTCGGCCGATCCCCGTCACACGCTCATCCACGCGTACTTCGTCAACGCGGAGACTGCGGCGAGAGCGGCCAGGCTCGGCGTCCTGGTCGATACCCAACCCGCGTGGTACTACAAGGACGCCGACGCGCTCGCTCCCGCGCTGGGCACCGGCCGGCTCGAGCGGTTCATCGGCCTCCGCACGTGGCTCGACGCCGGAGTGGTGACGGCCATCAACACCGATCAC
>JAENWD010000089.1 GCA_016650245.1 Vicinamibacteria bacterium
AGGTGCTGGTGAACGGCTACACGGGGAAGATGGACGGGACGTACCCGATCAGCTGGTGGAAGGTACTCGGACTGATCGTGCTCGCGCTGGTCGCGCTCGCACTTTTCATGTACCTCGACGCTGGTTGACCTGGTTCGGCCGAGTTGGGTCTGGTTGGGCCAAGCATCAACGCGACCCAACGCGCCCGAACCTGGCCCAACCCGGCCAACCTGTTCTAGGGTTTTGGTATCACCAGCTTCTGTCCCACCTTGATCTTGTCCGGATCGCTCAGCTGGTCCTTGTTCACGTTGAAGATGTCCATGTAGCGGTTGGCGCTGCCCAGCAGTCTCTTCGCGATGCCCGACAGCGTGTCGCCCGACTTGACCGTGTGGTAGCCGTAGACATCCGTCCTGGTGGCCTGGAGGTCGGCGACGACCTCGTTCTCCCAGCCCGGGTGCTCCTTGATCTTGTCCCACAGGCGGTTGGCATCGAGCTGATACTCGGCCTTGCCCCACAGTTTGATCTTGCCGCCTTCTTCCTTCCAGTTGCCGTCTTTCACGCCGAGTTCCTGCGAGAGTGCGAGCACGTCTGCGTACTTGTCGCCCAGAGCCATTGTCGTTGCCTCGATTCGTCACGAGTGAGGGGTTGCGGGAGTGCGCCCCGCCACTGCGGCGGTCGCCTGTTGGAGATGCGTGAAACCGTCGTCGGCCAGCGCCGACCAGAAATACGCGGCCGCGTAGCCGCTTTGTTGTGCCGTGTCGAGCAACTCCGCTGGCGTGCGCGCCGAGTTGCACGTCGGGAACTCGCCAAGCACCACCGGCCCGTCACAGTCGAGCGTCGCCGTGTGCCGCCCCAGGGGCGCTCGCGTTTCGAAGCGGTCGTACCAATGCGGCTGATAGAAATCGAGCCCGAGCCCTCGGACCAGGCTCAGTGTCAGCGCGCTGGCCGTGCCCACTGTCACCTTCTGCCGCGTCAGGGCATGCGCGCGTGCGGCGGCGGCATGGAGGAATCCGCGCATGGCGGCCTTTGAGACGCTCGACACAGGATTCCAGGTCCCGACCCCGAAGGTGGCCCACTCTGGCTCGTTGAACAGGTCCCAGGCGCCAATCTCCGGCGAGTGGCCGTAGTTGGCCAGCAGCGGCCCGACGATGTTGTCCAGCAGACGCGCGCGAAGATCGGCATGCGAGATGAAGCGGCTGCGGCCACCGGTCTGGACGCCGTTGACGATGCGTCGCGGCCGGCACAGATGAAAGTCGAACAGGACTGGCATCAATGACAGGTCGGCCCTGCGGACCAGATCGAGCGCGGCGTCGATGTCGCGCCACGCCTCGCTCTGGATCTCGAGTGGCGCGCCGTCGTCGCGGAAGCGGATGCCCGCGCGCGCATCGCACAGGAAGAACCAGCGCAGCTGCGTGACGCCTGCCTCGCGCAGGCGCAGCAGCACGTCGAGCACGCGCTGACGATCGGCCTTCCGCGTGGCAAGGCCGCCGTCAGGCGACCAGGCGTTGGCGCCGAAGTCGCCGCCGTAGCGGACCCACGGCAGATTCGCACCGAGAACCAAGCTCATCCAATACCCGAGCGCAGGGAAAGTTGCGTCATTGCAGATTGCAGATTGTCGATTGCAGATTATTGCAGATTATCGATTACGCAGATGTCACCGCGGAAACTCATCCGGGTTGTCGGTGAACAACCCGTCCACACCGACGACGGAGAGGAAGTGCGTCATCTCGTCGCGCACGGACGGGAAGCGCCCAGTCGATGAGGACCGGAACGTGTAGGGGATGACCGTCAGGCCCGCGGCGTGGGCTCTTGGCACCAGCGTTGGGTCCGCATCGATGAGCAGCTTGGCCGGGCCCAGGCCCGTCGCGAAGGCCGAGATCTCCTTCAGGCCCGCGTCGGTCGTCCACTGCGACGTGCCGCGCGGGTCCAGGAGGAACGTGCGGTCAAGCGTCGGCAGTTCCCGCGCCATGGCCTGCAGCGCCTGCGCATCGAAGGACTGCAGGATGAGCGGCGTCCCTGGATCGGCGCCTTTGCGATCGAGGCCGTTCTTTCGGATCGCGGCCACCACCAGCAGCTCCATGTCCATGCCGCGATCGCGATAGACGTCCGGCGTCTTGAGCTCCGGGAACAGACCGGCCTTGCCACGTACCAGGTCGATCGCCTCTTGAAGCGTCGGCACGCGCTCGCCGGCGTACTTCTGGGCGAACCATGCGCCGGCGTCGAGCCGCTTGATTTCCTCGAGCGTGAAGTCCGCCGCGAACCAGCGCCGAGCGCCGTCCACCTGGCGGAAACGGTCTGGGAACACCTGCTCGACGTCGGTCGTGCGCTCGAGAGTCGGGTCGTGCAGGCAGATCAGGACGCCGTCGCGCGTGACGCCCAGGTCCTGCTCGACGAAGTCCGCGCCCTGATCGAGCGCAAGCCGATACGCGGCCAGCGTGTGCTCGGGCGCGTAGGCCGATGCGCCGCGATGGGCCACCAGCAGCTTGCGAGGCGTGGAGCCGGCGACGATGCCAATCGCCAGACAGAACATGAGAACCACAAAGGTCAGTCGCAGCACCTGCTAGCACCTTACAGCACCTGAGAGCACCTTCTGTTGTATGTTTGCACCGATGTTACTCACCCCCCTCGACTGGGCCATCGTCGCCGCGTCCATCGTGGTCGCGTTCGTCCCGGCGCTGCTGTTGGCGCGGCGCGCCGGGTCGAGCACCGCCGAGTTCTTCACGTCGGGTCAGGCGGCGCCCTGGTGGCTGGTGGGCGTGTCGCTGGTGGCCACGACCTTCAGCACCGACACGCCCAACCTGGTGGCCAACCTGGTGCGCGAGGGGGGCGTGGCCGCCAACTGGGCCTGGTGGGCGTTCTTGCTCACCGGCATGACGACCGTGTTCTTCTACGCCCGACTGTGGCGGCGGCTGGGAGTGCTCACCGATCTCGAGTTCTACGAGATGCGGTACTCAGGACGCGCAGCAACACTGGTGCGCGGCTTCCGAGCGGTGTATCTGGGGTTGCTCTTCAACTGCGTGATCATGGCGACGGTGAACCTGGCGGCGGCCAAGATCGCCAACGTGCTGCTCGGCTGGCCGATGGGGCAGACGCTGCTGGTGTGCGCGGTGCTCAACGTCGCGTTTGCGGCGACGTCGGGCCTCTGGGGCGTCATGGTCGCCGACATGATCCAGTTCGGCATCGCGATGACCGGCTCGATTGCCGCGGCCTACTACGCGCTGCAGCAACCGCAGGTCGGCGGCCTGGCGGGCCTGATGCGTCAGATCGATCCCAAGACGCTGCGACTGCTGCCGGACCCCTCGGACTGGGGGACGTTTCTCACGCTCCTGCTGATCCCCATCACTGTGCAGTGGTGGTCGGTGTGGTATCCGGGCGCCGAACCGGGCGGCGGCAGCTATGTCGCCCAGCGCATGCTCGCGTCGAAAAGCGAGAAAGACGCGGTCTGGGGCACGCTGCTGTTCAACGCCGCGCACTACGCCCTGCGGCCGTGGCCGTGGATTATCGTGGCGCTGGCCTCGATGCTGGTCTACCCCACGCTGGACGACATCGGCCGCGCGCTACCCCACGTAGACCGCTCGCTCATCGGGCACGACATGGCGTACCCGGCGATGCTGCGCTTCCTGCCGCCGGGCATGATGGGCCTGATGGTCGCCGGATTACTGGCGGCCTACGTCTCGACCATCGCGACGCATCTCAACTGGGGCACCAGCTACGTCGTCCACGACCTCTACCGGCGCTTTCTCAAGCCTGGTGAGAGCGAGGCGCACTACGTCCTGGTTGGTCGCCTGGTCACCGCAGGACTGATGGTCGTGGCAGGTCTGCTCACCTTCGTGCTCGAGACCGCGCAGGCCAGCTTCAACCTGCTGCTGTCGGTGGGCGCCGGCACGGGGCTGCTCTACCTGCTGCGCTGGTTCTGGTGGCGCATCAACGCCTGGTCCGAAATCGCCGCGATGGTCAGTTCTTTTGTCGTGGCCGCGGGCTTCTTCATCGCCGGGCGCCAGGGCGCCGGGATTCCCGCGCACGTGACACTGCTTGTCAGCATCGCGATCACGACCGTGGTCTGGCTTGGGGTGACGTGGTTGACGCAGCCGACCGACCAGTCGGTGCTCATCCGGTTCTATCGGCGGGTGCGGCCTGCCGGACCCGGGTGGGGCCCGGTGGCACGTGTCGCCGGACAGACGGCCGCCAGCGACTCGCTGGGCGCGCCACTGCTGGCTTCGATCTCCGGCTGCGCGGCGATCTACGGCGCGCTGTTTGCCACCGGCGCGTGTCTGTATGGGCAGATCGGCGCCGCCGTGGTCTACGGGGCGGTCTCGGTGGCAGGCGCTGTTGGCGTCGCGCGACTGCTGCCGCGCGTGATGGCATCTGAGGCGCCATGACCGAGCGTGCCGTTGTCCTCGCGCGAGGGCTTGGCACCCGCATGCGACAGGAGGCGCCGGGTGCCCAGCTCGACGCCGCGCAGACGGCGGCGGCCGACGAGGGGCTCAAAGCATTCATTCCGATCGGGCGGCCGTTTCTGGATTTCATCCTGAGCGCGCTGGCCGATGCCGGCCTGACGCGGCTGTGCGTCGTCATCGGGCCCGAGCACGACGTGGTGCGCCGCTACTACACAACGGAGGTGACGCTGAGCCGCATCAGCGTGGACGTTGCCGTGCAAGCGGAACCGCGCGGCACCGCCGATGCGGTGCTCGCGGTCGAAGCGTGGGCACAGGGCGAACCCTTTCTCGTGGTCAACGGCGACAACTACTATCCGGTGCAGGCGCTCTCGGACCTGGCGGCTCTGACGCTGCCTGGGCTGGTGGCGTTCAGCCAGAAGGGCCTGCTGGCCGACGGGCAGATTGCCCCCGACCGTATCCGGCGGTTCGCGTTGCTCGATCTGGATGGCAATCGCCTGCGACGCATCGTCGAGAAGCCCGACCAGGTGGATGCCGCTCGATTGCAGCGCAGCCCGTACGTCAGCATGAACTGCTGGCGCTTCGACACGCGGATCTTCGAGGCCTGCCGGAGCGTGCCGCTGTCGCCGCGCGGCGAGCTCGAGCTGCCGCTCGCCGTTGGGCACGCGATCGACGACGGCCGCTTTCCCGTGGGCGTCGTGTTCTCGGATGCCGGCGTGCTGGACTTGTCGGGGCGGGCAGACATCGCTGCGGTGGCCGCGCGGCTGGCCGGTGTCCAGGTCCGGCTGTGATCGCCGACGTGCGCACGCACCTGTCCACGGCCGCGCAACTGGTCGCCGACGCTGCACAGGACCGAGCCGACGCCGCGCTGGCCCGTCTGGCGGGACGTCGTGACGTCGTGCGCCTGTTCGTGCCTGGTCGCATCGAGGTGCTGGGCAAGCACACCGACTACGCAGGGGGACGCAGTCTCACGTGCGCGGCCGAGCGCGGGTTCTCCGTGTCCTACGTCCCGCGCGACGACGACCTGCTGCGCCTGGTGGACGCGCGCGATGGCCGCGAGGCGGAGTGTCGCGTCGACGCGGCGTTGGCGCCCGAGGTGGGCCACTGGTCCAACTACCCGATGACCGTGGCGCGGCGCCTGTCGCGCAATTTCGGGCCGCTGGGTCGCGGCGCCGACGTTGCGTTTTGCGGCACGCTGCCGAGAGCCGCGGGGCTGAGTACGTCGAGCGCGCTCATCACGGCCGTGTTCCTCGTGATCGCCGGCGTCAACCGCCTTGCCGAGCGGCCCGAGTTCACCGCCGCGATTCCCGACGACCTGCACCTGGCGGGCTACCTTGGCAGCATCGAGAACGGCAGCGCGTTTGGCCGGCTGGACGGCGACCACGGCGTTGGAACCTCTGGCGGCAGCGAGGACCACACCGCGATCCTGCTGAGCCAGGCCGGCCGCCTGACGTGGTACCGGTATCACCCCGTGATGCCGCAGGGACGCGTCGCACTCGATCCCGACTACGTGTTCGTCGTGGCGGCCAGCGGCATCGCGGCCGACAAGACCGGCAGCGCGCGCGAGAAGTACAACCGCGCCTCCGCGTTGGTGACCGAGATCGTGGCCATCGCACGTAGGCCGGAACTTCAGTTCCGTCGTCGCGGCTCGGTCACGCTTGCCGATGTCCTCGACGCTTCACCTGACGCGTCCGCGAGCCTGCGACAGTTGCTGGCCGACGTTCCAGCGTCCGCGTTTCCGTCGGCCGCGTTACTCGGTCGGCTCGAACACTTCCTCGTCGAGGACCGACAGGTGTTGCCCGCCGCGCTCGAGGCGCTGATCGCCGGCCGGCTCGCGGAGTTTGGCGCGCTCGTCGATCGGTCACAGCGCGCAGCGGAGGAGTTACTGGGCAACCAGGTGCCCGAGACCGTCACGCTGGCGCGCCTTGCGCGCGACCTCGGCGCGCATGCCGCGTCGAGTTTTGGCGCCGGCTTCGGCGGCAGCGTGTGGGCACTGGTTGACGCTGCCCGCGCGGATGCGTTCCGCAACGACTGGCTCGCCGCCTACGCGGCGCGTCACCCGAACGCGGCCACGCGTGCCGAGGCGTTTGTGACAAGACCTGGGCCCGGTGCGGGGACCACGGGTTGATCGGGTTGGGGCGGGTTGGGGCGGGTTGGGGCAGGTTGGGCCGGTTGTTGGTAGCTTGTGTACAATACAACACATGGCAACACAGCCGACGACCACACTTTCCGTTCGGATTGACGCGGACACCAAGAGGAGACTCGAGGCGCTGTCCAAGCGCGCCCGCCGTTCCAAGTCGTTTCTGGCCGCCGAAGCGATCGTCGCGTTTGTCGACGCGGAGAGCTGGCAGCTCGACGAGATTCAGGCGGGTCTCAGGGAACTCAATGAAGGCCGGGGCGTCGCACACAGCGAGGTGTCGAGATGGCTTGGCTCGTGGGGCGGGACACGTGAGCGAAAGGCGCCCCGCGCGTGACCGTCGTCTGGTCGCCGCGTGCGATTGGCCACCTTACGCACCTTCGTGCCTACATCGCGCGCGACAGCCCCGACGCCGCGGACCGAACGGCCCGGGCCCTGCTCGCGGCCGTCGAGCGCCTGGCCGAGATGCCGAGTCTGGGTCGGCCAGGCCGAGTGGCAGGGACCCGCGAGCTCGTCGTGCCGCAGACACCCTTCGTGATTCCCTACAGGCTACGCGGCGACCGTCTTGAAATCATCGCGGTCTTTCATGCGCGTCAGCGATGGCCGACGCGTTTCTAGCGTCGGTCCGTCAGCGTGGCCGATCGGCTCGGTCGAGCGCGGCCTGCAGTAGCCGCTCCACGGTTTCGCGCTCGGTGGCCGTGCGTGCGGTCGCGCGCGCGCGTTCAGCGACGCGCTGCGCCTCGGCCGCATCGCCGCTCATCAGCAGCACCTGGCCAAGCGTGACCTGGTGTCCGACGGCCGACGGGTCCAGGGCGATGGCGCGCTGAATCAGCGCCAGCGCCTCGAGGCTTGGGCCATCGCGCGCCGCCAGCAGGCCGCCGAGCGTGGCATACGCCGGTGCTAACAAGGGCGAAGCGGCGATCGCGCGCCGCAACTCGGTTTCAGCCTCGCGGATCGAGGCCGACGTCAGGTTCTCGTTCGAGGCACTTCCGTAGCCCATAGTCCGCAGTCCGCCTACACCGGTGCGGGCAACTGCGACTGACCCATGAGCCACTGGTCAACGCCGCGGGCGGCGCTGCGCCCTTCTGCGATGGCCCAGACGATCAACGACTGTCCCCGCTGCATGTCGCCGGCAGCAAACACTCCGGCGACGTTGGTCATCCAGTTCTCGTCGCGCGCGACGGTACCCCGGTCGGTGAGTTTCACGCCGAGCTGTTCGACCGCGCCTTTCTCGGGACCCACAAAGCCCATCGCCAGCAGCACGAGATCACATTCCAACGTGAACTCGGTGCCAGGCACGGCCTTGAACGTCATCCGGCCGTTCTCCTGCGCCGCCATCACGCTGTGGCCCTTGAGCCCGGCCAGGCGTCCGTCCTTGCCCTCGAACTCCGTCGTCAGCACCGAGTACAACCGTTCGCCACCCTCTTCGTGCGCAGTCGACACGCGGAAGATCTGCGGCCAGGTCGGCCACGGGTTGTCGTCGGCACGCTGGTCTGGCGGCCTGGCCAGCAGCTCGAACTGATGCACCGACGTCGCGCCCTGGCGATGCGTGGTGCCGAGGCAGTCGGCACCGGTGTCGCCTCCGCCGATGATCACGACGCGCTTGCCCTTCGCGCTGATGACGTCGGACTCCGCTACCGAGTCGCCCTGGTTGCGCTTGTTCTGCTGCGTCAGATACTCCATCGCGAAGTAGACGCCCGTGAGCTGCCGGCCGGGAATCGGCAGGTCGCGCGGAATCGTCGAGCCGCCAGCCAGCACGATCGCGTCGAACTCTCGCTGCAGTTCGTCGGCGGGGATGTCGCGGCCGATGTTCGCGTTGGGCCGGAACTTCACGCCCTCGGCCTCCATCACCGACAGCCGTCGGTCGAGAACGCGCTTCTCCATCTTGAACTCGGGGATGCCGTAACGAAGCAGACCGCCGATGCGATCGGCGCGCTCGAACACGATCACCAGATGGCCCGCCTTGTTCAGCTGATCGGCTGCGGCCAGTCCTGCCGGACCAGAACCGACGACCGCGATGCGCTTGCCGGTGCGGTGCACCGGCGGGCGCGGCGCGATCCAGCCTTCGTCGAATGCGCGCTCGATGATCGCGTTCTCGATGCCCTTGATCGTCACTGGATCCGCGTTGATTCCCAAGACGCACGAGCCTTCACAGGGCGCCGGGCACAGGCGCCCAGTGAACTCGGGGAAGTTGTTGGTCGCCAGCAGCCGTTCGATCGCCGTCTGCCAGCGATCGTGGTAGACCAGATCGTTCCAGTCCGGAATCAGGTTGCCCAGCGGGCATCCCTGATGGCAGAAGGGGATGCCGCAGTCCATGCAGCGCGCGCCCTGCTGGCGCAGCGTGTCCACGCTGTAGGGCAGATACACTTCCTGCCAGTCGCGGACACGATCCCCCACGGGACGCGTCGGCTGCTTCTTGCGCGCAATCTCGATGAACCCGGTGGGCTTACCCATTGGCGGCGCCCACCAGCTCGCGGAACTCCGCAACCCGGCCCGACTTTCTCGCGGCCGCCTCGGCCAGCAGCACGCGCTTGTAGTCGCGTGGCATCACCTTCACCCAGTGCTGCTTGATCTGCGCCCACGTGAAGAGCAGGTGCGAGGCATGCGCGCTGCTGGTGAAGGCGATGTGCCGGCACACGATCCCCCGAAGAAACGCCTCGTCCTCCTCGTCGATGGTCTCGAGGTCACACATGCCCTTGTTGGCGCGGCTGGCAAGCTTCCCGGACAGGTCGAGCACGTAGGCCACGCCGCCGCTCATGCCGGCCGCGAAGTTCCGCCCGGTCTTGCCGAGCACGACGACGCGTCCGGCGGTCATGTACTCGCAGCCGTGATCGCCGACGCCTTCGACGACGGTGGTCGCGCCGCTGTTGCGCACGGCAAACCGCTCGCCGGCGACCCCGCGGAAGAACGCCTCGCCGCTGGTCGCCCCGTACAGCGCGACGTTGCCGACGATGATGTTCTCCTCGGCCGCAAACGTCGCACGCCTGGGCGGGTAGACGATGATGCGGCCGCCCGACAGGCCCTTGCCGACGTGGTCGTTGGCGTCGCCTTCGAGCGTCATGGTGATGCCGCGCGGGATGAACGCACCAAAGCTCTGGCCGGCGGATCCTTCAAAGCGCAGCCGGATCGTGTCGTCGGGCAATCCCTGCCCGCCAAAGCGCGACGTCACCTCGTAGCCCAGCATCGTCCCCACGGTCCGGTTGACGTTGCGAATCGGGAGACGGATGTCGGCGCCGCCGCGGCCCTCGAGCGCGTCGCGGCACAAATCGATCAACGTGTTGTCGAGCGCCTTGTCGAGGCTGTGATTCTGCGCGACGGTCTGGTGGCGCGGATGGCCGGCGGCCGACGGCGGGTCGTAGAGGATCGTCGAGAGATCGAGCCCGTGCGCCTTCCAATGGTCGAGCGCGCGGCGCACGTCGAGCTTCTCGACGTGGCCGATCATCTCTTCCATCGACCGGAAGCCGAGCACGGCCATCAGCTCGCGAACTTCCTCGGCGATGAACTTGAAGAAGTTCTCGACGAACTCGGGCTTGCCGTTGAACTTCTTGCGCAGCTCCGGATCCTGCGTGGCGATGCCGACCGGGCAGGTGTTGAGATGGCACACGCGCATCATCACGCAGCCCGAGACGACCAGCGGCGCGGTGGCAAACCCGAACTCTTCGGCGCCCAGCAGCGCGGCGATGACGACGTCGCGGCCGGTCTTCATCTGGCCATCGGCCTGCACGATGATGCGGTCGCGCAATTTGTTCAGGACGAGCGTCTGTTGCGTTTCCGCAAGCCCGACATCCCACGGAATCCCCGCGCGCTCCAACGATGTCAGCGGGCTAGCGCCCGTCCCGCCATCGTGCCCGGAGATGAGGACGACATCCGACTTCGCCTTGGCGACACCGGCTGCGACCGTGCCAACGCCAACTTCTGCCACAAGCTTGACGCTCAC
>JAENWD010000090.1 GCA_016650245.1 Vicinamibacteria bacterium
GAAGTCGCGAGCGGCATAGCGCGCGAACATCTCGAATACGTCACCAGGGGTCAGGCCCCTGGCGAGCGAGGCGGCCGCCGCGTCGGCGCGCGACTCATCCCACTCGTCCATCGCGGTGGTGAAGGCGCGGGCCGGCGACACTGTCGAGGGCAGCCCCTTCGGGTCGACCGCCCGCATCGTCCAGTCGCCTTCGCGCACATCCGTTGCCTGCGACCGCTTGAACTGATCGAGTGCCCAGAAGATGGGAAGCCAGCGGTCCGCCTCGGGAGACGCGAGGGCGACCAGGTGCGCAGAGTGGACGACGAGCACCGCGTGGAACTTGAACCCCACGCTCGGACGCGGTTGGACGTTGCGAATGCCAGCCAGGAGCAGCGCAGCGAGCGTCTCTTGGTAGGTGAGACCTTTCTTGATTCGGGCGGCGACCTCTTCGAAGAGCCGCTCGCGTGGCGTCTGTTCGAGGAGGCGGACCAAAGGCTCGATCTCCGGGTCGAACCGGACGATAGCGGGATCCACGCGCGCGTCCGCAGCCGAGGATGGCGCCCGCCCCTGTTCTGAGGAAACTCCGCCGGTTCATGGTTCTGTCCGACTGGGTTTGGCCTATGTTACAGCGCTTCCTGAATCCTCGGCGTTTTGTCCCAGCTTCGATTCGTGCAATAAACCTCCGTGCCCGCCGCGCCCCCGACGCCGCCACGATCGCCCGATCGCTGGCGCTGGGCGGTGCCGCTCATCGTCGGGGCCGGGGTCTGGCTGCTGCCGCACGCCGCATTTCCGTCGCGAGGCTGGGGGCTGCTGGCGCTGTTTGCGGCCACCGTATGCGCGTTGATGACGCGCCCGATGGCGTCCGGGGCCGTGGTGCTCCTGGCCATCACGGCCTCCAGCCTGCTCGGCCTCGTCTCGATCCAGGACGCGCTCTCGGGGTTCGGCAACACGACGGTTTGGCTCATCGTCGCCGCCTTCATGTTCGCGCGCGGCATCATCCAGACGCGGCTCGGCGAGCGCATCGCGTATCTGATCATCCGCCGCTTCGGCGGCAGCGCGCTCCGTCTCGGCTACTCCATCGTACTGGCCGATCTCGTAATGGCGCCGATGACGCCGTCCAACACGGCGCGCGCCGGCGGCATCCTGTTCCCGATCACTCTGAGTGTCGCACGCGCGTTTGGCTCCGAGCCGGGCCCGACCGCGTCCCTCATCGGGGCATTCCTGATGACGACGCTCTATCAGGGCGACCTCGTCGTCTCGGCGATGTTCCTGACGGCAACCGCCCCGAACCCTCTGGTCGCCGAGCTCACGCGCCAGGCGTCTGGAACCGAACTGTCGTGGACAATGTGGGCAGCGGCTGCGGCGGTGCCTGGCATCGTGGCGCTCATCGTCGTGCCCCTGGTCGTGTACCGGTTGTGTCCGCCGGCCCTGAACGACACCAGGCCGGCGCAGAGCCTGGCCGCGGAGCGTCTGCGCGCGATGGGACCGCTCGGGCGCAACGAGCGGGTGATGCTGGCGGTCTTCTCGACGGTGCTCGTGCTTTGGCTGTCCGCCGAGTGGCATGGCGCCTCGCCGACCGCGATCGCGTATCTCGGCCTGGCGCTGCTGCTTGTCACGCGCGTGCTCGACTGGCAGGATGTCCTCGCTGAGAAGGGCGCATGGGACGCGTTGATCTGGTTCGGCGGCCTCGTGATGCTGGCGGGACAGCTCGACAAGGCCGGCTTGCCGAAGGCCTTCGCCGGCACGGCAGCTGGTTTTGTGGGCGCGTGGCCGTGGTGGTGGGCGCTAGCCGCGCTGCTTGTCGTCTATCTCTACTCCCACTACGCGTTTGCCAGCCTGGTCGCGCACGTCACCGCGATGTTCCCAGCGTTCTTCGCCGTCGCGGTTGGCCTCGGCGCGCCGCCGCTGCTGACGGCGCTGAGCTTCGGCTTCTTCTCGAGCCTCAACGCCGCCATCACGCACTACGGCACGGGACCGGCGCCCATCGTGTTCGGCGCTGGGTATCTGACGCAAGGCGAGTGGTGGCGGATTGGCTTCCTGATCTCGCTCGTGCACCTGGCGATCTGGCTGCCAGTCGGGTTTCTCTGGTGGAGAGTGATTGGCCTGTGGTGACTAAATGAACAGCTACCGTATCGCGGTAATCCAGGGCGACGGCATCGGAAACGAAGTGATCCCGGCGGCCATCCGGGTGCTCGAGGCCGCAGGAGCGCGCGACCACGTGCAGCTCGCCTGGGAGCACTTTTCGTGGGGCTCCGAGTACTACTTCGAGCATGGCCGCATGATGCCGGCCGATGCGCTCGAACGATTGCGTCACTTCGATGCGATCTTCTTCGGCGCGGTAGGCGATCCGCGCCTGCAAGACAACGTCACGCTGAACGGCTTGCTGCTGCCAATCCGCCGGGCTTTCGATCAATACGCCTGCGTGCGGCCGGCCGTGCTGTATCCCGGCGTGCGGGGACCGCTTGCCGGCAAGCGGCCCGGCGAGATCGATTTCGTCGTCGTGCGTGAGAACACCGAAGGGGAATACGCGCAGATTGGCGGTTCGCTGTATGCCGGAGGGCCGCACGAGGTGGCCGTGCAGACGGCGATGTTCACGCGTCACGGGACCGAGCGGATCATCCGCTTCGCCTTCGACCTGGCGCGGCGCCGAAACAGGAAGCGCCTGCTGACCTCGGTCACCAAATCGAACGCGCAAGGCTTCAGCATGGGATTCTGGGATCGGGTCTTCGCCGAAACCGCACGCGACTATCCGGACGTCCGCACCGAGTCGCTGCTCGTCGACGCCGCGTGCATGGACCTGGTTCGCCGGCCCGAGAGCTTCGACGTCCTGGTGGCATCGAATCTGTTCGGCGACATCCTCACGGACTTGAGCGCGGCCATCACGGGGAGCCTGGGGCTGGCGCCAAGCGCGAACCTGAACCCGCCGAAGACGTTCCCCTCGATGTTCGAGCCCGTGCACGGCTCGGCGCCAGACATCGCCGGCCGCGGCATCGCCAACCCGATGGCGACGATGCTCGCGGGCGCGCAGATGCTGGAGTTCCTGGGAGAGACAGCAGC
>JAENWD010000091.1 GCA_016650245.1 Vicinamibacteria bacterium
GATGCCTCCGACGTACTGGTGGTCGCCAATGCGGCGGACCTGCGCCAGGACGCCGAATCGAGCGGACGAGACCTCGGCGACCAGCCGGGCCGTGTCCGGGTGCGCCGGATTCTTCAGGCTGGTTGCGGCGATCCGCGTGCCAGAGATCAACACGACTTCACACTGAGCCAGTCGCGCCAGTTCCCCCGCGAGGCCGTCGGTGAGCCGGTAGCCCGCCGTCAGCGTGCCAAGAACCTCATCTGCGAAACGAGCCGGAGCAGAGACGGCGAGGAACAGCTCGTTGCCACGGCCGACGACGCCGGCGCCAGGTGTTCCGTGCCGCGCTTGGTCGAGCAGGTGGCCGAGCGCGTCTGGTGGCGGACTGCCCGCGTCAGGCCAACCAGGGTTCGCCAGCCAGGTGCCGTCGCCGTTGGTGACGAGGACGAAATGCGCCTCGAGCTGACGACGATAACCGTCGGCCATCGCGTCGATGGTGGGGCGGTCCTCGGCGAGCCGCGCATCGGTCAGGTGCGCGCGGAACACCGGCAGCTCGGTCACCAGCGTCGTCAGGGCGATCGAGGAGGCCGCCCGATTCTCCATCAGGCTCGAGAACGCAGCCTTCGCGACTTCGAGCTCGTCTTCAGCCCTGGTCCGCGACTGTGTGGACACCAACTGGATTGTGATGAGAAGCATCGCGCCGAGCGCGCCGGCGACCAGCAGGGCCAGCGCGAAGGCGACTCGCGCTTCCAGGCGGCTGTGCCACGGAAGGGCCACGATGTGACTGTGTGGCAACCCGCCCATGAGCGGATTAGAAGTCGTGCCGCGCGGCGTACGTCACGCCGACGTCGATGGCCGTCCGGCGTTTCTGGGTCAACTCGCCTCCCTGATGACTCACGCCGACAGAGGTGGCCAGCCCCTTCCACAGGCGGACGCGCACGGCAGCCGCATACCGATGGGAGTAGAGCGCAAAAGGCTCGGGCGCGGTGTACGCCAGCCGTTCCGCGCGAACCAGCGCCGTCACGGGCCCCATCACCGGGCGATGCACGATCACGTCGGCATAGCCGCCTGTCGTTGTCGTGCCGTCAAACGGGCGGCCGCCCAGCCACTCGCCGCGCACCTGCACGCCGCCGCCCATCCACCGCGCGTCCACGCCGCCAAAGCGCGCACGACCGGTGGCAAACCTCGCCGGCAGATACGGCGTGGTGTCGATGAAGCTGACGCCGACGATGAGGGAGCCAGCCGTGCCTTCGGCGCGCACGACCGTGTCGACGCCAGAGCGGCGAATCGCGTTGCCGACGTCGCCTGGCGTGCCGAGGCTCAACTCGACAGAGAGGCGCGGAGCGCCGACGACCACATCGACGCCGTGCTCCAGGTACCCACTCGACAGCGCGTAGTACTCGCCGTAGCGAATCAGCGGCGGGCGAACAAATCCGATGTAGGCGTGGTCGCTGGCGGCGGAGATGCCAAAGGGCGTGCGATAGCGCCCGCCTTTCACCGAGCGCACCCACTGTTGGGGCGTGAAGAAATACTCGCCGTACGCCTCAATGACCTGGAAGCTGCCATCGTAGGGGTAGGCGGTGCCGAACACGTCGGACGCGTCGTCGCTCGATCGGGCGCCCCACGCGCCTTCGACCTGGAATCGCAGGCCCGACGAGGCCTCGCCCAGCACGCGGACCTGTGTCCCCACCGAGGCGATGTCCTCCGTGGAGACACCGACGCTTTGTCCGACCTCGACAGCGAGCGTCTGGCCATGCGCCGACGCGGCACACGACAGGCACACGAGCGAGAGCGCGGCGATCCAGCGGGTCATGGCCAGCGGATCTCGAGGCGTCGGCCCGACTCGACGGCGACGGTGCCCGTCCTGGTCTCGCCGCCTGGCCGCCACGCGTGATACGTGTACGAGCCGTTGGGGACGTCGGCCATCGCGAACTGGCCCTGGCTGTCGGAGACCGCGAAGTACGCGGAGTCCACGGCCAGCACGTACGCCGCCATGTTCGGGTGGATGTTGCAGAAGATGCGGCTCAAGCCGGGCCGATCAAAGGTCACCGTCCTTGCGGTGCCGACCGGGTACAGGCCGAGGTCGAAGCGCTTGCCGTCGTGGAACGAGAACACGTTGTGGAAGACGCGGTCGCTGTTGGGCATCTCCACTTGCGACCCGACCGAAACGGCCAGGACGTGCGGCTTGAACTGGAGCTGACGCTGATCGAGGACGATCTTCCTCGCGGGTACCGGCGATCGGCCAGCGCCACCCTCGAGCCACACGACGACGTTTTTTTCCGGCCGGCCGTGCACCAGCACGACGCCGACCAGATCGTCGTCGGCGGCAAGGACCGGGCCCAGCCACAGACCTGCGGCCAGCACGACCGAAATCGTCTGCCGCGTGAACAAACGTGCAAGCATGTACCGAGACACCACTGGCGTACCTGTTTGGATATCGGTATCTGACACAGCAGGGATTACCCCGGCGCGCGCACGCCGCCGCCCGGACAGGAGTGTGGGCATGAAGTCGTTGAGGACGCACGAGTTCGCCACGATCGCGGTTCTGCTCACGGTGCTGTGCCTCGGGATGGCGGCCGCGGGCCGCTCGACGCCGTCGGTCGCTCAGCCGGTGCTGGGCGCCAGAACCGCCCGACTCCTCGACGTCGACGGCTTGAAGTTCAAGGACCTGAACAAGAACGGCCGCCTCGACGCGTACGAGGACTGGCGTCGCCCGACCGACGAGCGGGTCAACGACCTGGTCTCGCAGATGAGGGTCGAAGAGAAGGCCGGCATGATGGTCGGCCCGACACTGGTGATGGGACCCAACGGGACGGTCAACGAAGAGTCGCGGCCGATGCCCAACCCGTTTGGCGGTCCGTCGTGGACGCTCCCCGGCACCTCGGAGGCGTTGTCCCAGCGCCACATCACGCAGTTCATCAACCGGGTGAACACCGATCCGAAGACGATGGTCGGCTGGCTCAACGGGGTGCAGCAACTGGCCGAAGGCACGCGGCTGGGCATCCCGGCGTTTTTCGTCACCAATCCGCGGAACCACCTGGGTTCAGGCGCGGTGATCGGCATCGACGAGGCGGCCGGCAGCTTCTCGCAGTGGCCGGGGACGTTGGGGCTCGCGGCCACGCGCGACCCGCGCCTGGTGCAGGAGTTCGCGTCGATGGCCGCACAGGAGTACGTGTCGATGGGCATTCGCGGCGCGTACCATCCGCAGGCCGACCTGGCCACCGAGCCGCGCTGGGCGCGCATCTCTGGCACGCTCGGCGAGGACGCCGAGGTGGCCAGCCAGATGCTGGTTGCGATGATGCGCGGCTTCCAGGGCCCACAGCTTGGGCCTCAGAGCGTCGCGCTGGTAGTGAAGCACTTCCCCGGGGGTGGTCCCGTCGAAGGCGGGCAGGACTCGCATTTCGTCTACGGCAAGAACCAGGTCTACCCGGGCGGCAAGTTCAGCTATCACCTTGTCCCGTTCAGAGCCGCGATCAACGCCGGGGCCGTCGCGATGATGCCGTACTACTCGATTCCGAAGGGGATCACGAAGGAAGAAGTCGGTATGGCGTTCAACTCGCAGATCGTCACCGACCTGCTGCGCAACGAGCTCGGCTTCAAGGGCGTGGTGAACTCGGACTCTGGCATCACCACGTCAATGGTGTGGGGCGTCGAGCGCCTCACGGTCGAGCAGCGTTACAAGAAGGCCATCGACGCCGGCACCGATCTGATCGGCAACGACGCGACGCCGGACTACATCGTCAACCTGGTGAAGAGCGGCCAGTTGAGCGAGAAGCGCATCGACGAGTCTGTGCGTCGGATCCTGCGGGTCCGCTTCGCGCTGGGCATCTTCGAAAATCCGTACGCCGACGCGGAGCTTGCCGCCAGGACCGTGAACAACCCCGAGTTCCAGAAGAAGGCCGACCTGGCGCAGCGCAAGTCGATCGTGGTGCTCAAGAACAGTAACGGCATCCTGCCGTTGCGCAAGAGCACGAAGGTCTACGTGGAAGGGATCGACCCGGCCATGCTCCTGCGTGACGGCCTCGTCGCGGCGAGCCGTCCCGAGGACGCGGACGTCTGCATCCTTCGCGTGGTGAGTGGCCGGATGTCGACCGGATCTGGGCGCCCGTCCGCCGGCGGGCCTGGCGCGGGTAACCGGCAGCTTGGCGCCATGGACACGGGCGGCGCCCCTATCGTGCTCACGTTACCCGCCGAGCAGGTGGCGCACATCCGCACGATCATGCGGGCCAAACCGACGGTCGTTGCCATTCACCTGGATCGCCCCTACGTGATCCCTGAGCTCGCCTTGGAATCCGCGGCGCTTCTAGGGACCTTCGGCGTGAGCGATCAGGCGCTGCTCGCCGTCCTCACCGGCGCGTTCGTGCCGACCGGCAAGCTTCCCTTCGAGTTGCCGGCGTCGATGGACGCCGTCCGCGCCCAGAAGGAGGACGTCCCGTACGATTCGAAGGATCCGCTGTTCGCATTCGCGCACGGACTCACGTATCACGAGGGGACCAGCTCGCGCTGACCCGTCATTTCAACCCAGAGGACGCACCATCGCGATACTGCCGCAGCAGCTCGTAGATGACGATGCCGCCGGCCGTGGCGACGTTGAGTGAGGATTTTCGTCCCAACATCGGGATGCGGACACGCACGTCGCACGCCTCGATGACGGCTGGCGGCAAGCCGTCGACTTCGTGCCCGAAGACCAGGCACACCGGAAAGCGCGGGCGCCAATCGAACACGTCGACCGCTGACGCCGTCGTCTCGACCGCGGCGACCGTTATGTGCTGCGCCTGGCGATCTCGAATCAACGCCGGCACGTCGTCCACGCGCGTCCACGGC